>NZ_DAOMFK010000236.1:0-4335 GCF_035429765.1 Nocardioides sp. | reverse complement strand
CGAGGTGCTGCGCGGCTGGGGCCTGGACGTGCGTCCCCCCGACCCGCTCGCCCCGGACGAGCACGGCTGGCTCGCCGGGACCGACACCGCCCGCGCCGCGGCGCTGCAGAACGCCTGGACCGACCCCCGTGTCACGGCGGTGTGGTGCAGCCGGGGCGGGTTCGGCTCCCAGCGGGTCCTGGACCTGCTCGACTGGGGGGCCCTGGCCGCGGCCGGCCCGAAGTGGCTGGTCGGGTTCTCCGACGTCACCGCGCTGCACCAGGCATTCGCTGCGCGACTGGGCGTGGTCACCGTGCACGGCCCGGGCGTGGCCGGGCTCGCCGACGCCGACGAGACCACGACCACCGCGGTGCGCGCGCTGCTCATGGAGGGCGGCTCCCCGGTGCTCCAGGGACGGCCCGGCGGTGGCGGCGACGCGGAGGGGGTGCTGGTCGGCGGCAACCTCACGCTCCTGGCGGCGATGCTCGGCACCGCGGACGCCCGCCCGGCGCGGGACTCGCTCGTGCTGATCGAGGACGTCGCGGAGGCGCCGTACCGGCTGGACCGCGCGCTCACCCAGCTGCTGAGGGCCGGCTGGTTCGACGGGGTGCGCGGTGTCGCCAGCGGCAGCTTCACCCACTGCGGGGAGCCGGCCGTGGTCAGCGGACTGCTCCGGTCCCGGCTCGCGCCGCTCGGCGTCCCGCTCGTCCACGACCTTCCGGTCGGGCACGGGCAGGTCAACCTGCCCGTGCCGCTCGGCCGTCGGGTGCGGCTGGACGGCGACCGCGGCACCCTCTGCTGACCTCGGCCGACCTCGCCATTCGCCTGCGCCGGCCACGCCCGTGCTGCCATCATCGTCACTCCGCCGAGCCCCCGCGGGCGGGACGACGCACACTCCGGCGAGGAGGCCCCCAGTGTCGACCATGACCGACGACGCGCGCGCCGCCGCGGCCCTCAGCGCCCGCGACCGGCACCTCGCCGACCGGTTCAGCTACGGCTACACGCCGGGGCTGGCCACCCAGATCCGCCGCGCTGGGGGTGGCCGGGCCTGGTTCGAGAAGCAGCTGGCCCCCGACCGCGTCAAGGACGCCCCGGGCAACGCGGTCCGAGGCTGGTTCCCCACCCTGTGGTACCCGCCGACCAAGCTGTGGGAGCGCCACCAGAGCGGCGTGGCGCCGGCCTGGGAGGTGATGACCGACCTCGGCCGCTGGACGCTGATGCGCCGCGTCCTCTCCCACCGGCAGCTGCACGAGGTGATGGTCGAGTTCTGGTCCAACCTGCTGCACATCCCCCTCGGGGACGACGAGGCCTGGCCCTACCGGGTCTCCTACGACCAGATGATCCGCACGCACGCGCTCGGCCGCTTCGACGACATGCTGGTGGCGGCCACCACGCACAGCTCGATGGGGCTCTACCTGGACAACGCCACCTCCACCAAGGACGCGCCCAACGAGAACCTCGGCCGGGAGCTGCTGGAGCTGCACTCGGTCGGGGTCGAGTCCGGCTACACCGAGGAGGACGTGCTGGCCTCCGCCCGGATGCTCACCGGGTACCGGGTCGACCTGTGGTGGCCGGAGTTCCGCGCCTACTACGACCCTGCCGCGCACTGGACCGGGCGGATCCGGGTCATGGGGTTCACCCACAGGAACGCCAAGGCGGACGGACGCGCCGCCACCGAGGCGTACCTGCGCTACCTGGCCCACCACCCGGCCACCGCCAGCCGGCTGGCCCGGCGGCTGTGCGTGAAGTTCGTCCACGACACCCCGTCGCGTGCCCTGGTCAGCAGCGTCGCACGGGCCTTCACCCGCAGCGGGACCGACATCAAGGCCGCCCTCCGGGCGCTGGTCGCCCACCCCGAGTTCGCCTCCGCGCAGGGGCGGAAGGTGCGCACCCCCCTGGAGGAGACCACCGCCACCATCCGCGCCCTGCGGATCCTGCCGCAGCGCCCGGCCGACGACTCGTCCTTCGCCAACGCCATCTTCTGGGCGATCTCCGGGCAGGGGATGACGCCGTACGGCTGGCCCGCGCCGAACGGGTTCCCCGAGGTCAACCTCGCCTGGTCCAGCGCCGGCCGGGTGCTCGACTCGCTGAGCGTGCAGCGCAGCCTCGCCAACCAGTGGTGGCCCACCCAGGACGCGCGGTTCCCCTCCGACGCCTCGTGGCTGCCCGACCTGCCCGCCAGCTTCGGTGCCGTGGTGGACCACATGGCGCAGCGCCTGCTCGGCGAGCCCGCCGGTGACCGGCTCCGCGCGGCGGTGTCGGTGCGCACCGGCCTCGCGCTCTCGAGGCGGGTCACCGTCTCGGACCTGTCCGCCAGCCGGATCCGGCAGGTACTCATGATCATGCTCGGTTCGCCCGCCCACATGACCCGGTGAGGAGACGACGATGACGACCACCGGTGACCCGGCCGACCGCGCACGACCCTGCGGCTGCCCCGGCCCCTCCCTCAGCCGCCGGCGCTTCCTCGCCGGGGTCGCCGGCGCGACCGGCGCGATGACCGCCGCGAGCCTCTTCGGCGACACCTTCCGCCAGGTGGCCTACGGCGCGGCCCCCGGCGGCAACGTCGTCGTCGTGCTCTCGATGCGCGGCGGGTCGGACGGGCTGTCGATCCTGGTCCCCCGCGGGGCGGACCACGACTACCTCAGCACCATGCGTCCCGGCATCGTGGTCCCCGAGGGGGCCCTGCTGGGCGCGGACAGCCGGTTCGGCCTGCACCCGTCCCTGGCGCCGTTGCTGCCCATGTGGGACGCCGGGACCTTCGGCGCCGTCCACGGCGTGGGCCTGCCCGCCCCCAACCGCAGCCACTTCGACGCGATGGAGGAGGTCGAGCGGGCGCACCCGGGCTCGAGTGCGCGCGTCGGCTGGATCAACCGGGTGGTCGGTCTCGCCCCGGACGCCCGGCCCGAGGAGCAGGTGCAGCTGGGCGACAGCATGCTGCCGACCGCTCTCGCCGGCCCGGCCCCGGCGCTGGGCGCCAACGAGGTGACCGGCTTCCGGCTCCCCACGCTGGACTGGCTGGAGTCCGACGCGCAGGTGTCGGCGTCGCTCAGCGCCGCCTGGGCCGGGGGGCGCACCCCGCTCAGCGCCGCGGTGGACACCGCCCTGTCGGCCGTGGACCGGCTGTCGGTGGTGTCGTCGACCACCGACGAGCAGATGTCGGCGGCCAAGGCCACCTACCCGGACGGGCCGCTGCAGTCGGTGCTCGCGAACACCGCGCTGCTGATCAAGGCCGACATCGGCGCGAGGGTGGTGACCATCGACTACGGCGACTGGGACATGCACACCGGGCTGGGCAGCACCTCGCTCGCCGCGGACGAGTGGATGGTCAGCCACCTGGACCACTTCGCCGGATCGCTGGCCCGGTTCTTCGAGGACCTGGGACCGCACGCCGCCCGGGTGACCGTGGTGACCCTCAGCGAGTTCGGACGCCGCGTGGAGGAGAACGGCGACCACGGCGTCGACCACGGCTACGGCAACGCGATGCTCCTGCTCGGCGCGGGGGTGGACGGCGGCGCCGTGCGCGGGCGATGGCAGCCGTTGAGCGATGCGAGTCTCAACGAGGGGGACGTCCCGCTCTCGCAGGACTACCGCAGCGTGCTGGCCGAGGTGATGGTCAGCCGGTTCGGGCTCTCGGGGGGCCAGCTCGACACGGTCTTCCCCGGCTTCGCGCCGGAGGCCGTCGGCGCCATGCACTGAGCGCCGGGGCGGGGGGATCGGCGTACCGGGCCGCGCACGACCCTCTCCGGCGGGCGGCGCCACCCCCGTGAGCGCCGCCTCGCCGGCGGGTCAGGCCGCCGTGTGCGCAGTCTCGGCGGCCGGCCGGGCGAACACCCGGACGTAGTCCTCGATGGCCCTCGGGTGGATGTGGATGCGTCCCTCGACCTGCCAGTACGGCAGGACGCCGACGGTGCACAGCCGCCACGTCCGCCACACGCTCATGTCCAGCACCCTTGCTGCTTCCCTGACCGTCATGTCGACTCCCCGAGTGTCGGCCGCTGCGTCCCAGCGGCTGGTTGCCATCACCTACTCGACGGGCGGGAGGGCGGTTCATGACACGGTCGGCGGGTAAATGGTCCCCCCGGTCCGGCCGGGTGGCCCGTCCGGGCCATCCCGGCGCACCAGCCCGGCCACCTCCCGGGAGAGGTTCGCCCGGGCCCGTGGCTCCCAGTGCTCCCGGGCGTACGCCGTGTGGAACAGGACCGGGCGCGACAGCAGGTCGTCCAGCAGGGCGGCCCGGCCGGCGCGGAACGCCACCTCGGGGACGGCGGCGTACTCCCGACGCACGTCGGCGGCGTAGGCGTCGTACCGCCGGGCGGGCGCGGCCAGGACCGCCAGGTCGGCGTCGCAGAGCGCCAG
>NZ_DAOMFK010000235.1:0-4337 GCF_035429765.1 Nocardioides sp. | reverse complement strand
GCCGCAGGTCGCGGCGCAGCCACAGGACCGAGGCCGTCACGCGACGAGCATCCCGCGGGCCGGCGCCGCGGGCGTGCCGGCCTCGGCGGGCCGGCGCAGCCGCAGCTGGACCACGTCGAGGTAGCCGGTCGCGAACCCGGCCTCGCAGTAGGCCAGGTAGAACTCCCAGGTACGACGGAAGGCCTCGTCGAAGCCCCGGCGGCTGATCGTCGGCCACTGCTCGGTGAAGGTGCGCCGCCACCGCTGGAGCGTCTCGGCGTAGTCGGTGCCGAACCGGTGCACCTCGTCGACGCGCAACGTCGTCCCCCGCGTGGTGACCTGCTGGATCGCCTCGAGCGACGGGATCAGCCCACCGGGGAAGATGTGCTTCTGGATCCACCCGTAGGACCGGCGGGTGGCCAGGTACCGCTCATGGCTCATCGTGATGGCCTGCAGGGCCACCGTGCCGCCCGGTGCCAGCAGGCGGTCCAGGGCCGCGAAGTACGTCGGCCAGAACTCCTCGCCGACCGCCTCGATCATCTCCACGCTCACGATCGCGTCGTAGCTGCCGGCGACCTCGCGGTAGTCCTCCAGGCGGACCTCCACCCGGTCGGCCAGGCCCGCCTCCGTCACCCGCTGCCGGGCCAGGTGCGCCTGCTCCTGGGAGAGCGTCACCGTGGTGACGAGCGCCCCGCGTCGGGCGGCCTCGATGGCCAGCGTGCCCCACCCGGTGCCGATCTCGAGCAGCCTGGTCCCGCGGCCCACGCCGGCGCGGTCCAAGATCGCGTGCACCTTGCGGAGCTGGGCCTGCGCGAGGTCCTGGTCCTGAAGCGGGAGGGAGGGGTCGAACAGGGCCGAGGAGTAGGTCAGCGTCTCGTCCAGGAACGCGCCGAACAGCTCGTTGCTGAGGTCGTAGTGGGCCTCGATGTTGCTGCGCGAGCCGCGCAGGGAGTTGCGCTGGGCGGCGGGGATGCGCCGGTCCACCAGCCGCCGGAACCGGGCCAGCCCCGGTGGCACTGCCGAGGTGAGCCGTGCGGCGAACGGCACCAGCAGGTCCGCGAGGTCGGTGCCCTCCCCGGCCCGCCAGTCGCCGGCCACGTACCCCTCGCCGATGCCGATCTTGGGGTGGCGGCCGAGCCGTGCGAAGAAGGCGTCGGGCCGGACCAGCTCCAGCACCGGCCACCCCTCCCGCACCTCGGGGTCGGTGGAGCGCCGGCCGAGGAGGGTTCCGTCGGGCAGGCGTACCTGGACCGGGACCCGGTCGGCCACCACCGCCACCACTCGGCGTGCCACGGCGGCGCGCACCCCCGGCCTGCGGGGTGCCTGGACGCGACGGGGTGCGGCGATCGAGCTCATCGGACGGCCTCCTGGGGGTGCGGGGAACGGGGGTGGACGGGGAGCCGGGCGAGCCAGAGGCGGATCCCGTGCCAGCGGATCAGCAGGCTCACCCGCTGGGTCATCAGCAGGTGGCGCACGGCGGTGCGTCGGACGTTCGCCGGGGTGGCCGGCACGAGGACGCCGGTGCTGGCCGCGGTGAAGACCGGACGCCCGTCGCGGACCAGACGGATGGAGACGCCCGCGCGCTCGCGGTCCAGGCTGACCCGCACGTCGTACCGTCCGGACACGTCGTTGAACGGGGAGACGTAGAAGGCCTTGTCGACACTCCCGCGTCCCTCCTCGTCCAGGTCGAGCAGGTAGGCGTGGCGCTCCCCGTAGGTGTTGTGCACCTCCAGGACCACCGCCCGCCGGCGACCCTCGCGGTCCAGGCACCAGAAGACCGTGAGCGGGTCGAAGGTGTGGCCCAGGACCCGGGCGTGAGCGAGCATGAGGACCCGGTCGCCGTCGGTCAGCTCGACCCCTCGTGCCGCCAGGAACCGGGCGAGGTCACCGCGGATGCCTCCTCCGAGGCGGCCCGCGTCGAGGTGGTCACGAGGGTCGAACCGGGAGACCAGGCGCAGCGGCCACCGGTACCGGGGCAGCCGGTCGAGGTCGACCAGCCACTGGTAGTGCCGGTGCTGGAAGCGGCGCGACACCGGGGAGCGACGCGCGTGGCTGACCGTGCCGACGACGAGCGCGGGCACGGTGAGGTCGGCGGGCACGGTCACCAGCGGCCGCCCAGGGAGGTGGCGGCCTCGACCCCGGACCGGCAGCCGTCCTCGTGGAAGCCCCAGCCCAGGTGCGCGCCGGCGAAGGCCAGCCGGTCGCCGCCGGCGTCCCGGAGGCGAGCGGCCGCGGCCACGGCCTCGTGGGTGAAGACCGGGTGCCGGTAGGACATCCGCGCTGTGACGAGCGCCGGGTCCACGCGTCCCTGAGGGTTCAACGTGACCACGTGCTCCTCGCTGTCGGTGAGCCCCATCAGCCGGTTCATCCAGTAGCTCACCAGGACCGGCTCGTCGTCCACGCGCCGGGCGCAGGACATCCGGTAGTTCCACGAGGCTCGTGCACGCGGGCTGGCGGGGAGGACCGTCGCGTCCCGGTGCAGCCAGGTCTCGTTGGCGGAGTACCCGATGGCCCCGAGGTCATCCTTCTCCTCCGGGCTCGCGTCGGCCAGCAGCTGCAGGGCCTCGTCGGCGTGGGTGGCCACCACCGCCGTGTCGAAGGTCGTGGTGTTCCCGTCGCCGGTCCGGACGTCGACGCCGTCCGCGTGCCGCAGCACGGCGGTCACCGGAGCAGCAGGAAGCACGGTGCCGCCGTGCGCGGCGAGGCGAGCCAGCAGCCGGTCGACGTAGCTCGCGGAGCCGCCGACCACGGTTCGCCAGGTGGGCGATCCGGTGACGCTCAGCATCCCGTGGTGGTCGAGGAACCGGAAGAGGTGGCGAGCGGGGTAGCTGCCGGAGTCGGTGTCCCCGGAGGACCACACGCACGAGACCAAGGGCAGTGCGAAGTGCCGGACGAAGTAGTCGGAGTAGCCGCCTTCACTCAGGAACTCGCCCCAGGTGGGGTCCTGGTCGGTGCTGGCGAGGAGCCGTCGGGCCGCGCGGTGGAAGCGCGGCACCTCGACCAGCATCCGCACGAAACGAGGGTCGGCCAGGCGCCGGGGCTGCGCGAGGATGCCACCCGCGCCGCGCCCGCCCGCGTAGGACAGTCCGCAGCCCTCGCAGGTGATGCTCATGCTCATCTCGGTCGCGCGGGTCTGCACGCCCAGCTCGCCGAACAGCCGGAGCAGGTGGGGGTAGGTGCGGTCGTTGTGCACGATGAAGCCGGAGTCGATCCTCAGCTGCCGGCCGTCCGCGGCGGGGACGTCGTGGGTGTGTGCGTGGCCGCCCAGCCTCGGGTCGGCCTCGTAGAGGGTGACGTCGTGGGTGCCGGAGAGCACGTGGGCCGCGGTGAGGCCCGAGACGCCCGCGCCGATCACGGCGGCGGTGGGTCGAGGCTGGGTCATGACGCTCCTGCGGGTGTCTAGGGCTTGTCGAAACTCTGTCGAGACTCTAGGCTGGTCGCACAAACTTTGTCAAAGGTTAGGAACGCGCGTGCCTCTCACTCCGACGGCAGCAGCCGTCTAGGATCGACAATCCATGTACACGATCAAGCACGCCGCGGAGCTCACCGGGATCGCCGTGCCGACGCTGCGGGCCTGGGAACGCCGCTACGGCGTCGTCGCCCCGGTCCGCACCGCTGCCGGGTACCGCCTCTACGACGAGGGGGCCGTGCAGTCGCTGCGCACCATGCAGACCCTCGTCCAGGAGGGCTGGGCCCCCCGCCAGGCCGCCGAGGAAACCCGTCGACGGGCGGCCGAGGGGCTGCCGCCCGCGCCCATCACCGAGGGGCCCGACACCTCCGAGGGGCGTGGCGGGGACGACCTCGCCGCGGACGCGCGCGCCCTCGTCGCAGCCGGGGTCGGCCTGGACGCGGCGGCCGTCGCGGCCGTCCTGGACCGGCGTTTCAGCCTGACCTCCTTCGAGACGGCAGTCGACGACTGGCTGATGCCGGCCCTCCACGCGCTCGGCGAGGCCTGGGCGCGAGGTGAGCTCAGTGTCGCCGGCGAGCACCTGGTCGCCCACGCGGTGCACCGTCGGCTGGGTGCCGCCTACGAGGCCGGCGGGCGCGTGGCCTCCGGACCCCGGGTGGTCGTCGGTCTCCCTCCGGGAGCCCACCACGACCTGGGCGTGCTCGCCTTCGCTGCGGCGGCCCGACGAGCGGGAGTCCCCACCACCTACCTCGGGGCCGACCTGCCCGCGGCGGACTGGGTCTCGGCCACCGCGGGCGCCGACACCCGGGGCGCCGTGCTGGCGGTGTCCCGCACGGAGGACCTCCCGGCCCTGGACGCGGTCGTCGCCGCCCTGCGCACCGGCCGGCCGGGCCTGCTGGTGGCGGTCGGCGGGAGCCTGCAGGACAGCGACCCGGACGCGCTGTACGGC
>NZ_DAOMFK010000234.1:0-4347 GCF_035429765.1 Nocardioides sp. | reverse complement strand
GAGCGGATGATGCGCGACGCCAAGATCACCCAGATCTACGAGGGCACCAACCAGGTGCAGCGGATCGTGATGGCCCGCCAGCTGCTCGCCGGGATCCAGTCTGAGCTGTGACACGTGTGAGTGTGCCTCGCGCGCTGTGACGCCTGGGGCGGGTGGGACCACGCCGCCCCGCCGGCGCCGCTGGTTACGGGTACCCCGCCGCTCCGGATAGCCTTGGGGGCGTGTGGACGACGCTGGCGTGGGGGGTGGTGGTGCTGCACGCCGCCTACCTCGTCTTCCAGATGTGCGGCGGGCTGCTGGGGTTCCGTGACCCACGCTGGCTCGCGCTGCACCTGATGGCCGTCACCTGGGGCATCACGATCGTGGTGATGGGCTGGCGCTGTCCCCTCACCGTGTCGGAGAAGTGGCTGCGCACGCAGGCGGACGGGTCGGCGTACTCCGGCTCCTACCTGGACCACTACCTCTTCGGCACCTACCTGCCCAACGGCTCC
Organism: Nocardioides sp.; assembly: GCF_035429765.1. Lineage (GTDB taxonomy): Bacteria > Actinomycetota > Actinomycetes > Propionibacteriales > Nocardioidaceae > Nocardioides. Next base: position 3,856 of record NZ_DAOMFK010000234.1, on the reverse strand, counting down.
CAGTCGCTGGTCTACGCGCTGCACCTGCTGGTGATCCTGGCGATCTACGCGGCCCTGGCAGCCAGGTGGATGCAGACCCGCAAGACGCACCCGGTGCACACCTGAGCCGTGCTCACCACTGCGCGGTCGGCCACCGTGCGCTGGGCGGGAGCCCTGCGCACCCGCACGTTCGTCGGCTGGGTGTGCGTGGCCGTCGTCGCCGCCCGGCTCGTCTTCCTGACCCAGCCGCTGCGGTCCGACGAGGGTGGCTACCTGTTCCTCGCCAGGCACTGGCGCACCGGTGGGGAGTTCCTGTACGGCGACTACCACGTCGACCGCCCGCCGTTGCTGATGGCGATCTTCCGGGTGGCCGCGCTCACCGACTGGGACGGCGCCATCCGGCTGCTGAGCATCCCGTTCGCCGTGCTGACGGTGGCTGCGGTCGCCCGGTCCGCGTTCCTGGTGGCGGGGGACACCGCGGCCCGGTGGGCCGCGGTGGTGGCCGCGGCGATGCTCGTCTCGCCCGCGCTCGCGGCGGACCAGGCCGACGGCGAGCTGTTCGCCACCCCGTTCGTGGCGGGCAGCGTCGCGCTGGCGCTGGACGCGTGGCGCCGGCCCCGGGGAGCGGCTCGATGGGGACTGGCCGTCGGGTCGGGGGTGCTGGCCGGCTCCGCGGTGCTGGTCAAGCAGAACTTCCTGGACGGGCTGGTCTTCGTCGCCGTGCTCCTCGTCGCCGACTCCCTGCGCCGGCGCCGGGTGGAGACGCGCAGCCTGGTGCTCGGCGCCGGCGTCGCGGTCGGGGTCCTGCTGCCCAACCTGGCCGCCTACGGCTGGGCCCACTCGCACGGTCTCGACGGCCTGCAGCTGTGGACCGACCTGGGCGCGTTCCGGAAGCAGGCCCTCGAGGTGATCCTCAGCCAGAGCACCACGGCGCCGCTGACCCGGGCCTGGCAGCTGCTCGGGCTCGCCCTGGTCAGCGCGATGGTTCCACTGCTGTGGACCTGGGGGCGCTCGAGCCTGGGTCGGGTGCGACGGCTCTCCGCGGAGGAGTGGGCGGTCACTCTCGGCCTGGCCTACGCGCTGACCGCGCTCCTGGGCGGGGGCAGCTACTGGGCGCACTACCTGATCGGGCTGGTGCCGATGCTGGCGCTGGGCACCGGCATGCTCGCCGCACGAGGGGACCGGGACGGCCGATCGGCCCGCCGCTGGGCCCGGGTGGCGGCCGGCTCGGCGTCCGGTCTCGTGGTCGTCATGGCCGTGGTCTACGCGACCACCCCGTGGGTGTGGTTCCAGCAGCACACCGGTGAGTGGCTGGCCGCCTCCAGCGAGCCGGGCGACACCGCCGTCGTCCTCTACGGGTCGCCCTCGATCCTGGAGACGGCCGACCTCACCTCGCCCTACCCCTACCTGTGGAGCCTGCCGATGCGCACGCTGGACCCCGACCAGGAGCGGCTGCGCAGCACGCTGGCCGGGCCCGAGGCCCCCACCTGGGTGGTGGAGGCGACACCGCTGAACTCCTGGCACATCGACGAGTCGGGCCGGCTCCGGGCGCTGCTGGCCGAGCGCTATGAGCGGGTGACCAGCTTCTGCGGGCTGCACGTCTGGCTGTTGCGCGGCGTCGAGCGGGACCTGGCGCCGCCGCCGCGCTGCTGACTGCACGGGTGGGGCATGATCGGTCCATGGAGGGGACATGGACGTGAGTACGTCGGGAGTCGTCGGCCTGTCCGGCCGCTACGAGATCCCTCGCTCGACCGCCCCGCGCGCGGCCGACCTCGTGCTGGCGGGTGCGCCGCTGCCGCTCACCGGCGTGCTGCGGGTCTACACCTGCGGCATCACGCCGTACGACGTCACGCACCTGGGGCACGCGGCCACCTTCATCTGGGCCGACCTGCTGGCCTCGCTCGCCCGGGCGCTGGAGGTGCGTCCGGTGACCTGCCGCAACGTGACCGACGTCGACGACGTGCTCACCGCCGCCGCCGGGCGGCACCACCGCCACTACGACGAGCTCGCCGTCACCCAGGAGTTCCTGTTCGACCGGGACATGCGGGACCTGGGGTTCGCCCGGCCGGACGCCACCCCGCACGCCCGCGCACACGTTCCCCACGTCATCATGCTCACCGACGCGCTGCTCCGGCTCGGGCGGGCCTACGAGCGCGGGGGGACGGTCTTCTTCCGGGCCCCCGACGAGCTCGACCGGCACGGCCTCGACGAGGACGAGGCCCTCGCGGCGTTCGCCGAGTTCGGTGACCGGGCGGAGGACGGCCGGGAGTCGCCGTGGGACGTGCCGCTGTGGAAGCCCTCGCCCGAGGACCATCCGGCCTGGCCGAGCCCCTGGGGGTGGGGACGCCCGGCCTGGCACGTGGAGTGCGCCGCCATGGCGGGGACCGTCTTCGGTGCCTCGCTGGACGTGCTGGTCGGCGGGGCCGACCTGGCCTTTCCCCACCACGCCTACCAGGCGGCGATCAGCGAGGCGGCCACCGGGACCGCCCCGTTCGCCCGGCGCCAGCTCCACGTCGGCACGGTGCTGTACGGCGGGACCAAGATGGCCAAGTCCACCGGCAACCTGGTGCTCGTGCGCGACCTGCTCGAGCAGGTGCCCGGCCCGGTCGTCCGGCTGCTGCTGCTGGGCCGTCCGTGGGCCTCGTCCTGGGAGTACACCCCGGCGCTGCTCGAGGAGGCCGCGGCGACCCTGGAGGGACTCCGGCGCGCCGCACGCAGGTCGGGGGACGAGGACGGAGGCGAGCGGGTGCTGGCCGCCCTGCTCGACGACCTGGACGTGCCCTCGGCGGTCGAGGTCGCCGAGTCGGCGGGCGGACCGGCCGCGCGGGTGCTGCTGGACGTGCTGCGCCTCCACGACGAGCGACGCTGAGGGACGCGAGCGCTCAGCGCGGGAGGCCCTTCGGCGTGCACAGGTCGCGCCCGATGCCCTCGGTGTCGTCGTCGATGATGTGCTGGAACATCGCCTTGGAGCGCTCAGGATCCCACTCCACGCTGAGGTTCACGATGGGCACGGTGCAGGTCAGCCCCGAGTCGCCGGACACCCGCGTCATCGCCCACGCGAAGCGCATCATCGCGAACGGTCCGGTCCCCTCGCTGATCCGCAGTGACTCCGCCGCCGCCTTGTTCAGCCGGACGTAGCGGACCGGGTTGAGGAAGGTCCACGGCGACAGCGCCTTCTGGCCGACCGCCGAGACCACCTCACGCTGGTGCTCGGCCCGGGTGATGTCGCCGTACTGCGGGTCGGTGTGGCGGGAGCGTGCGTACCCGAGCGCGGTCGCCCCGTCCGCCTGCTGACAACCCTTGCTGATATCGAGGTTGGCCAGGGGGTCCTTCATGTCCTGGGTGGGGCAGATCTCGATGCCGCCCAGCGCGTCGACGACGCCGACGAAGCCGCCGAAACCGATCTCGACGTAGTGGTCGACCCGGATCCCGGTGTCCTGCTCGATGGTGCGCACCAGCAGCTTGGGGCCGCCGTAGGCGAAGGCCGCGTTGATCTTGGTGACCCCGTGGCCGGGGACCTCCACCTGCGAGTCGCGAGGGATCGACATCAGCAGGTTCGGCCCGGAGCCGACGTGCAGCAGCATGATGGTGTCGGTGCGCTGGCCGGACACGCTGCCGGTGCCGAGGTCACGACGCTCGGCCCGCGAGAGCCCGGCCCGTGAGTCGCTGCCGACGATGAGGTACGTCGTTCCCGGCTGCTCCGGCGGGCGCTGGCCGGCGGGGAACGCCTCGACCTTGCTGATCCGCGTCCAGGCCCACACCGGGACCACGACCAGGAACACCAGCCAGGCCACGAGCGCCACGACCAGCCAGCGGGCCACCCGGCGCCGGGGCCGCCCCGTGCCGTCGGCGGCCGGCGCCGACGGGGGGACGGCGG
>NZ_DAOMFK010000233.1:0-4349 GCF_035429765.1 Nocardioides sp. | reverse complement strand
GCGGCACGCGTGGCCACCGCAGCCAGCACCCGGTCCACCAGCGTGCGCACCAGCCCGGCCCGCCAGGACGTCCACGCCTTGGGGGAGGTCGCCCGGGCGTCGGCCTCGGTGAGCACGGCCAGCAGCGAGACGGCCTCCGCGCTCGGCACCCGGGCGGCGACCTCCCGCACGGTGGCGGGGTCGTCCGGGTCGCGGGTGGTGGCCGTCTGGGCCAGCAGCAGGTGCCAGCGCACCAGGGTCGCGACCAGGTCGACTGCCTCGTCGTCGAAGCCCAGCCGGGTCGCGATGCTCCGGGCGATCGGCTCACCCGCCACGCTGTGCTCGGTGAGACCCCCCTTGCCGATGTCGTGCAGCAGCGCCGAGACCATCAAGACGTCCGGTCGAGCGACCCGACGGATCAGGGCGGAGGCCTCGATGCACGTCTCCACCACGTGCCGGTCGACGGTGTAGCGGTGGATCGTGGAGGCGTGGGGCAGCAGCCGGATCCGCTCCCACTCCGGCAGTATCCCGGCCAGCGCGCCCGTCGCCTCCAGGGTCTCCCACACCCCGAGCAGGCCACGACCCGAGGCCAGCAGGCGCACCATCAGCTGGCGGGCCTCGTGGGGCCACGGCTCCGGCAGGGGTACGCCGTCGGCCACCAGGCGTGCGGCGGTGGCCGGGGCCAGGGCGAGCCCGCGCTCTGCGGCCTCCACGGCCGCGCGCAGCAGCAGCAGCGGGTCGCGCTCCGGCCTGGCGCCCGTGTCGAGCACCACCTCCCCTCCGGAGGCCGCCACCCCCGGAGCCAGCGCGACCAGCTCGGGCCGCCGCGGCCCGGAGACCGACCGGGGTCGCGCGAGCACGGCGTCGACGCGGTGCCAGGTCAGCCGGGAGAGGTGGGTGATCCGGCGGCCCAGCTCTCGCACCTGGCGCTGGGCCGCGGCCGCGTCCGTCCAGCCGCAGCCGACGGCCAGGTCCCCCCACACCTCGGGGGCGACCCGGTCGGTGGGACGGCCGGTGAGCTCGTGGAGCACGTCTCGCACGTCGAGCAGCGCGCGCCGGGAGCGTTCGAGCTCCACGTGGGGGACGTCGACCAGCCAGCTGGCGACCAGCGCCTTGAGCACGGTGGCGTCCCGCAGGCCCCCCTCGGCCTCCTTGAGGTCCGGCACCGCCGCGTGCGCCAGCTCGCCGACGAGGTCGTGGCGCGCCCGGACCAGCGTGCGCAGGGCGGGCAGCCGGTCCCGGGCCTCCCTGCGCCAGGTCGCCAGCATGGTGGTGCGCAGCCGCAGGGTCAGGTGCGGGTCACCCGCGACGTGGCGGACGTCGAGCAGGCCCAGGGCGACCTTCAGGTCACCCGAGGCCGCGGCGACCATCTGCGGGAACGTGCGCACCGCGTGGTCCAGCCGCGACCCGGCGTCCCACAGCGGGTACCACAGCTTCTCGGCCCACTGCTCCGCGCCGACGTCCTCCTCGTGGACCAGCACGAGGTCCAGGTCGGAGTGCGGGGCGAGCTCCCCACGGCCGTAGCCGCCCACGGCCACCAGGGCGACCCCCGCCTGCGGGGCCCCGCACCCGGCGTACGCCTCGACGCAGCGCGCGTCGGCGTCGGCGGTACGCCGCTCACGGCCGCTGGCGGTCATCGGGGCTCCCTGGGGGGGTGGGTGGGCAGGGGAACGCCTCCGGCGCCCGGGCGGAGGATGGGCCGGGGCGCCGGAGGCGGGTCTGTCAGATCGCGGCCTCGTCCTTCTCGCCGGTGCGTACCCGGACGACGGACTCGACGGGGCTCACCCACACCTTGCCGTCGCCGATGCGACCGGTCTGGGCGGTCTTGGCCACGATCCCGACGACGTCCTCGACGTCGGCGTCGTCGACCACGATCTCGATCCGGATCTTCGGGACCAGGGCGATGTCGTACTCCGCGCCGCGGTAGACCTCGGTGTGGCCCTTCTGCCGGCCGTACCCGGAGACCTCCGACACGGTCATCCCGGTGACCCCGAAGGTCTCCAGGGACTCCCGGACGTCGTCCCACTTGTGCGGCTTGATGACCGCGGTGATCAGCTTCATGCGTGTGCCTCTTCCTTGGAGTAGGACTTGTCGTGCGCCATCGAGCCGACCAGGGCGCCGGCGCCGCGCCGGGCGCCGCTGACGCCCAGGTCGTACGCCGCTTCGCCGTGCTCGGAGAAGTCGATGCCCTCGACCTCGGCGTCCTCGGAGATCCGCCAGCCGAGCGTGTACTTGATCGCCAGGCCGACGAGCAGGGTGGCGGCACCGGACCAGAGGATGGCGACCAGGGCGGTGAGCACCTGGATCACCAGCGGGTCGATCCCGCCGCCGTAGAACAGGCCGTCCACACCGCCGGGAGCGCTGGCGGTGGAGACGAAGCCGATGAGCACGGTGCCCACGATGCCACCCACGAGGTGGACGCCCACGACGTCGAGCGAGTCGTCGTACCCGAACCGGTACTTCAGCCCGACCGCGTAGGCACACAGTGCGCCGGCGGCCACGCCGATCAGCAGCGCGCCGTACACGTCCACCGCACCGCAGGAGGGGGTGATCGCGACCAGACCGGCGACGACGCCGGACGCGGCACCCAGCGACGTGCCCTTGCCGTCCCGGATCCGCTCGACCAGCAGCCAGGCGAGCATCGCCGCGCAGGTGGCCAGCGTGGTGTTGATCCAGGTGACACCGGTCTCGGTCATGAACTGGGCGATGTCCTTCTCGCCGCCGTCGCCCGCGACGAACACGATCGAGCCCACGTTGAAGCCGAACCAGCCGAACCACAGCAGGCCGGCGCCGATCATGGTCAGGGTCAGGTTGTGGGGCTTCATCGGCTCCTTGCCGAACCCCTTGCGGGTACCGATCAGCAGCACGAGCACCAGGCCGGCGACACCGGCGTTGATGTGCACCACCGTGCCGCCCGCGTAGTCCTGCGGCACGACGTTGGCGATGCCGTCGGCGAAGCCGTACAGCCGTGCCGCGAGCCCGTCAGGGTTCAGCCCGGACAGGAAGCCGCCGCCCCACACCATGTGGGAGAGGGGGAAGTACGAGAGCGTGATCCACAGCGGCACGAAGAGCAGCCACGCGGAGAACTTGACCCGGTCCGCGATCGCGCCGCTGATCAGCGCCGCGGTGATGACCGCGAAGGTCATCTGGAACGCCACGAAGACGTAGCTTTCGTAGTCCACGCCGTCGAGGCCGAACGCGGTGAACGGGTTGGCGAAGAGCGTCCCGATGTCGGTGCCGGCGTAGGACATCGACCAGCCCCACAGGACGTAGACGATGCCGACGACGCCCATGGCGGTGAACGACATCATCATCATGTTCAGCACGGACTTCGAGCGGCTCATCCCGCCGTAGAACAAGGCCAGCGCCGGAGTGGTCATCATCAGGACGAGCGAGGATGAGATCAACATCCAGGTGTAGTAGCCGTCCACGGAACCTCCAGGATTCAGGTGGTCTCAGGCGGTGCCGGGCTCCGACGGCAGTGTCGGGCCAGGGGTCCGCCCCATCCCCCGAAGCCTCCGACGGCCACGTTTCGCCGTGCGGCGCCGCGTGTTTCGGGCAGGAAACGTCTCGGGCGGGCGTGTTACGCCTCTGTGAACGCAGGGGCGCGTGGCCGACCGTAGGCTGGGCGCAGCGGTCGGGCGCGCCACCGGAGGAGCGGCCGGGCGCAGCGACCCGACGACGAGGGGCACAGATGCGGATCCGCCGGAAGGCTCGCCCGGCGACCCGGGATCGGGTCCCGGCGGAGCGGCCCCGGGTCCTCGCCGAGCTCGTCGGGTCGGGGGTGTTCGACCTGGCCCACTACGAGGCGCAGACCGGGGAACCGTTCGCCGGCGAGCACGACGCCGCGGCCCACTACCTGGCCCGGGGCGCTGCCGCCCGGCTCACGCCGAACCCGCTGCTCGACGTCGCGTCGCTGCCCCCGGGTCTGGCGACCCGGGTGGCCGAGGGACGGGTGGGCGCACTGCTCCGGTACCTGCGCGGACGGGGACTGGAGAGGTCGTTGGGCCCGCTGTTCGACGCCCGCGCGCTCTCGGTGTCCCGAGCCGCGGCCGAGGCGCACCCGGGCGGTGCGCTCGGGCTGTTCCTCCAGGACGCCGACGACGACAGTCCGCTGCCCGGGTGTCCCGCGGTCACCCTCGGGCGGGCCCGCCGGGAGATGAAGGCCCACGCCGCCTCACTGAGCGTCTGGGGCGAAGCCGCCGCGGCTCCCGGGCCGGGCTGGGACGACGTGGTGCAGGCACTCCCGTCGCGGGCGGCGGGCCGCACCTCGGTGGTGATCGCGACCCTGGACGACTGGGCACGTCCGGAGACCGCCGCGACGCGCGTCCTGGAGTCGGCGGCGGCCGGTGCCGTGGAGGTGCTGGTGG
>NZ_DAOMFK010000232.1:0-4349 GCF_035429765.1 Nocardioides sp. | reverse complement strand
CTTCTCGGTCCGGGGCTCGGCCTTCTCGGTCCGGGGCTCGGCCTTCTCGGTCCGGGGCTCGGCCTTCTCGGTCCGGGGCTCGGCCTTCTCGGTCCGGCGCTCGCCGGACTCGGTCCGCGACCTGCGGCCGCGCTCGGTGGGAGACTCCGCGGGTCGCCCCCGGTCACCGGCGGTGCGGGCGCCGCCCTGGGCGGCCTTGATCGCCTCGACGAGCTGAGCCTTCTTCATCGAGCTCGCCCCCGGGACACCCAGGCCGGCGGCCATCGCCTTCAGGTCGGCCAGCAGCATGGAGTTGAGTCCACCGGCGCGCTTCTTGGAGGTCGGTGTCTGCTGCGACGACCCCGGCGCGTCCGTGGTGGGTTCGATGGTTTCCGTCACGTGAGGTCCTTCCCACGTATCAGTGCCGGCCGGCGTCGCGCCGACGGCTTGCTTGGCAGTTCCCTCGGGCACCCGACACCTGCCGCTGGCAACCCGGTCGGGGTTGGGTCGGCTGGTGGCGTACGTGTGGTGCGATCAGCACGGGACCGAGGGGAGTTCGTGCACCGGCCGACTTCCGTCGTGCCCGGTGCCTACGCCGAGTGGCGTGGAGCCAGGCTACCACCCGACTCGCACGGGTGTGGCACGGACCACTCAACCCGACTCCGGCCCTTCATCCGCTAGGGGGGAGGCACACCCGGCGTCGGGATGCTGGACTGGAAGGGACCGGGTGGAAGGAGCACGACGATGTGCCGTTGGCTGGCCTACTCAGGGGCGCCGGTGAACCTCGAGGACCTCCTCATCAAGCCTCACAACTCCCTGGTGGTGCAGAGCCTGCACTCGCGGCTCGGCGCCACGACCACGAACGGCGACGGGTTCGGGCTGGGCTGGTACGGCGACCGCGAGGTGCCGGGCCTGTTCCGCAGCACCGAGCCGGCCTGGAACGACCGCAACCTGCACGAGCTCGCCGCCCAGTCGAGTGCGCGCCGCGTGTTCGCGCACATCCGGGCCTCCACCGGCTCCGCGGTGCAGCAGACCAACTGCCACCCGTTCCGGCACGGGTCGTGGCTGTGGATGCACAACGGCTGCCTCGCGTCGTTCCCCGTGCTCAAGCGCGACCTCGCGCTGGAGGTGCGACCCGACCTCTACCCGGAGATCGAGGGCAGCACCGACTCGGAGATGTTCTTCTACCTCGCGCTGACCTTCGGCCTGGAGCAGGACCCGCCCGCGGCGGTGCGCGCGGCGGTCGCGCTGATCGAGGAGACTGCCCGGCGGCACGGGGTGGAGAACGCCGTCCAGATGACGGTGGCGACCACCGACGGGACCACCACCTGGGCGTTCCGCTACTCCACCGAGGGGCGCTCGCGCTCGCTGTTCCACAGCACCGACGTGTCCACCCTGCGTCACCAGTACCCCGACAACCCCCAGCTGCACGAGCTGTCCGACGACGCGCGGCTGATCGTGTCGGAGCCGTTGGGCGACCTGCAGGGTGCCTGGCGCGAGGTGCCGGAGTCGACCTGCGTGGTCGCGCACGGCGGCGGAGAGGACCTGGTGCCGTTCAGGCCGTGACCACGCCGGCACGCTCGATCTCCAGGTGCTGCGCCGACCAGCCGACCGGGCAGCGGGCGAGCAGGCGCTCGACGGAGCCCTGGGGGCAGTCGGGACCGTCGCAGAACGCCAGCACGGTCGGGCCGGCCCCCGAGACGACCGCGGGCACGTGGTCGCGGCGCAGCGCGGCGACCAGGGCCAGGGACTCCGGCATCGCCTTCTCGCGGTAGTCCTGGTGGAGGTAGTCCCGGGTGGCGGCGAGCAGGTGCTCGGGCCGGCCGGCGAGGGCCGCCACGAGAAGGGCGGCCCGGCCGGCGTTGGCGGCGGCATCCGCGTGCGGGACCGACCCGGGGAGCAGGCCGCGCGCGAGGGTGGTGGCCAGCGGGGTGGGCGGGACGAACACGACGGCACTGACGCGCGGGTCGATCCCGGAGGGTACGGCGAAGTAGGCGCCGTCCTCCTCACCGGTGATCACGAACCCGCCCAGGAGTGCCGGCGCCACGTTGTCGGGATGGCCCTCGATCCGGGCCGCGAGCTGGAACACCGCGTCGTCGTCCATCAGCAGGCCGCCTCCGGCCACCAGGGCCCGGGCCAGTGACACTCCCCCGACGATCGCGGCCGAGGAGGAGCCCAGCCCACGCCCGTGCGGGATCCGGTTCGTGCAGTGCAGCTCCAGACCGGGCGGCCGCGCGCCCAGCTCCTCGAACGCCGCACGCATCGCCTGGACCACCAGGTGCCGCTCGTCGTGGGGAAGGGTGTCCGCGCCCTCCCCCGTCGTCTGGACGCTCAGCCCCTCCGGGCGCACCTGCCCGACGAGCTCGTCGCGCAGCGAGAGGGCCAGGCCGAGGGAGTCGAACCCCGGCCCGAGGTTGGCCGAGGTGGCCGGGACGCTCACCCGCACCGGGCCGGGCACGAAGCTCGCCACGGGTCAGGCCAGCCCGGCCGCGCGGGCGGCTGCGGCCACGTCCGCGTCCACCACCACGCTGGGCAGCTCGACCGACTCCAGCGCGGTCGCGGTGTCCTTCAGGCCGTGACCGGTCACGGTCACCACCACCGTGGCGCCGGCGTACGACTCGCCCCCGGCCAGCTCGGCGAGCAGGCCGGCGATGCCGGCGGCCGAGGCCGGCTCCACGAAGACGCCGTCGTGGCGGGCCAGCTCGGCCTGCGCGGCGAGGATCTGTGCGTCCGAGACCGCCGCGAAGCGGCCCCCGGACTCGCGCGCGGCCGCCTCGGCGAGCTTCCACGAGGCGGGGTTGCCGATCCGGATCGCGGTCGCCTTGGTCTCCGGGTCGGGGAAGGGCTCCCCCGTCACCAGCGGTGCCGCCCCCTCGGCCTGGAACCCGCGCATCACCGGAGTCCTGGTGGCCCGGCCCAGCGCGAGGTACTGCTCGTAGCCCATCCAGTACGCCGAGATGTTGCCGGCGTTGCCGACCGGCAGCAGGTGGTAGTCAGGTGCGTCCCCGAGGAAGTCGACGATCTCGAACGCCGCGGTCTTCTGTCCCTGCAGCCGGGCGGGGTTCACCGAGTTCACCAGGGCGACCGGGAACTCCCAGGACAGCGACCGGGCCATCTGCAGGCAGTGGTCGAAGTTGCCGCGCACCATGATGATCCGCGCACCGTGGACGATCGCCTGCGCCATCTTGCCCGCCGCGATCTTGCCCTCGGGGATCAGCACGAGCGGCGTGAGGCCGGCCTTGGCGGCGTAGGCCGCCATCGAGGCGGAGGTGTTGCCGGTGGAGGCGCACACGACCGCCTGCGCGCCGTCGTACTTCGCCAGCGAGATCGCCGTGGTCATGCCCCGGTCCTTGAACGAGCCGGTGGGGTTGCTGCCCTCGACCTTCAACCACACCTGGGCGCCGCTGAGCCCCGAGAGCCACTCGGAGTGCACCAGGGGGGTGCCGCCCTCCCGGAGGGTCACCGGCTCCAGGTCGTCGGGGAGCAGGTCGATCAGCGGGCGGTACTCCTCGATGACCCCGCGCCACTGGTGGGTCGTCGGTCCGCTCACTCGACCTCTCCCTCCACGCGCATCACCGAGGAGATGTCACGGACGATGTCCATGCCGCGCAGCGCCTCGACGGTCGCGCTCAGCTGGACGTCGCTGGACTGGTGGGAGACCACCACGAGCTGGGCGTCCTCGCCCCGGCCCTCCTGGCGCACCGTCTGGATGGAGACGCCGTGCTCGGCGAAGACGGTGGCCACCGCCGCCAGCACACCGGCCCGGTCGTCCACGTCGATGGACACGTGGTAGCGGGTGCGGGTCTGGCCCATCGGCAGCAGTGCCCGGTCGGCGTACGCCGACTCGCCGGGGCCGCGGGTGCCGGCCAGCCGGTTCCGGGCGACCGTCACGAGGTCGCCGAGCACCGCGGAGGCGGTCGGCGAGCCGCCGGCGCCCGGGCCGTAGAACATCAGCTGGCCGGCCGCCTCGGACTCGACGAACACCGCGTTGTAGGCCTCGCGGACCGAGGCCAGGGGGTGCGACCGGGGGATCATCGCCGGGTGGACGCGCACCGAGACGGAGTCGCCGGTCAGCTCCGCGATCGCCAGGAGCTTCACGACCGAGTTCATGTCCCGGGCTGCGCGGACGTCGGCCGCCGTCACGTCGGCGATGCCCTCGCGGTGGACGTCGGCGGCGCTGACCCGGGTGTGGAAGGCCAGCGAGGCGAGGATCGCGGCCTTGGCCGCCGCGTCGAACCCCTCGACGTCGGCCGTCGGGTCGGCCTCCGCGTAGCCCAGGTCCTGGGCCTCCTCCAACGCCTCCTCGAAGCCGGCGCCCGAGGTGTCCATCCGGTCCAGGATGAAGTTGGTGGTGCCGTTGACGATGCCGA
>NZ_DAOMFK010000231.1:0-4402 GCF_035429765.1 Nocardioides sp. | reverse complement strand
ATGGACGAGCCGGTCGGCCCGGCCGGGCCCGGCGACCAGGCGCTCCAGGAGGTCGCGTGCCCGGCGCTGCGGACCGCGCGTCCGCCGACCGTCGCCCTGCTGTCCGGGTGCCACGCCGGCGAGTCTGGCAAACCCGTCCGACACGCGTGCCCGACAGGGTTGTGAGCGATGCTCGGTGTTGGGGCGCCCCGCATGGTTTGATACTGCTGACCAGCGGTGCCTTGGCGAGGGAGCAGAGCGTGGACCTGACCCTGACGACGCGGGAAGTCGATGGCAGGACCATCGTCTCCGTCGGCGGTGAGATCGACGTCTACACCGCGCCGAAGCTGCGGGACCAGATCACCGAGCTGGTGGCCGACGGCCGCTACCACATCGTGGTGGACATGGAGGGCGTGGAGTTCTTGGACTCCACCGGGCTCGGCGTGCTCGTCGGCGGCCTGAAGAAGGTGCGCGCGCACGACGGCTCCCTGGAGCTGGTGTGCACCCAGGACCGGCTGCTGAAGATCTTCCGCATCACCGGTCTGGCCAAGGTGTTCGCCATCCACGGCTCCACCGAGTCGGCCCTCGCCGACCACTGACCGGGCGGCCTCCCCGGGCTGCCCGCCTCGGTCAGGGTGGGTGAGCACGGCCACACCCGTTCGACGGGGCGCCCCTCGCCGTGCGTAGACTCCCGCACGTTCGCGCGACCCGCATCACTCCTGAAGGAGGAACACATGGCCGGGATCCTTCCCGCAGTCGTGGAAGTAGACCTGACCGGGACGAACCTGTGGCTGGTGGTCGTCGTCGCCCTGATCGCGCTGGGCGCGATCGCGATGGCGCTGGTCTTCCGCCAGCAGGTCCTCTCCGCCGGGGAGGGCACCGACAACATGAGGAACATCGCCCTCGCGGTGCAGGAGGGCGCCAGCGCCTACCTCGCCCGGCAGTTCCGCACGTTGGGCATCTTCGCCGCCGTGGCGTTCTTCGTGCTGCTGGCGCTGCCGGCCGACGACGCCGCGGTGCGGGTGGGCCGTTCGCTGTTCTTCCTGCTCGGGGCGGGGTTCTCTGCCTCGATCGGGTACCTGGGCATGTCCCTGGCCGTGCGCGCGAACCTGCGGGTGGCTGCGGCCGCCAACGACTCCGGTCGTGACACCGCGATGAACGTCGGCTTCCGCACCGGTGCGTTCGTCGGCATGCTGACGGTGGGCCTCGGCCTGCTCGGAGCCAGCGCCGTCGTCCTGATCTTCAAGGACAAGGCGGCGCACGTGCTCGAGGGCTTCGGCTTCGGGGCGGCGCTGCTGGCGATGTTCATGCGGGTCGGCGGTGGCATCTTCACCAAGGCCGCCGACGTGGGCGCCGACCTGGTCGGCAAGGTCGAGCAGAACATCCCCGAGGACGACCCCCGCAACGCCGCGACCATCGCCGACAACGTCGGTGACAACGTGGGCGACTGCGCCGGCATGGCGGCGGACCTCTTCGAGTCCTACGCCGTCACGCTGGTCGCCGCGCTGATCCTCGGCTCGCAGGCCTTCGGCGACAAGGGCCTGGTCTTCCCGCTGCTGATCCCCGCCATCGGTGCGATCACCGCAGTGCTCGGCGTGTTCATCACGCGCCCCCGCGCCGGGGAGAACGGCCTGAAGACGATCAACCGCTCGTTCTACATCTCCGCCGCCATCGGCGCGGTCGCGTCCGTCGTGCTGGCGTTCGTCTACCTGCCCTCCTCCTTCGGCGGGTTCACGAACGTGGTGGGCACCGACATGACCGGAGCCGAGGGGGACCCGCGGGTCATCGCCTCCGTCGCCGTGGTCATCGGCATCGTGATGGCGGCCGGGATCCTCGCGCTCACCGGCTACTTCACCGGCACCGAGCACCGTCCGGTCAAGGACGTCGGCAAGACCTCGCTCACCGGACCGGCGACGGTGATCCTCTCCGGGCTGTCGGTGGGCTTCGAGTCCGCGGTCTACACCACGCTGGTGATCGGTGCCGCGGTGTTCGGCGGGTACCTGCTGGGTGGTGCCACGCTCACCGTCTCGCTGTTCGCCGTCGCGCTGGCCGGCTGCGGTCTGCTCACCACCGTCGGCGTGATCGTGGCGATGGACACCTTCGGCCCGGTCTCGGACAACGCCCAGGGCATCGCGGAGATGTCCGGTGACGTCAGCCCCGAGGGTGCCAAGATCCTCACCGAGCTGGATGCGGTCGGGAACACCACCAAGGCGATCACCAAGGGCATCGCCATCGCCACGGCGGTGCTCGCCGCCACCGCGCTCTTCGGCTCCTACGCCACCTCGGTCGCCGACGCCCTGGTCGACGCCAAGCCGAGCGCCGACGAGCTGCACCTGCTCAGCTTCGAGGTGTTCAACCCCAGCGTGCTGGTGGGGGTGCTGCTCGGGGCCTCGGTGGTGTTCCTGTTCTCCGGTCTGGCGATCAACGCCGTCGGCCGGGCGGCCGGTGCCGTGGTCTTCGAGGTGCGCCGGCAGTTCCGCGAGATCCCGGGGATCATGGAGGGCACCGGACGTCCCGAGTACGGCAAGGTCGTCGACATCGTCACCAAGGACTCCCTGCGCGAGCTGATCACGCCGGGCCTCCTCGCGGTCCTCGCGCCCGTGGCGGTCGGGTTCGGCCTCGGCGTCACCGCGCTGGCCGGTTTCCTCGCCGGGGCGATCGGCGCGGGCGTCCTGATGGCGATCTTCCTGGCGAACTCGGGCGGCGCCTGGGACAACGCCAAGAAGCTGGTCGAGGACGGCCACCACGGCGGCAAGGGCTCGGACGCCCACGCGGCGACGGTCATCGGCGACACCGTGGGCGACCCGTTCAAGGACACCGCCGGCCCCGCGATCAACCCGCTGATCAAGGTGATGAACCTGGTGTCCCTGCTGATCGCCGGAGCGGTCGTCTCGATGGGGGTCGGCAAGGACGCGAACGACCCGCTGCGCATCACGATCGCGCTGGTCGCCGTGGCGATCATCGTGGGCGCGGTGCTGTTCTCCAAGCAGCGTGAGGTGGCCATCGGCAGCGAGGACGTCCCGGCCACGACCCCGCGCTGACCCGACGGTCGGCGGCGGTGTCGTCGGTGGGCCACCCCGACGTCCCGGCGGTGCCGGTCGAGCTGGCTGCTCGGCTGCGCGACGCGCTCGGCGGGGCGGGCTACACCCACGACGCCGTCGCCGGGCTGCTCGGTCCGGCGGCGCACGCCGCCCTGGGTCGCAACGAGACCACCCCCGGGGTGCGCCGTACCGGTGGCGGCACACCGCTGGAGACCCTGACCCGCCTGTTCCTCCTGCAGGTCCCCGTGCCCCGCAGCCACGCCGAGCGTGCGCTCCCGGGGCTGGTGGACCGGCTCGCCGTCGAGGGGCTGCTGGTGACCACCGTCGGCGAGGTCGCGGCGGGCCTGGACGTCCGGCCGTACGCCGCGTCCGACGCCGCCGGCGAGCACGACCTCTGGGTGGTCTCGGACCTGACCCCGGGCCTGGACGGGGCCGGGCCCCGGGTGGGCGCCGACCACGTGCTGGGCATCAGCCCGGCGTCGACCTCGCTGGCCCGGCTCACCCTGCGTGACCCGGTCCGGCGGGCGCTCGACCTGGGCACCGGCTGCGGGGTGCAGGCGCTGCACCTGGCCACCCACGCCCGCGACGTGGTCGCCACCGACGTCAACCGCCGTGCCCTGTGGATGGCCGGCCTCAACGCCGCCCTCAACGGCCGGGCCGGCATCGAGGTGCGGTCGGGGTCCTTCTTCGAGCCGCTCGCCGGGGAGCAGTTCGACCTGGTCGTGACGAACCCGCCGTTCGTCATCTCGCCGGCCACCGGCGAGCGCCTGGTCTACCGCGACTCCGGGCTGCCCGGTGACCGGGTGGTCGAGCACCTGGTCCGCGCGGCGCCCGGCCACCTGAACGAGGGCGGCTGGTGCCAGGTCCTGGCGAACTGGGTGGTGCACCGCGACGTCGCGTGGGACCAGCGGCTGGCCGGCTGGCTGGACGGGACCTGTGACGCGCTGGTGGTCCAGCGGGAGCTGCTGGACCCCGCGGAGTACGTCGAGCTGTGGCTGAAGGACTCCGGCCACCACGGCGCGGCGGACTACACCCGCCGCTACGACACCTGGCTGTCCTGGTTCGAGGGGGAGGGGGTGGAGGCGGTCGGCTTCGGCTGGGTCAACCTGCGCCGGTGCGCATCCACCCGCCGGCCCACCACCACGTTCCTGGACTGGCCGTACGCCGTCGAGCAGCCCGTCGCCCCGGCCCTGGCCGCGTGGGCGGGGGCGGTCGACGCGCTGGCCGCGACCCCCGACCTGCTCGCGGCCCGGCCGGTGGTCCGCCCCGCCGCGCAGCAGGAGACGGTGGGGCGGGCCGGGGGGGAGGGCCCGGCCACGACCCTGCTCCGGCAGCAGCGCGGTCTGCGCCGCGCCCGGGCCGTGGACACCGTCGCGGCCGGG
>NZ_DAOMFK010000230.1:0-4425 GCF_035429765.1 Nocardioides sp. | reverse complement strand
CGCGCGGGCCGCACCGCCGCGCTCCCCCGCCCCGAGGCCGACCCGGCGGCGGCGGGCGTGGGGCGCCAGCGACGCCGGGGTCCCGGCGAGGTAGGCGGAGGTGAACACGTCGGTCATGGGCGGACTCGGCTCGACGGAGCCGACCCTCCAGCGTGCCCCGGGCACGCCCCTCCCGGCAAGCCCCTCTGGGCACGCACCCCTCGACAAGCACGGCGGCCGGCGCGCACGCTGGGCGGATGAGCGACTTCGACCCCGGACCGCCCGCGGCCCTGGCCCGGCACTTCGCCGCCGTACCCGGGTACCGGCCTGAGGACCAGCCACTGTTCTGGTACGACTGGGGGCCGGTGTTCTACCGGGGACGTCTCAACGGCACCGCACGGCTGCTGGCCATCGCCTCGGACCCGGGGCCGACCGAGCGCGTCGTCGGACGCACCCTGGTGGGCGACGCCGGGCAGCGGGTCCAGGGGTTCCTGACCAAGGTGGGCCTGACCCGAAGCTATGCACTGGTCAATGCCTTCGCCTGGGCGGTGCATCCCTCGCAGTCCTCGCGCGCGCGGCGGCTGCTGTCCGAGCCGGAGCACCTGTCATGGCGCAACCGGCTGCTGGACCTGGTCACCGGACCGGCGCTGCAGGCGGTGGTGGCCTTCGGAGAGAACGCGCAAGCCGCCCTCGGCCTGTGGGCGGGCGTCCCGCAGGTGCCGGTGTTCGAGCTTCCGCACCCGTCGGCGCACGACACGGCGGACCTGCTCGAGCGGTGGCGCTCGGCGCTGCCGACGATCCGGTCCGCGGTGACCCCCGACCCGGACGGCGACAACACCGGGCCCACCTACGGGGACGGGTTCGAGGAGTCCGACTACGCGGCCATCCCCCGCGCCGACCTTCCCTTCGGGCTGCCCGGCTGGGTGGGTGACGACCGCTGGGGCAGGCTGGCCAGCCCGCCCCACCGCAACAGCGTGCACCGGCCCGCCGAGGACCCCGACCACACGCTGGTCTGGCGTGCCCCGAGTGGCCTCACCCCTCCGGGCTGAGCCGCGCGGCGTGGTAGGTCGCGACGAGCGCGCGGTGGTCCGAGCCGGTGGTCAGCAGGAGGACCTCGTCCGCCGGCCCCGGGCCGTGCACGTCGTCGATCCTCCGGTTCCCCAGGGTCCCGCCCGACGAGGTGGGTCGGCCCTCCCACGCCGACACCAGCCCACCCAGCGCGAAGCCGTGGACGTTGGAGTCGCCCACGGCGTACACCTCGTGACCCAGGGCGAGCAGCTCCGCGACGACGCGCTGGAGGGCCTGGGTCTCGCGGCGGTGCCTGGCCACCAGCCGCGGCCGCTGCGGGTGGTCCACGCCGCGCTTCTGCACCCCCGGCACCAGGTGGAAGCTGATCAGGGTGACCGGGCGCCCGGTCGCCCGGTCCCGCACCGTGGCCACCGCGGCGAAGCGGGGCGGCTCCAGCCCGAGCGGCCGGCTCGGGCTCTCGGCGCGTCCCGGTCCGCTGAGCAGGACGACCCGGCGACCTTCCGGGCGGTACCGGTCGGTGCGGATCCCAGTCACGCACTCACCGAACCACGGCGCGAACCAGTGGTAGCCCGCACCGGCCTCACCCAGCAGCCTGCGCCGGGCGATCGTCCACTCCTGCAGCCCGACCAGGTCGGGACCGGTCTCGAGGACCGTACCCAGCGCCTGGCGGGCCTCGTCCGCGCCCAGGGAGTACTTGACGTTCGCGGTGGTCACCCGCGTGGGAGGTCTCATCGCGCCCAGTCTCGCACCGTAGAGTGCCCAGGACAGGAGAAGGAGACCCCATGACCGCCACGCACCCCTCGACGGCTCCGCAGCAGCACGGGTCGACTGCCGGCGCCAGGTCCGGTGACCTGTGGGCCGTCGTCCTGGGCGCCGCGCTGGCCGGCCTGGGGTTCACCGTCGTCCAGATCATGGAGAAGATCACGATCCTGAAGGATCCGGGTGCCACGCTCTCCTGCGACCTGAGCACCACGGTCTCCTGCACCGACGTGCTCAACGCCTGGCAGTCCTCCGTGCTGGGCCCGCCCAACGCCCTGATCGGTGCGGTCATGTTCGCGCTGCTGGGCTCCGCGGCGCTGGCGGGGTTCCTGGGCAGCGAGCTGAGCCGGTCCTACCTCGCCACCATGTGGGGCCTGGCGGTGTTCTTCCTCAGCTTCGCCACCTGGTTCATGTACGAGACCGCGTTCAGCATCGGCCGGCTGTGTCCCTGGTGCATCGGGATCACCACCGCGGTGGTGGTGATCTGCGCGGCCCTGACCCGTCTTGCCGACCGTCATGACGCCTTCGGCGACACCGGGTTCGGACGCCGGGTGTCCGGAGCGGTGCGGTCGCGGCTCGACCTGGTGGTCTGGGCGGTGTGGTGGGTGGTCATCGCAGGCTTCCTGCTGGTCGGCCTCGCGTTCTGAGGGCCTAGACGCATGGGTCCGGAGGCCACCACCGTCTTCCTGCTGGTGCTCATCGGGCGGTTCGTCCTCCCGCTGTTCATCCCGCGGTACCCACTGCCGGCCATCCTGGCCTGCCTGGTGCTGGACGGGGTCGACCAGACGATCTTCCAGAGCTTCGGCTTCGACCCGCCGGGTTACCAGGGCTACGACAAGGCGATGGACGTCTACTACCTCTCCGTCGCCTACCTGGCGACGATGCGGAACTGGGTCAGCCAGCCCGCGTTCGGAGTGGCGCGGTTCCTGTTCTTCTACCGGATGGTGGGCGTGGTCGTCTTCGAGCTGAGCCAGCTGCGGATCATGCTGCTGGTCTTCCCCAACACCTTCGAGTACTTCTTCATCGCCTACGAGGCGGTGCGGACCCGCTGGAACCCGCTTCGCCTCGACCGCCGTGCGTGGATCGGCGTCGCGGCCGCGATCTGGGTGTTCGTCAAGCTGCCTCAGGAGTACTGGATCCACGTCGCGCAGCTCGACCTCACCGACACCATGCGTGACGTGCCCTGGTTCACGCCGCTCCTGGTGGTGGTGCTGCTCGTGCTGGCTGCCGTGCTGTGGTTCGTCGTCCGGCCCCGGCTCGTGGCCCCGGACTGGGGCTGGCGGATCGCCGCCGACCCGCTGCCCGCAGGCCTGGACACGCGCGAGGAGTGGCTGACCTGGTTCGCCCGCACCCGGGTGCTGTCGGTCGACACGCTGGAGAAGGTCGTCATGGTCGGTCTGCTCAGCGTGATCTACGCCGAGGTCCTGCCCGGGGTGGACACGGGGTCACTCCGGCTGTTCGTGGGCCTGGCCGTCATCATCGTCATCAACAGCGCCATCAGCCTGTGGGCCGCGAACCGCTCGCGCAGCCTCGACTCGCTGACCGCCGCCTTCCTCGGCCGGGTGCTGATCAACGCCGCGCTGATCCTGGGCACGTTCTGGCTGTCGGGCCGGGAGCTCGGCGACGTCCGGTGGGGAGGCGTGCTGTTCTTCGTCCTCCTGCTGAGCCTGCTCACCACGATGCACGACCGCTACAGCCCCGTCCGCGCTGTCCGGCGGGCGACTCCCTCGGTGGGCGCGCAGGCCGACGCATAGCCTCGCGACGGACCGGGTACCCGGTGGCATGGTCGCAGTGACGAGCACCCGGGCGGCGAGCCAGGCGGCCGACAGCGCCTGGCTGGAGTGGGTCGTCCGGGTGGGACTCCTCGGCTACGGCGTCGTGCACCTGCTGGTCGCCTGGCTGGCGCTCCAGCTGGCGTTCGGGCAGCGGAGCGGCTCCCCCAGCCAGCAGGGGGCGCTGCACGAGATCGCCCGCCAGCCAGCCGGCGCGGTGTGGCTCTGGGTGGTCGCTGTGGGCTTCCTCGGGCTGGCCGTGTGGCAAGCCATCGAGGCGCTCTGGGGCCACCACCGCGAGCACGGCGGCAAGCGGCTCCTCAAGCGCGTCGGGTCGGCCGGCCGGGTCGGCGTCTACGGCGCCCTGGGCTACAGCGCCGCACGGGTCGCGAGCGGTGCCGGCTCCGGCTCCGCCGGCGACTCGCTGACCGCACGGCTGATGGCCCAGCCGTTCGGCCGGTGGCTGGTGGCGGCCGTCGGGGTGCTGGTGGTCGTGGTCGCGATCTCCCAGGCCAAGCGGGGCTGGACGCGGTCGTTCACCAAGGACCTCGCCGGTCCTCCCGCCGGCCCCCTCGGCACGGCAGTCGTCCGTGTCGGCCAGGCCGGCTACCTGGCCAAGGCGGTGGCTTTCGCCGTGGTGGGAGCGCTGTTCGTGTGGGCCGCCTGGACCTACGACCCCGACAAGGCCGGGGGGCTCGGCGCGTCCCTGGCCACCTTGCGCGAAGCCGGACCGGGTCCGTGGCTGCTGGCGGTCGTCGCGGTCGGGATCGGCTGCTTCGGCGTCTACTGCTTCGCCTGGGCGAGGTACGCCGACACCAGCGCCTGAGTCGCCCCACCTCCGGACGCGGGGCTCATGTGCGTCGGGTGAAGCTGATGGTGTGGTCGG
>NZ_DAOMFK010000229.1:0-4514 GCF_035429765.1 Nocardioides sp. | reverse complement strand
GTGCCCATCTTCCCGGCCGAGACCACGCTCAACGCGGCTGCAACCGCCGCGGCCCAGGGCACGCTCGACCTTCTACCTGTCATCGTGATGGGAGCACTCGGCGCCATCGTCGGCGACTCGAGCCTCTTCTGGATCGCCCGTCGCTCTGCCCGTCGCATACGGCCGCAGTTGGACAAGGCGAAGGCGAACCCGAAGGTCAGCCAGGGACTCGCCATCATGACCGGGAGCGTCCCGGTCCTCATCGTCGGCGGCCGGTACGTCCCGGGGCTGCGCTTCGTCGTCAACGCCACCATGGGGCTCTCCGACATCCGCTACCGGCGGTTCCTCGGCTGGTCGGTCCTCAGCGGCGTGCTGTGGAGCGTGTACACGTGCCTGCTTGCCTACTGGATCGGCCTGAGCCTCGGCGAGTACCCCCTCGCATCGGTCGTGATCTCCGGGACGGTCACGACCGTCGCGATCGCGGTCGTCTTCTGGAACCTGCGGCGGGAGCACGCCAGGACCGCCGGCCATGCTCAGGACTCCTCGTGACCGTGACCGGTGACTCGGTGCCCGCCGGACGGTGCTCAGCGAACCGTGCTGCCGGTGCCCGGCGAGCAGTTGTCGGGCGAGTAGTTGCCGCTGATGCTGAAGTCCTCGCAGGTGAGGATCCGCGGGTGCTGCGTGCCGGTGAGGAACGAGGCGAGCATGACGGTGGCGACGACTCCGACCGCCGCCAGCCGCTCGCGGCCCTGGAGGCGCTCGGCGGTCGGGATGATCAGGCGCACCAGGAAGGCGGCCATGGCGGGGAGCCCGGCGACGGTGATGACCACCCCGAGCCAGAACAGCGCCTGGTAGATCCCGGAGGTGCCTCCGACCGGGAGGATCCAGGCCAGCACGATCCACAGCGTGGGCAGCAGCAGGGCCAGGACGGCCGGCCGACGCCACACGCGCGGCCCTCGCGCGTAGCCGAGGGCGAGGAAGGCAGAGGTCGCCGCGGCCCAGAGCGACAGGTGCTGCTCGAAGAAGATGACGCCGTAGACGCCGAGCGTGAACGCCGGCCAGGCGCCCAGCGCAGCACCGGCGAGCGCAGCCGCCACGACGCGACGGCTGTCGTCGTCGAGCAGGGGCTGGCGTGGCGCACTCGGGACTTCGTCGTTCATGGCAGCAGTCAACGCCCGGGGCACCGCGGGGACAATCCCCCATGGGGGACGACTGTGCCGATCTTCCCGACTGATCCCGATCCTTGCCCCAGAAGCAGGAGAGGTTGACCGGTGGACGTTGCGCGCCCGACACCGGCCGCCCGGTCGAGGAGACCGACGGTCGTTCCTGCATGGCTACGGGGCTACCGGACGACGTGGCTGACCCGTGATCTGGTCGCCGGGTTGACGCTCTGGGCCCTGGTGGTGCCCGAGGCGATGGCCTACGCCTCGATCGCCGGCGTCCCCGCCCAGTTCGGCCTGTACTCGGTGCCGCTCGCCGTCCTGGCCTACTCCTGGCTGGGCAGCTCGCAGCGGCTCTTCGTCGGGCCGAGCTCCACCATCGCAGCGCTGACCGCGACGGTGGTGGCACCGCTGGCGGCGACCGCGACGGACCAGTACGTCGCACTGACGGCCGTGCTGTCGCTCCTGGTGGGCGCCGTCTTCTTCGGGCTCGCCGCCCTGCGGCTCGGGTTCATCTCCCGGCTGTTCGCCGAGCCGGTCCTCGACGGGTTCATCATCGGTCTCGGCGTGTACGTCGTCGTCGGGCAACTCCCCAAGCTGGTCGGGATGGAGACGCCCGAGGGGAGCACGCTCATGCAGCTGTGGGAGGTCACGACCTCCGCGGGTTCGTGGAACACCGCGGCGGTCACCGTGGGCGTCGGCTCGCTCGCGGCCCTGCTGCTGCTCCGCCGCTACGCACCCAAGGCCCCCGCGGCCCTGCTGGTCGTCGTGCTGGCACTGCTCCTGGTGCCGGCACTCGGCCTCGAGGACAAGGGCGTCGAGATCGTCGGCACGATCCCGTCAGGCTTCGCGTTCGTGTCGTGGAGCGGAGTCACCTTCCGCGACGTCCTCGACCTGCTCCCCGGCGCGTTCGGGATCGTGGTGGTCGGGTTCGCCGAGGGCCTGGCGGTCGCGAAGGCCTACGCCGCCAAGGACCGGACCACCGTCGACGCCAACCGCGAGCTTCTCGCCTACGGCGCTGCCTCGGTGGGTGCCGGCGTGCTGCAGGGCTTCCCGCCCGCCGGAAGCCTCTCGAAGTCCGCGGCCGCGGAGGACAGCGGTGCCCGTACGCCGATGGCGTTCGTGACCACGGCCGGCCTGGTCACCCTCACGGTGCTCTTCCTGACCGGGCTGTTCACCAACCTCCCGGAACCGGTCCTGGGCGCCATCGTCATCTCGGCCGTGATCGGGATGATCACGCCGCGCCGGATCTGGCACCTCCACCAGGTGCGGGTGCCGGACTTCTGGCTCGCCCTGTCCGCCTTCCTCGGCGTCGTCCTGATCGAGGTGATGGCAGGCGTCCTGATCGGAATCGTCTTGAGCCTCGTTCTGCTCCTGCAGCGGATGAGCACGCCCCACGTCGCCGTGCTCGGTCGCCACCCCGAGCGCGGGTTCGTCGAGATCGACGCCAACCCGGGCACGACCCCGGTTCCCCGCACCGTGATCCTGCGCACCGACGGCCCCCTGGTCTTCGCCAGCGTCGATCCGGTGATCGACAAGCTCACCTCGCTCACCCTCGACGTCGAGCCCCGACCGGCGCGCGTCGTCATCGACTTCGACTCCACCTCCGAGATCGACGTGACCGCGGCCGATGCGTTGGCGACGGCCGTCGACGACCTCCGCGCCGCATCGATCGACGTCCGGTTCGCCGGAGCCCACGCCGGGGTCCGGCAGTACGCGGCGCGCCTAGGGCACGAGCAACTCGCCGGCCTCGCCGACCCCTACCCCACCGTGGCGGCCGCAGTCGACGACCCGCCCGAGCTCGACCATCCGCATCCGAAAGGGATTGCACCATGAGTGATGCGATCAACGAGAGCACTGGCTCGCCGGGTGGTCGACCGCGAGGTGCCACATCACCCATATCCGCGCGGTGACGACCCCACGTTCGGGGGCTAGGACGATCGAGTGTCCCACACGCGATGCGCATGGGTTGGGAGTGCTTGTGGTTCACGGCTGGGCCGATGGTCACGACGCCCGTCGAGGGTCGTCATCGACACCCACCTCGCCCGCGGCGCCTCGAACGGCGGCCTCACCTTCCACGAGCGCGGCGGCCCCTACGGCCGCACCAAGGGCGCCAAGCGCTTCGTCGCCGTCGAAGTCACCAGCCTCCCGGTGGCCGCGCTGGTCGTGCCCGCCTCAACCCACGAGAACCGGACGAGCGATTTGATGTTGGAGCACCTGGACCGGCAGGGCGTCACCGACCGGCTCGAGCTGGTCCTGGTCGACCGCGGAGTCACCGCCGCCGCGGCCCGCACCCTCGGCCGCGACCACCGCGTCGAAGTGCGCCGGGTTGGGTGGGACGACAGGCAGTCACCTTCCGACCCATCCGGCACGCCTGGCGCGTCGAGGTTGCGCACGGTCCCGCTGCCTAGCGAAGTCGTTCGAGAACACCACCACCTCGGCCACCGGATGGCTTCAGGTCGGTGGAAGACGAGGGACCCGGTGCCTTCGAGGCCAAAGTCACCCTGCGCGAGTTCGATGCTGGTCGCCTGAACACTTCATCCTGAACACTTCATGGGAGCCGGAGAGGTAGACGCACCCATCTCGGCAGAGAAGGTCACGGCAACGTTCTGAATCACGCGGACTCGTCGAACTCGCCGTGAACCTCGTCGACGTACTTCTCTCTGTGCTGCCACAGGTACTCCTCGAGGACTTCGTCGAGGCTCATCGGCGGCACCTCGTGGGCCGCGACGAACGCGCGGAGCTCCTCGACGAGACGCTCGTCCATGGCGTACCGACAGAGCCGGTCCATGAGGACCGATGCGCGGCGCCGGATCCATCGCACCGACTGAGGGCGGTCGCGGGCGACATACTCGACAACCGACGGTGAGGTGAGCCCAGCACGTCCCCGCCGCGCGGGAGCGAAACGCTCTTCGGCGGCCTCAGCGAGCTGCTTCAGGAGCGATGCATCGGAAAGGCTCACCAAGCCCCGCAATAGCGCTGACTGCATGAGCAAGCTCGTCTCGAACACGGCATCAGCGTGAAGCTCGGGGACACTCGCGAGAAGGTCGAGGTCTTCGGGGTTGTCGCACAGCGTGGTGTTTGCCCAGGTGCGATCGCTCCGCCGCGCTGCCTCGGAGCGGCCCAGCTCGGCGAGCAGAGAGCGGCGCACAGCGCGGAGGATGGCCGCAGCCACGCATCGGTTCGCCGGTCGGCTCCGGATCTGCAGCCACAGCTCGCCGGCGGTCAGCGCGTCGATGTCCGGCGACAGATCCCGCAGGCCGTCGGCCAACCGGGTCGCACCGGGCAGCAGGAGCCATGCCAGGACCGTCGCCGCCTCGGCGTCGTCCTGGGCCAGCCGGTGCAGACGGACCAGCAGGACATCCTTGGTCGCAA
>NZ_DAOMFK010000228.1:0-4586 GCF_035429765.1 Nocardioides sp. | reverse complement strand
GAAGTGCGTGGTCGCGGGGGTCCCCGTCGGCAGGCTGCTGCCCCCCGCTCGCACGGGGCCGCACGCCCCGGCCGGCTCGTGCATCGGGCTCGTGGTCACCGACGCACCCCTCGACGGCGCCGCCTGTGCCCGGCTGGCGCGTCGCACGGGGCTCGGTCTGGCCCGCGCCGGCTCGGTCGCGCACCACGGCAGCGGCGAGATCTTCCTCGGCTTCGCGACCGGGATGCGCCTCGACCGCGCCGGCCGGCCGGACGGGACCCCCCTCGTGACGGGCCGAGCGCTGGACCCGTTGTTCGCGGCGGTGGTCGAGGCCAGCGAGGAGGCGGTGCTCAACTCGATGCTCACCGCGCCCACGACCCGGGGCCGCGACGGCCACACCAGCGAGTCGCTGCACAGCCCTGAGGTGCTGGCGCTGCTGGGGCGGCGATGAGCGCCACCACCCGGGAGGTGCGGATCCCGGTGACCGACGGTCTCGCGCTGGCCGCCACCCTGTACTTGCCCCCGAGCTCCTCCGGGCCGCAGCCGTGCCTGCTGGAGGCGCTGCCCTACCGCAAGGACGACCTCACCGCGTCGTACGCCGAGAGCTACCGCACCCTGCGCGACCGGCACGGGTACGCCGTGTGCCGGGTCGACCTGCGAGGCACCGGGTCCTCGGGCGGGGACGCCACCGACGAGTACCCGCCGGCCGAGCAGCGGGACCTGGCCGAGGTGATCGCCTGGCTGGCCGCCCAGGAGTGGTGCGACGGCCAGGTGGGCATGTGGGGCACGTCGTACTCCGGCTTCAACTCCCTCCAGCTCGCCTGCGAGCGGCCCGCCGCCCTGAAGGCGATCTGCGCGATCTACGCCACCGACGACCGGTGGACCGACGACGTCCACTGGCGCGGCGGGGCGCTCCGGCTGGTGGACCTGGTGGACTACTGCCACTACATGACCGCGATGTGCGTGCTGCCGCCGGTCCCTGCCGTGTGGGGGGACGGGTGGGCCGAGGAGTGGCAGCGCCGGCTGCGGACCAACGAGCCGTGGGTGCTCACCTGGCTTCGGCAGAGCCGGCACGGCGGCTACTGGAACCACGGGTCGGTGCGCCTGGACGGATCGACCCGCGGCTACGACCGGATCGCCTGCCCGGTGATGCTGGTCGTCGGCTGGGCCGACGGCTATCGCAACAGCTCCCTGCGCACCGTCGCAGCGCTGCGAGACGCCGGTGTGCCGCACCGGCTGCTCGCGGGCCCGTGGGCGCACGCGGACCCGACCACCGCGATGCCCGGGCCGCGGATCGACTTCGACGCCGAGCTCGCCGCCTGGTTCGACCGGTGGCTGCGTGGCTCGGGCGGGCACCGGGACGGCTGCGACGTGTTCGTCCGCTCCTCCACCCGGCCGGCCCCGGACCTGGACCTCCACGAGGGGCGCTGGCTGCGGCTCCCCTCGGTGCCGCCGACCGCGCCGGTGGTCCACGAGCTGTCCGGGCCCCGGGTGCTCCCGGTGGCATCCGACGTGGGCACGGCGGCCTGGATCGACTGTGCCGGCCACCTTCCCTGGGGCCAGTCCGGCGACCAGCGGCTCGACGACGCACGCTCTCTCACCTGGGACCTGGCACCCCCCGACGGCCCGCTGGTGGGGCACCCCGTGCTCCGGCTCCGGGTCAGCGCGGACGCTCCGGCCGCGTCCCTGTCGGTGAAGCTGGGCGACGTGTTCCCCGACGGCACCTCGGCCCTGGTCTCCCGCGGGAGCCTCGACCTGGCCTACCGGGCCGGGGTGCACCGCCCTCCGGCGCCGCTGGCACCCGGGACGGCGTACGACGTGACCGTCGAGCTGGACGCCTGCGCGTTCGAGTGGACCCGCGGCAACCGCCTGCGGCTGAGCGTGGCGGGCGCCGACTGGCCCAACACGGTGGCACCACCCGCGCCGGTCACGCTCACCGTGCACGAGGCCACGCTGGAGCTGCCCGTGCTGAGCGGGGAGTTCCCGGCCCCGGACTTCGCACCCGGCGCGGAGCACTCCGCGGAGTCGGCCGAGGGCGTGGACTGGGAGCTGCGCGACGACGTGCTCGGCCGGACCACCACGGCCGTGACCCGGCAGGTGTCGGACTACCCGACGCCGTACGGGGGGCACGCCAGCGAGACCTACCTGGGCGAGGTGTGCGTCCACCGGGAGACGTTCGCGCAGGCGGCCCACGCGGACACCCGCTACCGGTTGACCTGGCCCGGGGTCTGCGCGGAGGTCCGGTCGCTGATGGACGTGGCCGTGGACGGCGACGGGTACGACGTGCTCATCGAGACCGTGGCGCTGCACGACGGGGTGGAGATCAGCCGGCGCACCTGGACCGAGCGCCTCCCTCGCTGACGGCCGTCACACCATCCAGTTCGGCTCGAAGTCCGGATCCAGGAGGGCGGGGCGGTCCCACCGGAAGGCGGAGATGTCGGAGGCGGTCGCGCCGGTGGTGACGAGATCGGCCAGGATCCGGCCCAGGGTCGGGGCGAACTTGAAGCCGTGCGCGGCTCCGAGCCCCACCCACACGGCCGGGTGGCCCGGCACCGCGTCCACGACGAAGTCCCGGTCGGGGGTCAGCGTGTACTGGCAGCGCAGCGAGCGGACCGGGGGCCCCGAGCCCGGCAGCATCCTGGCCAGGTGCGCGGCCAGCCGCTCCTCCATCCCGTGGTCGGGGTCGCGGGTCCGGTCGTCCGGGTCGACGACCGGCCCGCCGCAGTCCTGCGCCGCCTTGACCGTCGCCTCCCCGTAGCACGGGAAGCCGTAGAAGGACGGCTCGTCCATCCAGATCCACAGCGGCAGCCGCCCCGGCTGGAAGGCCGTGGGATCGGGTGGCGCGAAGTAGGTGACCTGCTCGAGCGTGGTGGTCAGCGGCAGCTCGGCGTCCAGGTGCGCGAGCAGCCGGTTGGTCCAGGCGTCGGTGCACAGGACCACGCCCGAGCAGGAGTACGTCGTCCCGCCGGCGGTCACCTCCACCCCGGCCTCCCCCCGGTCGTGGAGGGCGGAGACGGAGGCGTGGTCGCGCAGCACCGCGCCCGAGGCGCGGGCCAGCCGCTGCAGCACAGCGGTGCCGCGCCCGGCCGGCACGATCGCCCCCCGTGCCTGGAAGAGGCCCACCGTCGCGTCGGGCAG
The DNA here is from genome assembly GCF_035429765.1 of Nocardioides sp. GTDB lineage: Bacteria > Actinomycetota > Actinomycetes > Propionibacteriales > Nocardioidaceae > Nocardioides. Next base: position 1,469 of record NZ_DAOMFK010000228.1, on the reverse strand, counting down.
CACCAGCTGGGGCCACCGCTGCCCGATCGTCGCCACGTCGAGCACCTCGTGCTCGATCCCCTCGGCCACCAGGGACCGCTCGTAGTCCGCCAGCGGGATCGCGGCCCCCGGCGGGAACAGGTCGATCCCGCCGACGACGGTCACCAGCGGCTCCCCGCAGTCCGCCTCGAGCGCCGCCCAGTCGGCGTACGCCTCGCGGGTCAACCGGACGTAGGCCGGCGTGTGGTAGCTGTGCCGCAGGATCCGGCTGGTGTCGTGGGAGGCGCCCCGGTCATGGCCGAGGGCGAACCGCTCCACGCCCACCACGCGGTGGCCGCGCCGGGCGAGCTGGTACGCCGTCGCGGAGCCGAGCGCGCCGAGGCCGACGACGACGTAGTCGACGACCTCAGCCACCGCTGACTCCGGCGTGCGCGACCAGGTGGCAGGCGACGTGGTGGCCCTCCGGGGAGTCCGGCAGCACGTCGAGGGACTCCGACCGGCAGGCCTGCTCGACCGCCGCCGCCGAGCCGTCGGCCAGCGCCGGGCAGCGCGGGTGGAACCGGCAGCCGGCGGGGATGCGGGTGGGGTCGGGGATCTCGCCGGTGAGCACCACCGGGGTCAGCGCCCCGGTCTCGGGGACGACCGAGAGCAGTGCCTTGGTGTAGGGGTGCCGCGGCGCGGAGAGCACCTCCTCCGTCGGCCCGGTCTCCACCACCCGGCCCAGGTACATCACCGCGATCCGGTCCGCGATGTTCCAGGCCAGGCCCAGGTCGTGGGTGACCACGAGGACGCCCAGCCCGCGCTGCTGCCGCAACCGCAGGAGCAGCGCCAGGATCTCACCGCGGATGGACGCGTCCAGCGACGACACCGGCTCGTCGGCGATCAGCAGCTCGGGGTTCAGGGCCAGGGCGCCCGCGATCAGCACGCGCTGCCGCTGCCCTCCGGAGAGCTCGTGGGGGTAGCGCAGGAAGAGCCCCTCCGGCGGCCGCAGGCCCGCCGACGCCAGCGCTGCGGCCACCAGCTCGGCCTCGTTGCGCCCCTCGGGGTCATGGGCGACCATCCCGTGCAGCCGCAGCCCCTCCGCCACGGACTCGTAGACGGTGTGCCGCGGGTTGAGGGCACCGGCCGGGTCCTGCAGCACCATCTGCACCCGGCGACGGAAGTCCCGCAGCCCCCGGGTGGTGTACCGCAGCGGCTCCCCGCCGTAGCGCACCTCGCCGGCGGTGGGCCGCTCCAGCCCCATCAACGTGCGGGCCAGGGTGGTCTTGCCCGATCCGGACTCCCCCACCAGCGCCAGGATCTCCCCGGGGTTCAGCACGACGTCGGCCCCGTCGAGGGCTCGTGCCTCGACGCCGCCCCGGCTGCGGAAGACGACCGACAGCCCGGAGCCCCGGAGCAGCGCGCCCGACCCGTCCGTCATGGGCCCACCACCCGGATGCAGGCGGCTCCGCGGGCGTCTGCCGCTGCCCGCAGCGGCGGCTCCGCCGCCT
>NZ_DAOMFK010000227.1:0-4628 GCF_035429765.1 Nocardioides sp. | reverse complement strand
GGGCCTCCCGGACCCCGCGTTGGGACCGTACTAACTCGGCGGGGGGTCAGGCGTGGGAGGCCAGCTCCTCGCCCCAGGCCCTGGCCCGGTCGCTCTCGCCGGATGCCAGGGGCCCCGGCGTGCCCTCGACGAAGAACGTCTCGCCGCGGTGGGCGCGGGCGAAGCCGTGGTGCTGCAGGGAGCTCGCCGCGGACTTGGCGGCCGACCCCGGCACGAGCTTGACCTTCACGCGGGTGTCGAAGGTGACCACCGGCAGCTCGGGTCGCGGGTCGGCCCGGTCGATCCACTCGCGGATGCCGGTCACCTCCTGCCCCTCGGTGGCCCCCTGCCGGATGGCGTCCGCGCGAGTGTTGCGCCGCGTCATCGAGAACGCGTGGGTAGGGCCGCCGACCAGGAGCAGCGACACCTCGGGGTCGACCACGGTGGGGGTGTCGGCGACCTTGCTCACCCGGACCGGGACCCCCGCGGCCCGGATCCCCTCGGCGATCGCCTCCGCGACCGCGAGGCTGTTGCCGAACATGGACTCGACGACGATCAGGACGCTCATGGTTCCTCCGTCTTCGAGGGTAGCGCCGGGGGGCCGCCCGCGTCGCGCGCGGGCGGCCGGGGTCACATCTCCTCGTGGACGTCGGGGTCGCCGCCGAACAGCCTGCCGTCGGGGCGGCCGAGCGCGGTGACGGCGGCCACCTCGGCCTCGGAGAGCGTGAACCCGAAGACGTCGAGGTTCGCCGCCTGCCGGGCGGGGTCGCCGGACTTGGGAATCGGCACCGAACCGAGCTGGTGGTGCCAGCGCAGGATCACCTGAGCGGGGGTCACGCCGTGCGCCTCGGCGGTGGCCCGGACCGCGGGCGCGTCGTACTGGGCCTGCCGCTTGCCCAGCGGGCTCCACGACTCCGTGCGGATGCCCAGCTCGGCGTGGACCGCGCGCATCTCCGCCTGCGGGAACGCCGGGTGCAGCTCGATCTGGTTCACCGCCGGCGCCACCCCGGTCTCCGCGACGAGGCGCTCCAGGTGCGCCTGGGTGAAGTTCGAGACGCCGATGGAGCGCACCAGCCCCTGCTCCCGCAGGTCCACCAGCGCCTGCCACGCCTCGACGAACAGCCCCTGGCTCGGGTTGGGCCAGTGGATGAGGTGGAGGTCGAGGTGGTCCAGGCCCAGCCGCTCGAGGGAGGCCCTGGTGGAGGCGACGGCGTCGTCGTACCGGTGGTGCCGGCCCGGGATCTTGCTGGTCACCAGCACCTCGGCACGGGGAAGCCCGGAGCGGCGGATCGCCTCACCGACCTCGGCCTCGTTCTCGTAGTTCACCGCGGTGTCCAGGAGCCGGTAGCCCTGCTCGAGGGCGCTGACGATCGCTGTGGTCCCCGCCTCCCCCCGCAGCCCGTAGGTGCCCAGGCCGATCGCCGGCAGGTGGCGACCGTCGTTCAGCAGGTACGTCGGAATGCCCATGGCACTCGAGCCTAACCGGGTCCCGGCAACCCTAGGTCGCGTAGATGTCGACCTCGGCGGACTTGACGGCGAACTGGACTCGCGCGCCAGGAGCGAGGTCGAGCTCGGCCGCAGCCTGGGGGGTGATGTCCGCGGTCAGGTCGCCGGCATGGACCCGGATCTGGTCGCCGAGCGGCTCGAGGTGGGTGATGGTCACGTCGAGCCAGTTGCGGGGGCTGCCGCCGGGTGCGCTGGTGAAGACCCCGACGGCTGCGGGTCGGAACACGGCCACCACCGGATCGCCCTCCTGGGGGACGGGTTCGGCGACGTGGCCGTGGACCGCCCGGCCGTCCGCTGCCAGGAGCAGGCCGTCCCGCCAGGTGCCGGCGACCAGGTTGAACCCGGCCAGGCGCGCCGCGAACGCGCTGCTGGGTTGCCGGAGCACGCGTGCGCCAGGCCCCTCCTCGACGACTCTCCCCTGCTCGAGCACCGCGACCCGGTCGGCGAGGAGGAGCGCGTCGAGCACGTCGTGGGTCACGATGACGGCGGTGCGGCCCTCGAGCACGCGCCGAAGGGTCTGACGAACGGCGGGCGCCACGGCGACATCCAGCGCTGCCAGCGGCTCGTCGAGGAGCAGGAGCCGGGGCTCGCCGGCCAGGGCGCGCGCGATGGCCACGCGCTGGGCCTGGCCCCCCGAGAGCTGGGAGGGACGCCGGCCGGCGTACGTGCCGGCGTCGACCTCGGCCAGCCAGCGAGCGGCTGCCTCCCGGGACTGTCGCCGGCCGGCGCCCCGGCTGCGTGGTCCGAAGGCGACGTTGTCCAGCACGGTCAGGTGGGGGAAGAGCAGCGGGTCCTGGGACAGCATGGTGACGTGCCGGTCGTGCGGGGCCACGAGGACGTCTCGGGCGACCCCGGGCCCGACCGAGGTCAGCGTCCTGCCCTCGAGGACCACCTCGGCGCGGTCCGGACGGAGCAGGCCGGCCGCGACCTGGAGGACCGTGGACTTCCCGGCGCCGTTGGGTCCCACCAGGGCGAGGGTCTCGCCCGACGCGACCTCGAAGGAGACCTGCACGCCTCGTTCGGCCACCGCGGCGGAGAAGGTCAGCGTCACAGCACGCCCCGTCCACGTCGGGCGAACCCGATGATGCCCATCGCCACGACGACCAGGAGCAGGGACAGCGCGACCGCGGCATCGGCGTCGGTCTCGCGCTGCAGGTAGATCTCCAGAGGCAGGGTCCGGGTGACCCCCTGGAGGCTGCCGGCGAAGGTGATGGTGGCGCCGAACTCACCGAGGGCCCTGGCGAACGACAGCACCGCGCCCGAGACCAGGCCGGGCATCACCAGCGGAAGGGTGACCCGGCGGAGGACGGTGGTCGGGCTGGCGCCGAGCGAGGCGGCGATGACGTCGTACTGCTGGCCCGCCGTGCGCAGGGCGCCTTCGAGGCTCACCACGAGGAACGGCAGGGCGACGAAGGTCTGTGCCATCACCACGGCGGTGGTGGAGAAGGCGATCTGCCACCCCAGCAGCTCGAAGGTCCCCCCCAGCAGGCCCCGCCTCCCGAAGGTGTACAGCAGGGCGATGCCGCCCACCACCGGGGGAAGCACCAGCGGAAGCAGGACCAGTGAGCGCAGCAGGTCCTGGCCGCGGAACGAGGTGCGCGCCAGGACCAGGGCCATCGGCACCCCGACGAGGAGACAGACCAGCGTGCTCGCGGTGGAGGTGCGCAGACTCAGCCACAGCGCGTCCTGGGACGACTCGGAGCTGATGAGCCCGAGGAAGTCGCCCCAGTCGACCCTGCTGACGATCGCCACTAGCGGGAGCAGCACGAACACCGCCCCCGCGGCCGCGGGCGCGAAGACCCAGCCGGGGAGTCCTACTGCGCGGGTCGACGCCACGTCACGGCCGGCCGAACCCGAACCCGGCGAGCACCGACCGGCCGTCGTCGCTGAGCACGAGGTCCATGAACTCCTGGGCCAGGTCGGCGTTCGGGCTGTCGGTCACCGTGGCGATCGGGTAGACGTTGACCACGCCGGCGGACTCGGGGAACGTGATCCCCTCCACGTCGTCCCCTGCGGCCTTCACGTCGGTGACGTAGACCAGGCCCGCATCGGCCTCGCCGCTGGTCACCTTGTTCAGGACGTCGGTCACCGACTGCTCCTCACTGACCGGCGTCAGCGTGAGGCCGGCGCTCTCGGCCACCTGCTGGGCCGCAGCGCCGCAGGGCACCTCGGGTGCGCACACGACGAGGTTGAGGCCCGGCTTCGTCAGGTCCTGCAGCGAGGCGACACCGGCGGGGTTGCCCGGCGGGACGGCGATCTCCAGCACGTTGGTGGCGAAGGCCTCGGGGGTCCCCACGAGGTCGTCGGCGGTCAGCTTCTCCATGGTCGCCTCGTCGGCGGAGGCGAACACGTCGGCCGGTGCCCCGCCTTGGATCTGGGCGACCAGGTCCGAGGAGCCCGCGAAGCTGAGCTGCACGTCGACACCCGCGTGGTCCGCCTCGAACTCCTGCCCGAGCTGCTCGAAGGCGCCGGTGAGCGACGCGGCCGCGAACACGGTCAGCGTCGTGCCCTGCTCGGCGTCCGAGCCGGAGTCGTCACCGCCGCAGCCGCTCACGGCAGCGGCCAGCACGAGGGCACCCGCGAGCCCGGCCCAACGTCTCATGACTCTCCCTCCATGGTCTCGACGATGACCGTCGTGGACTTGACCACGGCGACGGCGACGGACCCGAGCTCCAGCCCGAGGTCGCGCACCGCTTCACTGCTCATCAGCGACACCACTCGGAACGGCCCGCACTGCAGCTCCACCTGCGCCATCACGGTGTCCACCCGGATTCCCGTGACGATCCCGACGAACCGGTTGCGGGCCGAGCTGACCACACCGCCGGGCACCTCCGGGGCCGCGAAGTGCTCACGCGCGACCTGAGCGACCTCGAACCCGTCCACCACCATCCGGCCCGAGGCGTCGGTCGACCCGCGCAGCACCCCACGATCGATCCACCGGCGCACCGTGTCGCCGCTGACCCCCAGGTAGGTGGCAGCCTCACGGATTCTCATCTGCGGCACAGACGGGATGATAGAGCATGACCTGCCTCTTAGAAGGCCTCGTTATGCCGCAACTGTGGATCCGCGAACGCACTCGAACGGCCGTGCGGAAGATCCCAGCCACCTGGTGGCTGTTGGGTTTTGGGTTCTGCTGGGCGCTG
>NZ_DAOMFK010000226.1:0-4658 GCF_035429765.1 Nocardioides sp. | reverse complement strand
GGGCCGAGGGTGAGACCCGTGCCGACGTGGCCCGCCGCGTCGACCGGGGCGACCCCGGACCGGTGTCCTACGAGATCGGTGGACCCGACGACCCGGACCGCGCCGAGAGCGACGCGGATCGATGAGTCGCCCGGTGGTGACCGCGGCTCGGCGGGTCGTGGTGAAGGTCGGGTCCTCCTCGCTGACCAGCGCGGCGGGGGGCATCGACGCCGCGCGGGTGCAGGCGCTGGTCGACGCGCTGGCCGAGGTCCGCGCCCGCGGCGTGGAGGTCGTGCTGGTCTCCTCCGGGGCCATCGCCGCCGGGCTGGCCCCGCTGGGCATGCCGCGGCGCCCCCGGGCCCTGCCCGCGCAGCAGGCCGCAGCCTCGGTGGGGCAGGGGATCCTCGTGCACCGCTACACCGAGGAGCTCTCCCGGCACGGCATCGTGGCCGGCCAGGTGCTGCTCACCGTCGACGACGTGACCCGGCGATCGCACTACCGAAACGCCTACCAGACCTTCGCCAAGCTGCTCGAGCTGGGCGTCTTGCCGATCGTCAACGAGAACGACACCGTGGCCACCACCGAGATCAGGTTCGGCGACAACGATCGGCTCGCCGCACTGGTGGCCCACCTGGTGCACGCCGACCTCCTGGTCCTGCTCAGCGACGTCGACGGCCTGTACGACGGGGACCCGGGGCGCCCCGGTGCCGCCCTGGTCCGTGAGGTCGCCTCCGGGGCGGACCTGCGCGGGGTCACGCTCGGGCGGGCCGGTGCCGCCGGCGTGGGCACCGGAGGCATGCGCACCAAGCTGGACGCCGCCCGGATCGCCACCGGCGCCGGGATCCCCGTGGTGCTCACCTCGGCCGAGCGGGCCGGCGAGGCCCTCTGCGGCGACCGGGTCGGGACCCTGTTCCACGCGACCGGGCGGCGCCGTCCCACCCGGCTGCTCTGGCTGGCCCATGCCACCGAGCCGAGGGGCACGGTGCTGCTCGACGCCGGCGCGGTGCGGGCGGTGGTGGAGCGCCGGGCGTCGCTGCTGGCAGCCGGGGTCACCGGCGCCACCGGCTCGTTCGAGGCCGGTGACCCGGTGGATCTCGTCGACCCGTCGGGCGTGCCCGTCGCCCGCGGCCTGGTCAACTTCGACGCCGCGGAGATCCCGTCCCTGGTCGGCCGCTCCTCGCGCGAGCTGAAGCGAGAGCTCGGGGCGGCGTACGAGCGCGAGGTGGTCCACCGCGACGACCTCGTCCTGCTCTGACGGGTGTCGCTCCCCGCGACTCGACCCGAGCGCTGGTCGCGCGGGTAGGTCCGGCGCTTGCTGACTTCGGCGAGGGGCTGCTGGAACGGGCAGCCACTGAGTGCGAACAGGTGCGCGAAAAGTGTTATCGACTCGTGATCTGGGGTCTGTGGGTAACCCCGGTTTCAGGGGCTGGGATGTCGGTGCCGGGTGGTGGGATGGAGGCATGTCGATCCTCCTCGAGCCCACCGGCGTGACCCCGGGCTCACCGGCCGCAGTGTTGGGTGTGGCACGCGCGGCGCGCGCCGCGGAGCTGGCCGCGGGGGCGCAGGTGCTGCACGCGGCAGTCGAGTGGGCGGGCATGCACCAGCCGCTCGACCCCCGCGAGGCGGTGGAGCTGGGCGTGTTCGGCGGCTGCGTGCCGGTCGCGGGTGAGGGCTGTCCGCTGATCTCGGAGTTCGCGGTGGCGGAGTTCGCCGCCGCGGTCGGCCTGACCACCGAGGCCGGCAAGCGGCTGGTGGGGCACGCGGTCGAGCTGGCGCACCGGCTGCCGAGGACCTGGCAGCTGGTGGTCGAGGGTGTCCTGGCGGCGTGGAAGGCCCGCCACGTCGCCGAGCACACGCTGCTGCTGTCCCGCGAGGCGGCGGGTTTCGTCGATGCCCACGTGGCCTCGGTGGCCGGGAAGGTCGGCCCGGTCCAGCTGGACCGGATCGTGCTGGAGGCCAAGCGCCGGCACATGCCCCAGGTGTTGGAGTCCGAGCACGACCCCGACACCGCCCGGGACCGGCGGGGGGTGTGGGTGCGGACCGGGCAGGTCAGCTACGACGGGGTGGTCGGGGTGGAGGCCCACCTCGACCTGGGTGATGCCCTCGACCTCGACGACGCCCTCGCTGACCTCGCGCAGCAGCTGAAGCTCGCCGGGTCCGCGGAGCCCCTCGAGGTGCGCCGCGCCGCCGCGTTGGGCGAGCTCGCGCGTCACCAGCTCACCCTCACCCTCGCCGACCCCGCCCGGGACGAGACCGGCGAGGCACTCGGGCTGCGGAACCCCCGCCGCCGGCCGAAGGCGGCCGCGCGCCCGGTCACCTTGTACCTCCACCTGTCCGAGGCCGCCCTCAGCGGCGCGGGTGGGCAGGTGGGTCGGTGTGAGAACACCCGGACCCCGATCGATGTCCAGGTGGTCCGGGACTGGTGCGGCCCGGGCAGCACGGTGACCGTCAAGCCGGTGATCGACCTGCGCGCCCATGTCGGGGTGGCGCAGTACGAGGTCCCCGACCGGCTCAAGGAACGCGTGGTGCTGCGCGACGTCCAGTGTGTCTTCCCCTGGTGCACCCGCCCCGCCCGGACGGCGTGCGACTGCGACCATGTCATCGCGCACGGCACGGGCGGCCCGACCTGCACGTGCAACCTCGCGGCGTTGTGTCGCCACCACCACCGGGTCAAGACCCACACCGCGTGGCGCTACACCATGGTCGAAGAGGGCGTGTTCGTGTGGACCAGCCCGCACGGGTACGTGTTCCTGCGCGACCGTTCCAGCACCACCGACGTCACTCCCACGGGGAACGTCCCGCACCCCGGCTGTCCCCCCGACGCTGGCGACCACGCGGGCACCGACCCACCCGACCGGTAGCTCAGCGCCCACCCCGAATCTCACACGCTGCCACGGCGTGGCACGGAGTCTGGATCGTGGTTCGGCGCGAGGCGGTAGTTTCGGCCCATGGCGGACTCGATCGTGAACGCGCTCGCGGCCGAGTGCTGGGAGGCGACCCTCCAGCGGGAGCCCACCTGGGCACACCTGCTGGGCCGCATGGAGTTCGCCGGCCTCTTCGAGCATGCCTCACGCGAGGCCGAGGACGCGTACCTGGCCACCCTGTCAGGAGTGCTTGCGAGGGTCGAAGCGGTCGACGGTGCGCGCCTCGACCGCCAGGACCGGCTCACCCGCGACTTCCTGCTCAGCCACCTGCGTCGCACGATCGACCTGCTCGAGTCCCGGCTCACGGACTTCGCAGTGGACTCGGTGTGGGGTGTACAGACGATGCTGGGTGTGAATGCCGGGCTGTTCGGTGTTCCGGATGCGCAGGTCGCCGCAGCCATGGTCGACAAGGTGGCCGGAATCGGCACCTACTTCGTCGAGCTCGCTGAACGCTTGCGGCACGGCATCGCCGGCGGGCGCGCAGCACCGTCCTTCTCGGTTGCTGAGACACTCGCTCAGCTGGATGCATTGCTGGCAACCCGGGCTGCCGACAATCCCGCCGTGCGTCCGCTCATGGCTCCCGACGACGTCGATGAGTCTGCCTGGCGCGATGACCTCGCCCAGGCCGTCACCGACCATCTGCTGCCCGGCCTCGCGACGTACGCCGCGGTCCTGCGCGAGGACGTCCTGCCGGTCGCGCGACCCGACGACCGGGTCGGCCTGTGTGCCCTCCCGGGCGGCCGGGAGGCCTACGACGCGGCACTGAGGTACTACACGACCACGACGATGACTGCCGAGGAGATCCACCAGCTCGGCCTCGACACGGTCGCCGCGCTCGCGGAGGAGTACCGCGTGCTGGGTCCGGAGGCGGTCGGGCGTTCCGAGCTGTCCGAGATCTTCCGGCTCATGCGGGAGGACCCAGACCTGCACTACAACGACGGTGAGAGCTTGGTCCGCGACAGCGAGGAAGCGATGGCTCGCGCGTGGGCCGCCATCCCTGAGTGGTTCGAGACGCTGCCGGAGGCTTCCTGCGGGGTCACCGGGGTCACCACGGGCCCGATGGCCTACTACTTCCCGCCGGCGACGGACGGCACGCGTGGGGGCTCGTTCTTCGTCAACATCAGCGACCCGACGTCATGGGGCACCTTCGAGCTGGAGTCGCTGGCCTTCCACGAAGGGATCCCCGGGCACCACCTGCAGCTCACGATCGCCTCCGAGCTACCGCAGGAGGTCCCCGAGATACGCAAGCACGCACCGCCGGACGCCTACGCGGAGGGCTGGGGTCTCTACACCGAACGCCTCGCCGACGAGATGGGGCTCTACTCCTCCCCGTTGGCTCGCATGGGCATGCTCTCGGCCGACTCGCTCCGAGCATGCCGGCTCGTGGTGGACACGGGCATCCACCCCCTCGGCTGGTCGCGGGAACAGGCGGTGCAGTTCATGCTTGACAACTCCCCCCTCACAGAGGGTGTCATCCGCCCGGAGATCGACCGCTACATCCTGCTCCCTGGACAGGCGACCAGCTACATGGTCGGACGGGTGGAGATCCAGCGCATCCGACGAGAGGCCGAGGAGAGGCTGGGTGATGCCTTCGACATCAAGGCGTTCCACACCGCGATCCTCGCCCAAGGCGGGTTGCCTCTGGATCTCCTCGAGCGCGCAGTCGTCGCCGCCGTCGGCTAGAGACCCGAGGCTGCGTCGGGCTACCGGCTCGCGTCTGAGAGGTCGATTCCGCGCTCGGTGGCGAGGGCTTGG
>NZ_DAOMFK010000225.1:0-4699 GCF_035429765.1 Nocardioides sp. | reverse complement strand
CACCGAGCAGGCGGGCGACGTGCCCCCCCGGGTCGCGCTCACCGCGCCGACGGGAAAGGCGGCGGCCCGGCTCCAGGAGGCGGTGGCCCGGGCGACGGCCCAGCTCCCCCCGGCCGACCGGGCCCGGGTCGGTCCGGCCTCGGCGGCCACCCTGCACCGGCTGCTGGGGAGCCGTCCCGACACCCGCACCCGCTTCCGGCACCACCGCGAGAACCGGCTCCCCCACGACATCGTGGTGGTGGACGAGACCTCGATGGTGTCGCTGACGATGATGGCCCGGCTGGTCGAAGCGGTGCGCCCCGACGCCCGGCTCATCCTGGTCGGGGACCCCGACCAGCTGGCCTCGGTCGAGGCCGGGGCGGTGCTGGCCGATCTGGTCGCGGGCCTGGGGTCGGGGCCGACGGTGACCGCGCTGCGCACCTCCCACCGGTTCGGCGCCCGGATCGGCGCCCTGGCGGCGGCGGTGCGGGACGGCGACGCGGACCGCGCCTGGACGGTGCTCACCGAGGGCGGTGACGAGGTCGAGCTGGTCGACGCCGGTGACCCGAGGGCGACGGAGGTGGTGCGCGCGGTCGCGGTGTCCTCCGCCCTGGCCGTGCACGCGGCCGCCGAGGCCGGCGACGCGGACGCGGCGGTCGCGGCGATGGAGCGGCACCGGCTGCTCTGCGCCCACCGCGACGGCCCCCACGGCGCGGCGTACTGGAACCGTCAGGTCGAGCGCTGGCTCGGGGAGGCGGTCGGAACGCCCGTGGGCCAGGCCTGGGGGCGGGAGTGGTACGCCGGCCGGCCGCTCCTGGTGACCGCGAACGACTACGGCCTGGGCCTGTACAACGGGGACACCGGCGTGGTGGTCCGCGCGGGCGACGGCCTGCGGGCGGTGGTGGCCGGCGTCGGTCGGCACCGGGTGCTGGCCCTCTCGCGGCTGGCCGAGGTGGACACCCTGCACGCGATGACCGTGCACAAGAGCCAAGGCAGCCAGGCCGAGGAGGTGACCGTGCTGCTGCCCGAGGAGGACTCGCGCCTGCTCAGCCGCGAGCTGTTCTACACGGCGGTGACCCGCGCGCGGGCCAAGGTCCGGGTGGTGGCGACCGAGGAGTCCGTGCGCGCGGCAGTGACCCGGCGGGCGCGCCGGGCGAGCGGGCTGCGCTGGCGTCTCACCGCGGGTGAGCCGGCAACACCGCCGTAACCGGGTGCGGTTAGCCTCGTCGCCATGCCGCTGCTGATCCGTGTGGAGCTGCCCGACATCCCCGGTTCGCTCGGCCGGGTCGCCACCGCGATCGGTGAGGCCGGCGGGGACATCGAGGCCATCGAGATCGTCGCCCACCGCAGCGACGGCTGGGCGGTCGACGACGTGCTGATGGAGATGGCGCCGGGCGTGATGCCCGACTCGGTGGTCTCGGCCTGCAACGCCCTCGACGGGGTGGAGGTGCTGTGGGTCAGCAGGTACGCCGCCGGCGGCAACCTGTTCCTCGACCTCGAGGTGGTCGAGGAGCTGACCACCCACGGTGCCTCCGCGCTGGACCACCTGGTCGGGATGCTGCCGGTGACCTTCCGGGTCGACTGGGCGGCCCGGCTGCGGCGTACCCCCGCCGGCGCGGAGATCGTCCAGGCCACCGAGGCGGCACCCGCCCGGATCGACTGGGCCGACCTGACCCAGGCGCGCACGCTGCCCGGCGTCGACGACGTCACCCTCTACTGCGGGGCGCCGCTCACCGAGGACGAGATCGTGGTGATGGGCCGCGACGGCGGCCCGGAGTTCCTGGACTCCGAGCTGGCCCGGATCGGCCACCTGCTCGGGCTCGCCGTCTCCATCTCGCGGTCCTGACCCGGACCACGGTCAGCTCAGGGGGGTGACGATCCGGGTCTGCCAGGTCGCGGGGTCCCCCACCGGCTCGCTGAGGTACTCCTCCCACATGTCCTCGCGGGGTACCAGCGCCCGTTCGCCCAGCCAGGCCTGGAGCTCCCGGTAGGTCTGCTCCATGGCGTCGTACGGACCGACATGGACGCCCACCACGGCGCGGCCACCGGGGCGTTCCTGCACCACCACCCCGCCGTCGGGGGTGTGCACGTCCCCGGCCACCGGGAACCCGACCGAGACGTCCACGGTGTCGGTGGGCATCCCGTGGTACCACCCGAATGGCGGTCCGGCGATCTGTCCCCCGGCGGCCGCCAGCGCACCGGCCACCACGCCGAACGCCTCGCCGAAGAAGCCCGTCAGCTCGCTCATGGGCACCACCCGGCGGAGTACGGCCACCGTCTGGGTCGGCACCTCCACCAGCTCGAAGTCAGCCATCGCCTGCCTCCTTCATCTGCCTCCAGGCTCCCACCTGCCTCGCGCCGGTGTCGATCGGGGGGTGCTGGTGCAGAGAGCCCCGCGAGGTCCCTCAGCGGACCGACCGGATCCGAGTCACGAACATCGACCCGAGGATGCTCACCAGGAACGCGAAGCCGTACACCGCGCCGTACCCCATCGACCACTCCTCGCCCTGGGTGGCCACGGTCCCCCCGCTGCTGCGGACCAGCCCGAGGATCACCCCGGCGAGGATCGGCGCGAACACCTGGGGAAGCGCGTTGGCGATGTTGATCACGCCGAGATCCTTGGCCCGCTCCTCCGCGCCGGGCAGGACCTGGGTGATCAGCGCGAAGTCGACCGCGGTGTAGATGCCGTACCCGCAGCCGAGCACCGCCGCGGCGACCACCGCGGCCGGGTAGGTCTGCGGGATGGCGAGGATCAACGTGGCGGTGCCGGCCACCACGCCGCTCCAGATCACGAAGATCTTGCGCCGCCCGGTCCGGTCGCTCCAGGCCCCGCCGAACGCCGTGGTGACCACCATCGAGACCGCGTAGACGACGGTGAGCACGAACACCTTGTCCGGCCCGACGTCCTCGCTGAACCCCAGCCCGTCGGTGACGTAGTAGAGCAGGTACATGGTGCCGATGTAGTTGCCGGTGTTGACCAGGAAGCGGGTGATCCAGGCCCACGCGAAGTCGGGGTACCGCCTCGGCGAGATCCAGAACGAGCGCACGAACCGGCCCAGCTGGAACGGCTCCGGTCGGTAGTCCTCGGGCAGGGCGAGGTCGCGGGAGAACAACGCGTAGGGCAGCGTGAGCACCACCAGCACCACGATCGTCACCAGGTAGCCCGCGGCGATGCTGCCGGTGACCGCGGCGATCCCCACCCCACCGACGACGCCGAGCGTCTGCGCGATCGCGAGCAGGCCGCCGACCAGGCCCCGCCGGGCCTCCGGGACCTGGTCGGGCACCGAGGCCGTCACTGCGGCGTACATCGCGTTCAGGAACGCCTGGACCCCGCACCAGCCGAGCATCATCACCGGCACCGAGCCTGCGCTGGACAGCACCAGCAGCGAGAGCGAGCCACCCGCGGCACCGACCAGGACCCACGGCAGCCGCCGCCCCATCCGCAGGGTGGTGCGGTCGGAGAACGCCCCGAAGAGCGGGTTGCAGACGGTGGAGACGAACGCCCCCACGCCCAGCACCCAGCCGAGCACCTGCTCCTTGTGCTCCGGCGAGAGCTCGCGGGCCTGCTCGGCCAGCAGCACCTGGATCGGACCGAACCACCCGGTCATCACCGCCAGGTTGACCAGGCTCAGCGCGACCACCCAGCGCCACGGCGGGTTGACCGTCGGCTCGGCGAGGGCGGAGCGCAGGCCGGGGGCGGGGAGCGACGTCACGCGCCACATTGTGCGGGATGCCGCCGGTCGGCCGCGGTACGGCGCGGGCCGGCCACCCCACTACCTTGTCCTCATGAGCGCGATCGAGGGTGTGTCCGAGACGTTCGACCCGCAGGCGTGGGACGCCGTACCCGGGTTCGAGGACCTGACCGACCTCACCTACCACCGGGCCCGGGCGCACGGCACGGTGCGGATCGCCTTCGACCGCCCCGACGTCCTCAACGCGTTCCGGCCGCACACCGTGGACGAGCTGCTGCGGGTCCTGGAGCACGCCCGCACCTCGGCCGACGTCGGCTGCGTGCTCCTCACCGGCAACGGCCCCAGCGCGAAGAACGGCAAGTGGGCGTTCTGCACCGGCGGCGACCAGCGGATCCGGGGCCGGGCCGGCTACCAGTACGAGACCGAGCACGGCACGCAGGCCGGGGCGCAGCCGAACCCGATCGACAGGGCCCGGCTGGGGCGGCTGCACATCCTGGAGTGCCAGCGGCTCATCCGGTTCATGCCGAAGGTGGTCATCTGCCTGGTCAACGGCTGGGCCGCCGGCGGCGGCCACTCCCTCCACGTGGTCTGCGACCTCACCCTCGCCAGCCGGGAGCACGCCCGCTTCAAGCAGACCGACGCCGACGTGGGCTCGTTCGACGGCGGCTTCGGGTCGGCGTACCTCGCCCGCCAGGTCGGCCAGAAGTTCGCCCGGGAGATCTTCTTCCTCGGCGGCGAGTACGACGCCGCGGACGCCCACCGGATGGGCATGGTCAACAAGGTGGTGCCCCACGCCGAGCTCGAGGCCGAGGCGCTGGAGTGGGGGCGGCGGATCAACGGGAAGAGCCCGACCGCGCAGCGGATGCTGAAGTACTCCTTCAACCTGATCGACGACGGCCTGGTCGGCCAGCAGCTGTTCGCCGGCGAGACCACCCGGCTGGCGTACATGACCGAGGAGGCCCAGGAGGGCCGCGACCAGTTCCTCGAGAAGCGCGATCCCGACTGGTCGCCGTACCCCTGGTACTACT
>NZ_DAOMFK010000224.1:0-4762 GCF_035429765.1 Nocardioides sp. | reverse complement strand
CGACCGGGCCAGCTCGCGCCCCGTCGCGGCACGGCTGCGCGCCGCCGCCCTGGCCGAGCCGCGGCTGCGGTACCTGCGACTGCCGACGCCCGCGGACGAGGCCACAGCGGTCAACGCGGGGCTGCGTCACAGCACCGGCGGGACGGTGCTGCTGCTGCACCACGACGTGGAACCCGCAGCCGACTGCCTGCCCAGGCTGCTCGCCGGCCTGGCACCTGATGCGGAAAACAGCGACGGGTCGATGGTCGTGCTCGGTGTGCAACCGCTCCTGCTCCATCCCGACGACTCCGTCGAGTGTGCCGGGGTGGTCCTGCCCCGGGCCGACGGGCTGCCCCTTCCCTTCCTCGCCGGACACCCTCCCGAGGACGCTCTGCGGACGACCGACCGCGCCTTCCCCGCGGTGAGCGCCACGGCCCTGCTGATGCGAGCAGGTGACCTGGTCGAGCTGCGCGGCCTCGACGCCTCCCTCGGCGAGCTGGCCGGCGCCGACCTGTGCCTGCGGGCGGCCCGGCTGCGGCCGGGCCGATTCCTGGTCGAGCCCGCCGCGCGGGCCTGGCACCACGACGACCACCCGGCGGCCGATCCCGACACGGTGGCCGAGCATCGCCGGAGGTTCTTGGAGCGCTGGCGCGGAGCGCTGCCCGCCACCGGGCCGCAACGGTGGGGCGAGCTCGGGTTCGAGGTCCGCGCGAGCACCGCGGGAGACGGGTCGGCGCAGGCCCTCCCGGCCCTCGTGGTCCGTCGCCCCGCCGTGCCGGGCCCCCTGCGCTGGGGGCTGGTGCTGGCCTCCCCCGGTGGCCCGGAGGGAGACCGGTGGGGTGACACGCACTTCGGTGCGTCGCTGGCGCGGGCGCTGCGGGCCGGCGGCCAGGAGGTGGTGACGTACCGGCACGGCGCCCATGACCGCGGCACCGCGAGCCTCGACGACGTGGTGCTGGGTATCCGGGGGCTCGACCCGGTGCGACCGGTTCCGGGAGCGGTGTCGGTGCTGTGGGTGATCAGCCATCCCGACGACGTCGACCCCGCCGAGCTGCAGGACTTCGACCTGGTCTTCGCCGCGTCCGCCCCGTGGGCCCGCGAGATGGGCGACCGGTCGGGGCGACCGGTGGGGGTCCTGCAGCAGGCCACCGACGTCTCTCTGCGCGCGGACCTGCGTCGCCCGGTGGGCACCGGCGACGTCCCGGTGTTCGTGGGCACGACCCACGGGGGCCGGCCGCGCCGGATCGTGGCGGACGCGCTGGCGACAGGCGTGCGGTTCCGGGCCTTCGGGCCCTGGCGGGGCCGGATCCCCGACGAGCTCGTGGGTGGCGGCTACGTGCCCAACGAACGGCTCGGCAGCCTCTACCGGGAGCACGGCCTGGTCCTGGCCGACCACCACGCCGACATGGCCCGCCACGGCTTCGTGGCCAACCGGCTCTACGACGCGGTGGCCTCGGGCGCCCGGGTGGTCACCGACCCGGTGGCCGGGCTGGAGGTGTTTGAGGGGGCCGTCCAGCCCTACCACGACCGCGCCGAGCTGGCGTTCCTGTGCAGCCCGCAGGGGCGGGCGCGGTTCCCCGACGAGGACACGATGGCCGCGATCGCCGACCGGGTGGCCCTCGTGCACTCCTTCGACGCCCGGGCACGGGTGCTCCTGGAGGCCGTCCTCGACGTACGACGGGAGCGCGGGTGACCGGTGGGCGCGGCCCCGCTCAGGGACGCGTCCCGAGGAGCGCCTCGATGTCAGCCGAGCAGCGCGTCGACGAAGGCCCCGGCGTCGAAGGGAGCCAGGTCGTCGGGGCCCTCGCCGAGCCCGACGAGCTTGACCGGTACGCCGAGCTCGCGCTGGACCGCCATCACGATGCCGCCCTTGGCGGAGCCGTCCAGCTTGGTCAGCACGATGCCGGTGACGTCGACGACCTCGGAGAAGACCCGGGCCTGGATCAGGCCGTTCTGGCCGGTGGTCGCGTCGAGCACCAGCAGCACCTCGGTGACCGGGGAGTGCTTCTCGATGACCCGCTTGACCTTGCCGAGCTCGTCCATCAGGCCCGCCTTGTTCTGGAGGCGGCCGGCGGTGTCGACGATCACGGTGTCGACGCCGCGCTCGAGGCCCTCGCGGACGGCCTCGAAGGCCACCGCGGCCGGGTCCCCGCCCTCGGGGCCGCGGACCACCTCGACGCCCACGCGCTCGCCCCACGTCGCCAGCTGGTCCACGGCCGCCGCCCGGAAGGTGTCGGCCGCGCCGAGGACCACCGACCGGTCCTCGGCCACGAGGATGCGGGCGATCTTGCCGACGGTCGTGGTCTTCCCGGACCCGTTCACCCCGACCACGAGCAGCACGCCGGGCCGGCCGTCCTCGCCGCTGACCTGGAGCCGGCGGTCCATGGTGGGGTCGACGAGGGCGAGCAGCTCCTCGCGCAGCACGGCGCGGGCGTCGGGGGCCTGCCCGCCCTCCACGCGCAGCCGCGTGCGCAGGTGCTCCACCACCTGCTGGGTGGGTGCCACCCCGATGTCGGCGGTGAGCAGGGTTTCCTCGATGGACTCCCAGGTGTCCTCGTCGAGCCGGTCGCGTGAGAGGAGGGCCAGCAGGCCACGACCCAGGGTGCCTTGGGAGCGGGCCAGCCGCTGGCGCAGCCGCACCAGGCGTGAGGCGGTGCCTTCCGGCTTCTCCAGGGCCGGGGCGGCCTCGACCGGAGCAGCCTCCTCGACGACCGGTGGCGCCTCCGCGACCGCCGGGGCCGGCTCCTCGACCCGCGGCGGGGCGATGACCTCCGTGGTCGCCGTCGGCGGCGGGGTGCTGCGCCCGGGGCGCAGCAGCGCCACGAGCGCGATCAGCGCGACGACGGCGATGCCGATGATCAGGTACAGCCAGTCACCCATGGCGGCCATCCAACCAGAAGCGGGGTGAGTCGGCCGGGTCGGGCCGCTCCCCGGCGGGTGCGCTCAGCGTCGTCCCGGCGCCGAGGTGTCGTAGAAGTCGCTGGGATCGTGCCGGGTGGGCAGGGCACGGTGCAGACGCTGGAGCGCCCGGCCGAGCCAGGGCACGCCGGGGATCGGCTCGCCGCGGTAGGGGTAGGCGACGTAGGCGACCACGACGGCGGCCAGCAGGACGATAGCGAGCATCGCGACCGCGATGATCCACACGAGGAACCACTCCCGAGAGCTCAGGGACAGACGACGGCTCCACGGTGCCACACCACCGAGAGCCGGCGCACATCAACAGGCCGGCTGCGGGGCCGGGGTGGCCCATCTCACTGCCGCAGCAGCGGCACGACCGCCTCCCGCACCGCCGCCGGCATCGGGACGACGGGCCGGCCGGGGACGGTGTTGTCCACGTACACGTGCACGAACCGGCCGAGCGCCGCCGCCTCGTCCGACGGGCCTTGGAACAGCCCGATCCGGTAGACGACCGAGGACGTGCCGACCCGCTCGACCACCAGCCCCGACTCGACCGGAGCCGGGAACCCCAGCTCGCGGAAGTAGCGGCAGGAGGTCTCCGCGACGATGCCGATCTGTGGGAGCGCACGGATGTCGAGCCCGGTGGCCTCGTACAGGTGGGCGTTCACCGCGGTGTCGAACATCTCGTAGTAGGTCGCGTTGTTGAGGTGCCCGTAGGCGTCGTCGTCTCGCCACCGGGTGGTGATGGTGCGCCAGGCGACGAAGTCGGCACGGACGGGCGGCGCGGTCACGCCGACTCGGCCTCCCGCAGCCGCTGGCTGATCACTGCGGAGACCCCGTCGCCACGCATGCTCACGCCGTACAGGGCGTCGCCGACCTCCATGGTGCGCTTCTGGTGGGTGATCACGAGCAGCTGGGAGGTCTCCCTCAGCTCTTCGTAGATCTCCAGCAGGCGGCCCAGGTTGGTGTCGTCGAGCGCCGCCTCCACCTCGTCGAGGATGTAGAAGGGCGAGGGCCGGGCCTTGAACAGGGCGACCAGGAAGGCGACGGCCACCAGCGACCGCTCGCCCCCCGACAGCAGCGAGAGCCGCTTGACCTTCTTGCCCGGCGGGCGCGCCTCGACCTCGACGCCGGTGGTCAGCATGTCTCCGGGGTCGGTGAGCACCAGACGCCCCTCGCCCCCGGGGAAGAGCCGGGCGAAGGTCTGGCCGAAGGCGACCTCGACGTCGGCGTACGCCTCGGTGAACACCTGCTCCACCCGGGCGTCGACCTCCCGCACGATGTCCAGCAGGTCCCGGCGGGTGCGCTTGAGGTCCTCCAGCTGCTCGGTGAGGAACTTGTGCCGCTCCTCCATCGCGGAGAACTCCTCCAGCGCCAGCGGGTTGACCCGGCCCAGCATCGCCAGGGCACGTTCGGCCGCGCGCAGCCGCTTGGCCTGCTCCTCGCGGACGAAGGGGACGGGCTCGGGCGGCTCGGTGCCGTCCTCGACCTCGCCGGTGAACGGAACGAGCTGGTCGGGGCCGTACTCGGCGACCAGGGCCTCGGCGTCCAGCCCGAGCTCGTCGAGGGCTCGCTCCGCCAACTGCTCGATGCGCATCCGCTGCTGGGTACGGGCCATCTCGTCGCGGTGGACCGAGCTCACCAGCTCGTCGTGCTCCCGGGCCAGGTCGCGCAGCCGCGCCCGCACGCCGAGGAGCTCCTGCTCCCGCCGCTGACGGGCCGCCTCCACCGCTGCCCGCTCCGCCGCGGCCAGGTCGACCGACTCCTCCAGCCGGGACAGCACGACCCGGACCGCCGCACCGACCGCCTCGGCCGCCTGCCCCTCGCGGAGCAGCCGCTCACGTCGTTCGGCCGCACGGGCCCGGGTCTCCCGCTCGGTCCGGGC
>NZ_DAOMFK010000223.1:0-4829 GCF_035429765.1 Nocardioides sp. | reverse complement strand
GGCGCGACGCTGCACGAGCTCCGCATTGGCCGCAGGGCGCGCGGCCCTCGCCGCCCGGGACGAGGCCCGGGCCCGCCTGCCGTGGGGCGTGCGGCTCGGGGACGTCGACCTGGGACAGGCGCGGCTGGCCGAGGTGAGGCGCCACATCCTGGTCAGCGAGAGCGCGGGCCAGCTCTTCGCCGGTACGCTGCAGGACGCGATCGACCCCCACGGGAAACTCGACCGGGCCGGTGCCGAGGAGGCCATCCGGGTGGCCGACGCGGAGGACGTGTACGACGCGCTGCCGGGTGGCTGGCAGGGCAGGCTGGACGAGCGTGGACGGGGCCTCTCCGGAGGCCAGCGACAGCGTCTCGTGCTCGCCCGGGCGCTCGCCGACGACCCGCCCGTGCTGGTGCTGGTCGAGCCCACCTCGGCGGTCGACGCGCACACCGAGGCGCGGATCGCGGCCCGGGTCGCCGCCCACCGTCGCGGCCGCACGACCGTGGTCACCACGGTGTCGCCGCTGTGGCTGCACCACGCCGACCGGGTGGTCTTCCTGGAGGAGGGCCGGGCGGTCGCCGTGGGAACCCATGAACAGCTGATCCACGACCACCCCGCCTACCGCAGGGTCGTCATCCGCTCGATGGGTGAGGACGATGACTGACCTGCTGGCCACGTCGGCCGACACCTGGCGCGACGTGCCTCGTGACCCCTCGGAGATCCCGGCCGAGCTGGTCCCCCCGGTCGGCGTACCCCTGCAGGTGCGGCTCGCAGCGCTGCGACGCCGGCACCGGGTCCGGCAGGCCCGCGCGGAGGCGGCGTACGCCGCGAGCCGAAACCCCGAGCACGGCTGGCCGGTCGCCGACTACGCGGCGGTGTGGCAGTTCCTGCGTCGGCTGGTCCGCGGACGGCAGCGGCTGTTCGTGCTGCTGGTGCTGCTCAACGCGGCGGCCGCGTTCGCGGCGCTGCTGGTGCCTCGGCTCCTCGGCAGCCTGATCGACGAGACCACCTCGGGCACCGGCGTCGACGGTGGGGGCACCGTCGGGCTCCTCGTGCTGGTGGTGGTGGCGCAGGCCGGCTTCACGTTCTGGGGGCAGCGCACCTCGGCGGTCTTCGGTCAGGACCTGCTCTCGGCCGCGCGGGAGTACATCGTGCGCACCATCCTCGGGCTGCCGCTGGGCCGCGTGGAGGGGGCCAGCACGGGCGACCTGGTCACCCGGGTGACCCGCGACGTGGGCACGATGAGCCGCTCGGTGCAGTACGCCGTGCCGATGGCGATCACCTCGGTGCTCACCGTGTCGCTGTCGATCGTGGCGATGCTGGCGAACTCCGTCTTCCTGGCGGTGCCCTCGCTGCTCCTGATCGGCTCCTCGCTGATCCAGATCCGGCGCTACCTGCACCGTGCCCAGAAGTGCTACATCGCCGAGGGCGCGACGTACTCCCGCATCAACTCCACCCTCACCGAGACCGTCGAAGGGGCGCGGACGGTCGAGGCGCTGCGGCTGGGGGAGCGGCGGATCGCGCTCAGCGAGACCGACACCGCCGTGTCGGCGCAGGCCGAGCGGTACGGCATGACGCTGCGGAACCTGCTGTTCGCGGTGATCGACTTCGCGTTCAACACCCCGCGGGTGGTGACCGTGCTGGCCGGTGCCTACGGCTACGCCCAGGGCTGGGTGACGCTGGGGCAGATCACGGCCGCCGTGCTGTACGTCGAGGCGCTGAGCGGCCCGCTGGACCGGCTGGTCGGCGAGGTCGACCGGCTGCAGGTGGGCGCCGCCTCCACCAGTCGGCTGCTCGGCATCGCGCAGGTGCCCCAGGACCGGGTCCCGGGCGAGGCCCGGCCGGAGGGCTCGGACCTGGTCGCGCGGGACCTGCGGTTCGCCTACCGCGAGGGGCACGACGTCCTGCACGGCGTGAGCCTGCGGCTGTGGCCCGGCGAGCGGCTTGCGGTCGTGGGGCCCAGCGGGTCGGGCAAGTCGACGCTGGGGCGGCTGCTCTCCGGGATCAACGCCCCCCGCACCGGCCGGGTCACCGTCGGCGGCGTCGACCTGGTGTCGCTGCCGCTGGAGACGCTGCGGACCGAGGTGGCGCTGGTGACCCAGGAGCACCACGTCTTCGTGGGGTCGGTGCGTGACAACATCGTCCTCGCGCGCGAGGACTCCGACGACGACAGCGTGTGGTCCGCGCTGGCCGCGGTGGGGTCGGCCGACTGGGTGGAGCGGCTGCCCGCGGGCCTCGACACCGTGGTCGGCTCCGGCAGCCTCGCGCTGACCCCCGCCCAGGCGCAGCAGGTGGCGCTGGCCCGGCTCATCATCGCCGACCCCCACACGCTGGTCCTGGACGAGGCGACCTCGCTGATCGACCCGCGCACGGCCCGCACCGTGGAGGGGTCGATGAACGCGCTGCTGCACGGGCGGACCGTGGTGGCGATCGCCCACCGGCTGCACACCGCCCACGACGCCGACCGGATCGCCGTGGTGATCGACGGACGCATCGTCGAGCTGGGCAGCCACTCCGAGCTCGTGGCCCTCGGTGGGGAGTACGCCGCGCTCTGGCAGGTCTGGACCTCCTGACCCCACCACCCAGATAGTCCGCCGCGATTCTCATCATTTCGCCCGTCGGAATGATGAGAATCGCGGCGGACTACCTCCTCAGCGGAGGCCGAGCTCGCGGCGGGCGAAGGTGAGCGCCACCTCCTGGGCGACCTGCTCGGTGACCACCTCGTCCTCGAGGGCGACCTGCACGGCGAGACCGTCCAGGAGCGCCGCCCAGGTGAGCGCGAACCGGTCCACGTCCACCGCGGCGACCTCGCCGTCCTCGACGGCCGCCAGCACCACCCGGCGGATGATCGCGCGCCACTGCTCGTCGAGCTGGCGCCGGTCCCGGGCCACCTCGGGGTGGCGGAACGCCTCGCACCACAGCTCGAACCACAGGCCCCAGTGGCCCTGCACCTCACCCTGCGAGCCGACGCTGATCGTCAGGTCGACCAGGGTGGCGAGCCGCTCCTCCAGCGTGGCGGGCCGCTGCAGCAGGTCCTCCACCGCCCGGTAGAAGCCCGCCTCGGAGTGCCGCAGCGCCTCGATGAGCAGCCCGTCCTTGGTGGCGAAGTAGTAGACGACCAGCGCCGGGCTGGTCCCCACCCGCGCGGCGACGTCGGCGATCCGCGTGCGGGCCAGGCCGCGCTCGGCGATCAGCTCGGCGGCCGCGGTGAGCATCTGGTCGCGGCGGGTGTCGGACTGGCCCTGGGAAGCCTCGGTCGTCGCCACCCTGCCGTCCCTTCGGCCCCGCGGGCCGCCCGCCGACCCGCGTGTGGTGGGTACGCTACACCGACCCTGAACGGCGAGTCAGGGCGGGCAGCCCCCGTCGCCAGCCGCCCAGCCCCTTCACCATCGGCCGCGGGACGGGTAGCGTGCGGCGGTGACTGAACAGCCATTCAACTCAGGCGGTGGATGAGGAGTGGACACGGCCCCGGGCCTGGACCGGATGCTCGCGGCGCGCTCGGTCGCGGTGGTCGGGGCCAGCGCCCGCCCCGGCTCCTTCGGGGAGCGGCTCGCGCTCGAGGCCCTGCGATCCAGGGACGAGGGGGCCGGCTGGGTGCGCCGGGTGCACCTGGTGCACCCGACGTACGACGCGGTGCTCGGCGAGCGCTGCCTGCCCGCCCTGGACGCCCTGGACGACCCGGTGGACCTCGTGCTTCTCGGCGTCCCCGACCGGGCCGTCCCGGAGCAGCTCGCCTCGGCCCGGGACACCGGCGCCGGGGCGGCGGTCGTCTACGGGAGTGCCGTCGGGCTGGCCGAGGCGATCCGCGGCGCGGCGGGTCCCCTGCCTGTCTGCGGGGCCGGCTGCATGGGGTTCGTCAACGTCGGTCGCGGGCTGCGAGCCCTGGGCTACCTGGAGCGCCCCGGGCTGGAGCCCGGAGGGATCGCCCTGGTCACCCACTCCGGCTCGGTGTTCTCGGCGCTGCTGCGCACCCACCGCCGGCTGGAGTACTCCCTGGCCGTCTCCTCCGGCCAGGAGCTGGTGACCACCACCGGCGACTACCTGCACTGGGCCCTGGACCAGCCCGGCACGCGGGTGGCGGGACTGTTCCTGGAGACGATCCGTGAGGTCGACCGGCTGCGCGGCGCGCTCGCCCGCGCGGCAGCCCAGGACGTGCCGGTGGTGGCGCTGACCGTGGGCGGCTCCCCCTCCGGGCGGGCCATGGTGACCGCGCACTCGGGGGCGGTCGCCGGCGCGGACGCCGCCTGGGAGGCGCTGTTCGCCACGTACGGCGTGCACCAGGCGCGCGACCTCGAGGAGCTGGTGGACACCCTGGAGCTGTTCGCGGTCGGCCGCCGGCTGGCCCGCCCGGCCGCCGGGATCGCCACCGTGCACGACTCCGGGGCCGAGCGGGTGCTGCTGGCCGACGTCGCGAGCGAGGAGGAGGTGCCGTTCGCGCCGCTCGCGCCGGGCACCGAGGCAGCGCTGGCCGGCCTGCTCGACGACGGGCTCGGGGTCCACAACCCC
Organism: Nocardioides sp.; assembly: GCF_035429765.1. Lineage (GTDB taxonomy): Bacteria > Actinomycetota > Actinomycetes > Propionibacteriales > Nocardioidaceae > Nocardioides. The sequence continues at coordinate 344 of NZ_DAOMFK010000223.1, read as the reverse complement.
CTGGACGTGTGGGGTCGCGGCGCCGACACCGAGGCGCTGTTCACCGGCTGCCTGACGGCGCTGGCCAGCGACCCCGCCGTGGACGTGGTCGCGCTGGCGGTGGACCTGGTGGAGGAGTACGACGGGGACGAATCCTACCCGCGGGCGGTGCAGCAGGCGGCCGCCGCGACCGACAAGCCCGTGGTGGTGCTCTCGCACGTCCCGGCCGCCGTGGACCAGGCGCAGGCGGTCGCGCTGCGGAGGGCCGGGATCCCCGTGCTGGAGGGAGCGCGCTCCGGCCTGCGCGCGATCGGCCACCTCCGCGCCCACGCCGACCCGGCACGAATGGCGGGCGACCCGGCACG
>NZ_DAOMFK010000222.1:0-5062 GCF_035429765.1 Nocardioides sp. | reverse complement strand
GGGTCGTCCAGGCCCGTCCCGCGGTGACCGCTGCGGGCCAGCCGGGCCACCCAGTCCGCGACCACGCTCGCGGTCACCGGTGAGTTATCGAACATAGTGACGATTCTACTCCCGCCCGGCGACAGTGTCGAGACCCCCTGGCGACGATGTGGAGAGGCGTCGTTCGGCGAACGGGTGCGCCAGGATGGGTCCATGCCGGAGAGCCGAAAGACCAGGACGGCGCGGGGGGTCCTGGTGGCGCTGTGGATCCTCACGCTGCTGGCGGCGTGCGCGGGCAAACAGGGCGAGCCGCCCACCGCGGCTCCCGGACCACGCTCGACCGCGACCCCGGCGCCCAGCCCAGCCACTCGAGTCTCGATGCCCTGCGACCCTGGTGGCGGCTTCCCGCAGCCCAGGCGAGGGTGTCCGGACCAGCACCCCACGACTGCCTGGCTGACGGCGTACGAGGACGGCCGGGCCACGCTCGAACCCTTCAGGACCTACGTCAACGACGCGGCCGGCCGGGCCTACGCGCGCGAGCACGACCTGGAGTTCCCGTTCCCCAACGACTACCACGACGCTCCGGTCGGAGCGGCGTTCAACGTCGAGCTGTCGGCCCAGACCGTGTGCACCGGCATCATCGTGATCGGCTACCGGGAGCCCCTGCGGGACCACCGTGTGTCCTGCGACAAGCTGTCGGTGGCGACCCAGGACCGACCAGTGCCCGCGGCCCTCTGGTGGGACGGCGACCGCGTGGTGCAGGTCTCGGAGCTCTATCGCCCGTGAGGCACCGCTGGCCTCCCCGTGAGAGAGTGGGAGACCGGCGCGGCGGGTTGCCCATGACGGCTACCGTGACGAACACTTGTTCGAACCGCGTCGACACGCAGCACGAGCAGATGGCAAGGGACCGCAGTGACAGACCAGCTCATCATCCGGGGCGCCCGGGAGCACAACCTCAAGGACATCTCCCTCGACCTGCCCCGCGACTCGCTGATCGTGTTCACCGGGCTGTCGGGGTCCGGGAAGTCCTCGCTGGCCTTCGACACGATCTTCGCCGAGGGTCAGCGCCGCTACGTCGAGTCGCTCTCGGCGTACGCCCGGCAGTTCCTGGGGCAGATGGACAAGCCCGACGTGGACTTCATCGAGGGCCTCTCGCCGGCGGTGTCGATCGACCAGAAGTCGACCTCGCGCAACCCGCGTTCCACGGTCGGCACCATCACCGAGGTCTACGACTACCTGCGGCTGCTGTACGCGCGGGCCGGGACGCCGCACTGCCCCACGTGCGGCGCGCGGATCGAGCGCCAGACCCCCCAGCAGATCGTCGACCGGGTGCTGGCGCTGGAGGAGGGGCGGCGGTTCCAGGTGCTGGCTCCCGTCATCCGCGGCCGCAAGGGTGAGTACGTCGAGCTCTTCCGCGCGCTGCAGAGCCAGGGGTTCTCCCGGGTCCGCGTCGACGGGGAGACCCACCCGCTGGACCAGCCGCCGACGCTGAACAAGCAGCAGAAGCACTCCATCGAGGTGGTCGTCGACCGGCTGGCAGTGAAGCCCTCGGCGAAGCGGCGGCTCACCGACTCGGTGGAGACCGCGCTCGGCCTGGCGGGCGGCCTCGTGCTGTTCGACTTCGTCGACGCCGCCGAGGACGACCCGCACCGGGAGCTCCGCTTCTCCGAGCGGATGGCCTGCCCCAACGAGCACCCCCTCGACGTCGACGAGCTCGAGCCGCGGTCCTTCTCGTTCAACTCCCCGTTCGGCGCCTGCCCCGCGTGCCACGGCCTGGGCACCCGGATGGAGGTCGACCCCGACCTGGTGGTCCCGGACCCGGCCGCCTCGCTCGGGGAGGGCGCGATCGCCCCCTGGAGCGGTGCGCACGTCGCGGACTACTTCCTGACCCTGATGAACGCCCTGGGCGAGGAGCTCGGCTTCGACCTGAACACCCCGTGGGAGAAGCTGTCGGCGAAGGCGCAGAAGTCCCTGCTCAACGGCCACGCCACCAAGGTGCACGTGGTCACCACGAACCGGTACGGCCGGCAGCGGGCCTACTACGCCCCGTTCGAGGGCGTGCGCCCCTACATCGAGCGGCGCCACCGCGAGGCCGAGTCCGACACCAGCCGGGAGCGGTTCGAGGGCTTCATGCGCGAGGTCCCCTGCCCCACCTGCGGGGGCAGCCGCCTCAAGCCCGTGTCGATGGCGGTCACCCTGGGCGGCCGGAACATCGCCGAGGTCTGCGCCCTCCCGATCAACGAGACCGCGGAGTTCCTCCGCGCGCTGGAGCTCACCGATCGGGAGCGGCAGATCGCCGAGCGCGTGCTCAAGGAGATCCAGGAGCGGTTGAACTTCCTGCTCGACGTGGGTCTCGACTACCTCTCCCTGGACCGGCCCTCCGGCTCCCTGTCCGGGGGCGAGGCCCAGCGGATCCGGCTGGCGACCCAGATCGGAGCGGGCCTGGTCGGGGTTCTCTACGTGCTCGACGAGCCCTCGATCGGGCTGCACCAGCGCGACAACCACCGGCTGATCGAGACGCTGGTCCGGCTGCGCGACCTCGGCAACACGCTGATCGTCGTCGAGCACGACGAGGACACCATCCGCACCGCCGACTGGGTGGTGGACATCGGTCCGGGGGCGGGGGAGCACGGCGGCCAGGTGGTCCACAGCGGCAAGGTGGCCCAGCTGCTCCGGCACCGCGACTCCCTGACCGGGCAGTACCTCTCGGGCCGGCGCGAGATCCCGGTGCCCGAGGTACGCCGTCCCCGCACCACGGGCCGCGAGCTGGTGGTGCACGGTGCGCGTGAGCACAACCTGCGCGACCTGACGGTGTCGTTCCCGCTCGGCCTGTTCGTCGCGGTGACCGGCGTCTCCGGGTCGGGGAAGTCCACCCTGGTCAACGACATCCTCTACACGGCCCTGGCCAAGCAGATCTACCACGCCCGCGCGGTGCCCGGCCGGCACACCCGGATCACCGGCCTCGAGCACGTCGACAAGGTCATCCACGTCGACCAGTCCCCGATCGGGCGCACGCCCCGCTCCAACCCGGCGACCTACACCGGGGTCTTCGACCACATCCGCAAGCTCTTCGCCTCCACGCCCGAGGCCAAGATGCGGGGCTACCTGCAGGGCCGGTTCTCCTTCAACGTCAAGGGCGGTCGCTGCGAGGCCTGCGCCGGGGACGGCACGATCAAGATCGAGATGAACTTCCTCCCCGACGTCTACGTCCCCTGCGAGGTGTGTCACGGCGCCCGCTACAACCGGGAGACGCTGGAGGTGCACTACAAGGGCAGGACCATCGCCGAGGTGCTGGACATGCCGATCGAGGAGGCGGCGGAGTTCTTCGCCGCGGTCCCCGCCATCGCCCGGCACATGAGGACGCTGTGCGAGGTGGGGCTCGGCTACGTCCGGCTGGGACAGCCCGCCACCACGCTCTCCGGCGGCGAGGCGCAGCGGGTCAAGCTCTCCTCGGAGCTGCAGAAGCGCTCCACCGGCCGCACCGTCTACGTGCTGGACGAGCCCACCACGGGCCTGCACTTCGAGGACATCCGCAAGCTGCTGCTGGTGCTCGGACGGCTCGTCGACCAGGGCAACTCGGTGCTGGTGATCGAGCACAACCTCGACGTGATCAAGACCGCGGACTGGCTGATCGACATGGGGCCGGAGGGGGGCTCCCGCGGCGGCATGGTGATCGCCGAGGGCACTCCCGAGCACGTGGCCGGGGACCACGCGAGCCACACCGGCCGGTTCCTCGCGCCGCTGCTCGCCGGCGGTCGTAGTACCAAAGGACAGGCCCGCCGCTCCCGGGCCCGCGGCTAGTCTGGCAGCACGCGACCAGGGCAGTGAGGAGCCGGACCGTGAGCAGTGCAGGACTGAGCCGCCGACAGGCGATCACCGCAGCGGCAGCGCTGGGCGTGGGCGCACCGTTGCTCGCCGCGTGCGGCGGCAGCTCGGGAGGTGACAGCACCTCCGGCACCTCCACGCAGCCCTCGCCCAGCACGGGTTCGAGCTCCGGCGGCGGAGGGGGCGGTGCCGCGGCCGCGCTGGCCACCACCGGCGATCTCGAGGTCGGCGGCGCCGTGTTCGTGGACGACCCGAGCGTGGTGGTCACCGAGCCCGAGGACGGTGTCTACAAGGCGTTCAGCCGCACCTGCACGCACCAGGGCTGCCCGGTGGCCGACCTCGTCGACGGCAACATCCACTGCCCCTGCCACGGCAGCATGTTCTCCATCGCCGACGGGTCGCCGGTGAGCGGGCCGGCCCAGTCACCGCTCGCCGAGGTCGCGATCACGGTCAAGGGCGACCAGATCCTCCCTGCCTGACCGGAGCCGGGGTCAGCCGCGGCTGCGTTCCAGCCGGAGCGCCAGCCACAGCAGCAGCACCTGAGCGGGCTGGTCGAGGGCCAGGTCGAACAGCGCTGTCGCCCGTCCCAGCCGGTAGCGCACCGTGTTGGGGTGCAGGGTCAGGCGCTCGGCCACCCTCCGCACGTCCCTGCCCAGGTCGCACCAGGCGAGCAGCAGGTCCGCGTAGCCGGTCTGGTGGTGGGCGTCGTGCCGGAGGACGGCCGAGGCCGGAGCGGAGAGCGCCGCCGCCGACTCGAAGCGGTCCGCGAGCCGCAGCAGCACCAGCTCGTCGCCGACCTCCGAGGCGGCGCGGACGGCGCCCAGCTCCGGGTGCCGGCCCAGCAGGGTGAGCACCTGGTCGGCGTCGAAGCGCGAGCGGCGTACGTCGCGGGGCTGGTCGCTGAACCCACCGATACCCGCCCGGAGCTCCCAGCGCGCAGCGGTGGACGACGTGCGCAGCACCTCGGCCACGGCGCCGGGCACCCGCTCGGGGGTCACCCGGGTGGCGGCGAGCACGGCGTAGATCCGTCCGCCTCCGGCCAGGCACCCGGTCGGCCCCACCCGCGCCTCGAGCCCCAGCGTGAGCACGTCGAGGAGCCGGGCCAGGTCCTGGGTGCCGCTGCCGGCGGCGGAGCGCGGCTCGAGGGCCAGCACGGCGACCGGGGCGCCCGCCGGGATCCCCAGCCCGGCGGCTGCCGCGCTCGGGTCGGAGCCCTCGACCAGCTGCCGCACCAGGTCGGTGCGGCGCGGGCGGGCGA
>NZ_DAOMFK010000221.1:0-5063 GCF_035429765.1 Nocardioides sp. | reverse complement strand
TTCGACGGCAGGGGGGTCGGGGGCGTGGCCTCGATGGCCCACGCCCTCGGCGTGCCCTGCCTGGCCGTGGTCGGGGAGGTCGTCGAGCCCCTGCCCGTGCTGCCCGACGGGCTGACGGTCGTCTCCCTCACCGAGCGCTTCGGGGCCGACGCGTCGCTGGCCCGACCCGGTCGCCTGGCCGCGGACGTCGTCGCCGACCACCTCGCGGCCATGGCGGGCTGAGCGAGGCGGGCTGAGCGAGGCGCGCGGGGGGCTGCGCGAGGTGGCCCCGCCCGGGGTCGTCGAGGCAGCGGTCGAGGCCTGGCTGACCGAGGAGGCGCGGCTGCAGGGGGTGCGTCGCGCGGTGGGACTGGTGGAGGAGGCGGTGCGTGGGCGTCGGTTCGCACCCCGGCTCTGACCCGTGGGCACCCGCCGTCGACGCCGCCGGCGCCCTGCGCGACGATGGGCCCATGACGACCTCGCTCACAGTCATCCCGGTACCCGCCGCCGGCGCCGAGGACGTGGTGGTCGGCGGACCCGGCCCGCACGAGGGCGCCGTGTTCACCGGCACCGAGGACGGCAGCATCTTCCGCATCAGCCACGACGGTGACCGGATCGATCGGGTCGCGCGCACCGGCGGTCGGCCGCTGGGGCTCGAGCTCGAGGCCGACGGACGGCTGCTGGTGTGCGACGCCCGCCGCGGCCTGCTCCACGTCGACGTCGGCACCGGCGCCGTCGAGCTGGTCGTCGACCAGGTCTCGGGGCGGCCGATGGTGTTCTGCAACAACGCGGCGATCGCGACCTCCGGGGACGTGTGGTTCTCCGACTCCTCCACCGAGTTCGGCATCGACCGGTGGAAGGACGACCTGGTGCAGGACACCCGCACCGGCCGGCTGCTGCACCGGACCGGCACGGGCGAGGTCGAGGTGGTCCTCGACGGCCTGGCCTTCGCGAACGGGGTGGCGCTCGCTGCCGACGAGTCGTACGTCGCTGTGGCCGAGACCGGTGCCCGCACCGTGGTGCGGCGCTGGCTGACCGGCGAGCGGGCGGGCACCCGGGACCACCTCTGCCAGGACCTGCCGGGCTACCCCGACAACATCGCGCGGGGGAGCGACGGGCTGATCTGGGTGACGATCGCCTCGCCCACCGACCCGGTGGTCGAGCGGCTCCAGCGCAGCCCGCGCTGGCTGAGCCGCCAGGTCACCCGGATCCCTGAGCCGCTCCAGCCCAAACCGAAGCGCACCGTGCGGGTCCAGGCCTACGACGACACCGGTGCCCTGGTGCACGACCTCGACCTGCCCGCCGCGGGCTACCACATGGTCACCGGGGTGCGTGAGCACGAGGGTCGGGTCTGGCTGGGATCCCTTCACGAGCCGGCGGTCGCGGTCGTCGAGCTGTGAGCGACGCGGCGAGTGGGCAGCCGCCCCGGGGCCGCGACTAGAATCGGCAGTCGGCCCGCACCCGCGGGCGACCGGCGTCGAGCGGAGGAACATGGGCTACCTGGAGTCGATCTCGGCGCCGCGTGACCTGCGCGGGCTCAGCGACGAGCAGCTGGACGCGCTGGCCGGGGAGATCCGGGACTTCCTGGTCGCCACCTGCGCCCGCACCGGCGGCCACCTCGGGCCCAACCTCGGCGTCGTCGAGCTCACCATGGCGATCCACCGGGTCTTCGACAGCCCGACGGACCGGGTGGTGTTCGACACCGGGCACCAGGCCTACGTGCACAAGCTGCTGACCGGCCGGGCCGCCGGCTTCGAGCGGCTCCGTCAGGAGGGCGGCGTCTCCGGATACCCGAGCCGCGCGGAGTCCGAGCACGACCTGGTGGAGAACTCCCACGCCTCCACGGCCCTCTCCTACGCCGACGGGCTGGCGAAGGCCTACGCACTGCGCGGGGAGGACCGGCACGTGGTCGCGGTGATCGGCGACGGGGCGCTCACCGGGGGGATGGCCTGGGAGGCGCTGAACAACATCGCGATCGCGCGGACCAGCCGGCTGGTCATCGTCGTCAACGACAACGGCCGCTCCTACACCCCGACGATCGGCGGGCTCGCGAACGCCCTGACCGCGCTGCGCACGAACCCCCGCTACGAGCAGGTCCTCGACCAGGTCAAGCGCCGGCTCAACGCCGTCAAGGGCGTCGGACCCGCGGCGTACGACGTGCTGCACGCCATGAAGAAGGGCATGAAGGACGCGCTCGCCCCGCAGGGGCTGTTCGAGGACCTCGGGCTGAAGTACGTCGGGCCGGTCGACGGCCACGACCGGGCCGCGGTCGAGCAGGTGCTGGCCCAGGCCAAGCGCTTCGGCGGGCCGGTGATCGTGCACGTGCTGACCCGCAAGGGCTTCGGGTACGACGCGGCCGAGCGGCACGTCGCCGACCAGTTCCACTCACCCGGCCCGTTCGACCTCGAGACCGGCGAGGAGAAGCCCAAGGGGCGGGTCTGGACCGACGTGTTCGCCGACGAGATGGTGCGCCTCGGCGAGCGGCGCAGCGACGTCGTGGCCATCACCGCCGCGATGATGCACCCGGTGGGCCTGGACCGGTTCCAGGCGCGGTTCCCCGAGCGCACCTTCGACGTCGGCATCGCCGAGCAGCACGCCGCGACCTCAGCCGCCGGCCTGGCGATGGGCGGCCTGCACCCGGTGGTGGCGGTCTACGCGACGTTCCTCAACCGGGCCTTCGACCAGGTCCTGATGGACGTCGCCCTGCACCGCTGCGGGGTGACCTTCGTGCTGGACCGGGCCGGGGTCACCGGGGACGACGGGGCGAGCCACAACGGCATGTGGGACATGTCGGTGCTCCAGGTGGTGCCCGGGCTGCGGCTCGCCGCGCCGCGGGACGCTCCCCGGCTCCGTGAGCTGCTGGACGAGGCGGTCGCCGTCGACGACGCGCCGACGGTCGTCCGGTTCCCCAAGGGCCCGCCGCCCGCGGACCTGCCCACCCTCGGCAAGGCGGGTGGCACCGACGTCCTGGTCCGCGACGGGGCCCGGGACGTGCTCGTCGTGGGGGTCGGCTCGATGGCCACCACGGCGGTCGGGGTGGCCGAGCGCCTGGTCGCCCAGGGCATCGGCGTCACCGTGGTCGACCCCCGCTGGGTCAAGCCGGTCGACCCCGCCCTCGTCGAGCTCGCCGCCCAGCACCGCCTGGTGGTCAGCATCGAGGACAACGGGCGGGTCGGCGGCTGCGGCGCCGTACTGCTCCAGACGCTCACCGAGGCGGGGGTGACGACCCCGTTCCGGCTGCACGCCGTACCGCAGGAGTTCCTGGCCCATGCCAAGCGCGCCGCGATCCTGGAGCGGATCGGGCTGACGGCCCAGGCGATCGCCCTGGGCATCGTGGAGGACATCACGGCGCTGGCCGAGGGGGCGGGTCTGCAGGTCGAGCCCGCGCCCTGACACCAGGTCAGCAGACCCGGGCCGAACCCGGGAGCAGGCCCTTGAACCGGGCCCGCTTGACCGAGTCGTTGAGCGTCCAGTCCGCGACGGAGTTCTCCGAGGAGTCGTAGTAGGACAGCCCGGCACCGCCGCGCCGCACCATCTGGTGGTAGGCCCGGTCCAGCCAGGTCGGGTCCACCGAGGCGCCCTTGCGGGTCTGGCCGGTCTCGCCGATCGCCCAGGCGGTGCCGTGGTTGCGCGACCACCGTGCCATCTTGCGGTAGTACGGGCGCAGGTCCAGGGACTTGGTGCCCTCGCGGCCGTCGCGCACCGCACCGAAGTCGTTGTAGGCGTCGATGGCCAGGATGTCCACGTTGCGGTCCCCGGGCCACTTCCGGGCCACGGTGTTGTTGCCGCCGCCGAAGGTGTTCCAGCCGCTGTAGATCACCGAGTAGGCCACGTTGTTGGTGCGCTGGTGGATGATCGGCGCGATCTGGCGCTGCATCCGCGTCCACAGCCTCATGTCCCCGTCGTTCTCCGGCTCGTGGTGGACCGCCATCCAGACCGGCCCGGGGACCTTCTTCAGCGCGTCGGCGACCTGGCGCGACCAGGCGTCGCCGGCGCCCGTGGCCATCGCGGCCCACGAGTGGGGTGCCTTGAAGCTGATCCAGGGGAGGCGGCCTGCGGCCAGGTCCGCGCGGGCGGTGCGGGCGGCCTGCTTGATCTGGGAGGCCTGGAAGTACGTCCGGTGCAGGGCGAGCGTGCGGCCGAACTGCGACTCGCGGGTGCCCAGGTCCGACGTACCGCTGACCGCGGCGCCGAGGTAGGTCGTCCCGGCGGGCGGGATGCCCATCCGGTGGGCCACGCAGCGCGAGCCCGCGGCGCGGGCCTGGCCGCCGGTGGCGGTGAGTACGCCGAGAGTCAGCGTGAGAGCCGTGAGGAGGCCCAGCAGCGCGAGGGCGCGCGGGCGGACGGTGGGGTGGGGGCGGGTAGGCATGAATCCTCCGGGCACGGGGCGGGGGACCCCGGTCGGCAACATCGGTCAGGTCTTGCGGAGACCGACGTCGTTGACGGCCCGAGATGCAAGACGAGCCTCGACCGTAAAGAAATCGTTACCGAACCGCAAATCTACGGCGGGCGTGTCGGGCCTGCGTCGGCCTCTCTGCGGGCCGGCGACGGCGCTCAGCCGCCGGGCCCGGGCACCACCAGGACAGGGACCGTGCTGAACTCCAGCACCTGCTCGGCCGTGTGCCCCACGTGACCCAGGTGGACCCGTCCCGACTCGGCGCGCCCGATCACGACGAGGTCGGCCGAGATCTCCCGGGCCTGCTCCAGCACAGCGTCCGCGACGTGCCCCTCGGTGGTCCTCAGCTCGATCTGCACCCCGAGCTGGGAGGCCTGGGCGCGGACGTGCTGCTGGGCGGCCTGCGCGGCCTGGCGGCGTGCCGCCAGCTGACCGGGCGGGTGCTCCGCAGGGGTGCGCGGCCGCCCCGGCACCGGCTCCCCGGCCAGCTGCCCGTCGACCACGGTGACCGCCACCAGCCGCGCGGAGAGCCGTCGGGCCAGCTCGACGGCGACCGTGGCCGCCCGGAACGCCGCCGGTGAGTCGTCGACGGCGACCATGATCGTCCTTAGCACCGCCGCCTCCCTCCGTCCTCCCGTCCCGCCGCCCCCCGCAGCTGGGGGCATGTAACCGCCTCTAGCGAACGAAC
>NZ_DAOMFK010000220.1:0-5103 GCF_035429765.1 Nocardioides sp. | reverse complement strand
GCTCGCAGCCGCAGCCGGGGCGGCCGAGGCGGGGGCCGCCGCGGCCTGAGGGGTGCCGTTGCCCTCGGCAGGGTTGCCGTGGGTCGCGAACCAGGTCGCCCACTCGGGGGCCACGCTCGACGGGTCCGCGGTGTACCGCTCGAACATCTCGTCGACGAGCCAGTCGTTGGCGCCGAAACCGGCGGGGAGCGCCGTGGAAGACTCGGTGGACTGCTGGTCAGGGGTCTGCGACACGGCTGGTCTCGCCTCTTCCGGTACGCGCGCGTGGGTTGGCACTCGGTGATCAAGGCTAGTCCCACCACGCGGCAAATGCAGGGCTGGGCCCCCGCCGTGAGGCAGGGTGGTGGGGGCAGGGTGCAGCCACATCGCGGGACGAGGGAGACTGGCGGACATGATCTGGACGGCGCGGGGTCGGGTCACCGCGGCTGTGCTGGCCACGGGGCTGGCTCTGGGAGCCGTCTCCTGCTCCGGGGACTCCGAGCCGGAGCCCGCAGCGTCCCCCAGCGCCTCGGCTCCGGCGCCGTTGCAGACCACCGCCCGGCTGGGCCGCGTCGAGGGCACGGTGGACCGCGCCCAGCGCGCGCGGACGGTCGCGGCGGTCAGCAGCGTGGTCGACGGGTGGTGGGACGCGGCGTACGTCGGCGGGGACTACCCGCGCACCGACTTCTCCGACGCCTTCCCCGGGTTCACCCCCGGTGCTGCGAAGGACGCAGCCGCGGACCTCCGGCTGATGTCGAACGCCGAGATCGGCGAGCGGGTGGACGCCGTCACCGCGAGGACCCGCCGGGTGAGCGTCGACGTGCTCGGGGTCAAGGGCCGGCCGGTCGGCGCCACGGCGCGGGTCCGCCTGGCCTTCACCACCTCCGGTGAGAGGAAGGGACGAGTGACGGTGACCGGGGTGCTCCGGCTGACGAAGACCGACGCCGGGTGGCAGGTGTTCGCCTACGACGTGTCCGAGGGGGGAGCGCGATGAGCGGGCGGACCGGTCTCGGGGGCCGGCTGCTGCGGCTGCTGGCGCTCACCGTGGTGCTGGGGCTGACCGCCCTGGTCGTGCCGGACTCCGCCGTGCACCCCACCGAGGTGACCCTGGTGAAGGTGCGGCAGGCCAGTGGTGTGGACCTGACCCCGGACGTGGTCTGGATCCTCGCCGTCGGCTCCGACGCCCGGCCGGGCGAGGACATGACCCGGACCCGGGGGGACGCCCTGCAGCTGGTCGGCATGGACACCCGGACCGGTGCGGCGGCCGCGATCGGCGTACCCCGCGACTCGTGGGTCGACATCCCCGGGGTCGGCTACGACAAGATCAACGCCTCGCTGTACTACGGCGGTCCTCAGCTGCTCGGCCAGACGGTGGGGAACCTGGTGGGCATCCAGCCCGACTACGTCTTCGTCACCCGGTTCCCCTACTTCATCGAGATGGTCAAGAGCATCGGGGGCATCGAGGTGGACAACCCGGTCGCGTTCTCCGACACCTACCTCAAGCCCAAGGGGTTCCCGGCAGGGCACATCCACCTGACCGGGTACGACGCGATGGCGTTCTCGCGGATCCGGCACGACCTGCTCCGCGGCGACTTCGACCGGTCGGCCAACCAGCAGCGCACGCTGAAGGGCATCCAGGCCAAGATCCGGGCCCGCGCCGACGAGCCCGGCTTCCTCGAGCGCGGCGTGCTCAGCGTCCTGCAGAACATGCACACCGACCTTCCCCCGGCCGAGCTCTTCGAGCTCGCCGCGGCGGCCGCGGCGGTCCGTCCCGGCGCGATCACCAACTGCGTGGTCCAGGGCGGCATCGGGAGCGTGGGCGGGGCCAGTGTGGTGCTTCCGGACACGGCCATGGCCCGGCGGCTCGGCGACCGGGCCCGCCAGGACGCCACCCTGGAGTCCTGCGCCTGAGCCGTCCCGCGGGCTGGTGGCGCGTGGGCGCTCCGCGCTGATCCCTGACGCTGCCGCCACCCGGCTGGCCCGTCAGGCGCTTTACTCGACCCGGTGCCGCGGCGCAGAGTGTCGGCACGTTCGAGAACTTCAACGGTCGATGTCGAAGAGCCCGGTGGCCGTTCGACGTACGTGCGAGAACCAGCTCACCAGCAACCAGTAGGAGTGATCAGCATGCCGCGTTTCATGGGATTCGTGAGGATGGAAGAGGGCGTCGGCACGCCGCCGCAGGCGCTGTTCGACGCGATGGACGTCTACATCGGCGAACAGGCCGCCAAGGGTGTGTTCCTTGACGGTGGCGGCCTGTACGGGACCGAGGACGCGGTGAACTTCGTGGTCCGCAAGGGCGAGGTCACCCGGGTCGACGGGCCGTACGCCGAGGCCAAGGAGGTGGTCGGCGGCTGGGCGATCATGCAGTACGACACCCTCGAGGATGCCGTGGCGGACCAGCGCCAGTTCGCCGAGCTGCACGCCAAGCACTGGCCGGAGGTCACCGTGATCTCGACGCTGCGTCAGATCTCCACCGGTCCGGAGGCACCCGGCGACTGAACGGGCTCACTACGCTGGCGTCGTGCCGGCAGGGACCAGTGCGGATGACCCGACAGGGGTCATCGTCGCGGCGTGGCGGGCCGACTCGGCCCGCCTCGTCGGTGCTCTGACCCGGATGACCCGGGATGTGGAGCTCGCCGAGGACCTGGCGCAGGACGCGCTGGTGGCGGCGCTCGAGCAGTGGCCCACGACCGGCGTACCGCAGAACCCGGCGGCGTGGCTGATGACCACCGCGAAGCGGCGCGGCATCGACCACTTCCGGCGCGCCGACAGCCTTCGCCGCAAGGTCGCGGAGCTCGAGCGCGCCCGTGGTGGAGAGGAGGGGGAGATGCCCGACCTCGACGGCCAGGTCGACTACATCGAGGACGACGTCCTGCGGCTCATCTTCTTGTCCTGCCACCCCCTGCTGAGTGCTGAGTCCCGGGCCGCGCTGACGCTGCGTCTGGTCGGAGGGCTCACCACCGCGGAGATCGCCCGCGGGTTCTTGACCACCGAGCCCACCATGGGCCAGCGCATCTCGCGGGCGAAGAGGACGCTGTCCGAGGCTCACCCCGAGTTCGAGCTGCCCACGGGGACGGAGCGGACCAGGCGCCTCGACGACGTCATGGCCGTGATCTACCTGATCTTCAACGAGGGCTACAGCGCCACCGCCGGCGAGGACTGGATGCGCCCCGAGCTGGCGCGCGAGGCGATGCGGCTGGCGCGGATGCTGGCCACCCTCGCTCCGGACGAGCCCGAGGTGCTCGGACTTCAGGCGCTGCTGGAGATCCAGGGCTCGCGGATGGCCGCCCGGCTCGACGAGGACGGTGCACCGGTCCTGCTCGAGGCCCAGGACCGGGCGCGCTGGGACCAACCACTGATCCGGCGCGGGATCGCAGCCCTGCAACGGGCCGAGCTGCTCGCCGCGCACGGGACGCCGGTAGGGAAGTACTTCCTCCAGGCCTCGATCGCCGCGCAGCACGCCCGTGCGGAGCGTGCCGAGGACACAGACTGGCGCCGGATCGCAGCCCTCTACGACGTCCTGGCCCACGCCGCGCCGGGGCCGGTGGTCGAGGTGAACCGGGCGGTCGCACACGGTCGGGCGTTCGGCCCGGATGCGGGGCTGGCGGTGCTGGAGGCGCTGGGCGCAGGTGAGCTCGGCGACTCACCGCTCGTGCCGAGTGTGCGCGGAGACCTGCTCGAACGGGCCGGGCAGCACCGTCAGGCGGGCGAGGCGTTCACCGAGGCGGCCGCGCGCACCAGGAACGAGAGCGAGCGCGCAGTCCTGCACCGTCGGGCCGAGCTGAACCTGGGGCGCGCACCGAAGCCGAGATGAGCCGCGGGCGGTTCGCCGAGCACGTCCCGAGATCCGTCAACCCGAGTCAGCCCATCGACTTCTGGCCGTCGATGGACTCCCGGATGATGTCGGCGTGGCCGGCGTGCTGGGCGGTCTCCACGGCGATGTGCAGGAACACCCGGCGGGCGGTCCACCGGGAGCCCGGCTCGTGCCAGGGCGCCTTGGGCAGCGGCTGCGAGGAGTCGAGGTCCACCTCCCTGACGAGGGCGTCTGTCGCGGCGGCCACGGCGTCGTACTCCGCGAGCAGCCCAGCCAGCGTCTCGTCCTCCAGCACCCGGAAGCTGTCCTGGAACTCCCGCACCTCGGGGGGCGGGTTGCTCCAGTCGATGCGCGCCCAGTCGATCTCGGGCCCCTCGGGAGGACCCGCGACGATGAAGCGCGTCCAGCTCTGCTCGGTCCTGGAGACGTGCTTGACCAGCCCGCCCAGCGTCAGCTCGCTCACCGTGGGTCGCTGCCGGGCCTGGTCGTCGGTCAGGCCCCGGACCGTGACCAGGAAGAGCTCGCGGTGCTTGTGCAGCAGGTCCAGGATGTCGGCGCGCTCGCCGCCGGATGTCGACGTATCGGCCATGGTGCTCCCTTTCGTCGGGGTCGTCCGGTCCACGGTAGGGCCGAGCACGGACACCCGTCCTGCGCCGTCCGTGGCTGCCTCCTGGAGCACCGCCGTTGATTGTTCCGTCAAGTAAAGGTCCTACGCTGGACGGATGGAACCGAGGTGGCTGGACGAGGACGAGCTGGCTGCGTGGGTCAGGCTGGTCGCGGTGGTCGAGCTGCTGCCGGGGATCCTGGACGGGCAGCTCAGGCGCGACTCGGGGCTGACCCACTTCGAGTACTTCGTGCTGGCCACGCTCTCCGAGGCGCCGCAGCGCACCCTGCGGATGACCACGCTGGCCGAGCGCACCAACGCCACGCTGTCGCGGCTGTCCCACGTGGCCGGGCGCCTCGAGGAGCGCGACCTCGTGGAGCGGACGCCCTGCCCTGCGGACGGCCGCGCGACCAACGCCCGGCTCACCGAGACCGGCTGGAGGGCCCTCGTGGCCGCCGCGCCCGGGCACGTCGAGAACGTCCGCCGGCACGTCATCGACCCGCTGACCCCGCGCCAGATCAGCCAGCTTCGGGCCATCGCCGACGCGCTGCTTGCGGGTCTCGACCCGGAGGGGCGGATGACCAGCGAGCTCGTGCGACGCTCACCGGGCTCCGCCGCTCCACCGCCCCTGGGGCACCCGTGACCGAGCCGAGCGATCAGCCCGCGGTGCCGGGCGTCCTGGACCGGCTACTGGTGCGTACGACGC
>NZ_DAOMFK010000219.1:0-5146 GCF_035429765.1 Nocardioides sp. | reverse complement strand
GGCCCGCTGGGTGTCGACCTCCACGGCGATGGCCTGCTCCTGGTCCCGCACGCGCTCGGCCTCCGCCTCGAGCGTCTCGGGGTCCCGGCCGGGCTCGAGCTCCAGCTCGGGGGTGCCGGCGGCGTTGCGGACCCGCTCGGCGGCCAGCGACTGGGTGCCGCGCAGCCGCTCCCGGAGCCCGGACAGGGCGAACCAGGTCTCCTGGGCGCGGGCGAGCTCCGGCAGGTCCTCGCGCAGTGCGGCCTCCAGCGCCGCCTCGGCCTGCTGGGCCTCGGCGACCGACGCCTCCACCTCCCGGCGCCGCTCCACGAGCACGGACTCGTCGGCGAGCTCCTGCTCCAGGGCGGTCCGCGCGGTGACCAGGTCGTCGGCGATCAGCCGGGCACGGGCGTCGCGGACGTCGGCCTGCACGGCCGCCGCCTTGCGGGCCACCTCCGCCTGCCTGCCCAGGGGCTTGAGCTGGCGGCGGATCTCGGTGAGCAGGTCGCCGAGCCGAGTGAGGTTGCCCTCGGTGGAGTCCAGCTTGCGCAGCGCCTTCTCCTTGCGCTTGCGGTGCTTGAGGACCCCGGCGGCCTCCTCGATGAAGCCCCGGCGGTCCTCCGGGGTCGCGTGCAGGATGGAGTCCAGCTGGCCCTGCCCGACGATGACGTGCATCTCGCGGCCGATGCCGGAGTCCGACAGCAGCTCCTGCACGTCCAGGAGGCGGCACGGCTGGGCGTTGATGGCGTACTCGGACCCGCCGCTGCGGAACATCGTGCGGGAGATGGTGACCTCGGAGTACTCGATCGGCAGCGCGCCGTCGGAGTTGTCGATGGTCAGCAGCACCTCCGCCCGGCCCAGGGGCGGACGGCCCGCGGTGCCGGCGAAGATGACGTCCTCCATCTTTCCGCCGCGAAGGGACTTGGCGCCCTGCTCGCCCATGACCCAGGCGAGGGCGTCCACGACGTTGGACTTGCCGGAGCCGTTGGGGCCGACGATGCAGGTGATGCCCGGCTCGAGCTGGAGCGTCGTCGAGGAGGCGAAGGACTTGAACCCCTTGAGGGTCAGGCTCTTCAGGTACACGGTTCTCCCTCACTGCGGACGTTCACGGCGCGGGTGCGGCCGGGGCATCCTCCCAGATGCCGGCTCGGGGGAAGACCAGCCCCGTCAGCCTACGGGGCCCGGCGCCGGTGCAGCGACTTCGGCTCGCGTGTCGGCGCGGTGCCCGGCGGCCCCCGTGCCCAGCGGTCAGCGGTCGATGGCACCGGGCAGCAGGAAGGGGTAGGTCCGGCGCCGGACGCGGCGCTGCCACCACCGGTCGGCGCGGCGCAGCCGCAGCAGCGCCTCCCACATCCGGGCGTTTCCGGCGTACCAGCGGTCGATCTCGCCGCGGGTGAGCGACGGGGTGACCCGCCGGTTGGCCGCCGCGATCGCCTCGTCGACCACATGGTCCAGCCGCTCCTTGAGCAGGTTGCCCACCAGGTCGACGACGACCGTGCGCCGGTCGTGGTAGGCGGCCACGATGCCCGGGAACGCGAAGCGGGCCAGCACCGGCCGGAGCGGCGCGGGCAGGGGTGTGCCCATGTGTGCCAGGTCGAGCCGGGTCCTGCCGGCGGCGTCGCTGAGCATGGGCGTGGTGACGTCGAAGTAGGTCAGCCGCGAGTCCCGCCACGCCCAGTTGGACAGCTGGGCGTCCAGTCCGCAGCTCGGGTCGACCACGGCGTCCACCGCGTCGAGCACGGCGTCGAGCACCGCACGGGCCTGCTCCGGGGTGTCGGCGAGCACCCGCGGCACCAGGGTCGCCTCGGGAAGCACCGGCTGGACCACGTAGCCGGCGACCGTGCCGTGCGCCGCAGGAACGGTGTGCCACGACGTCGGCAGCACGTCGAGCCCGCCCGCGCGCAGGTGCTCGACGTACTCCGTGACCAGCGTGCCGTACGCCTCCGCACGCGTCGCGTCGGCGAAGACGGGCAGGCGCTTGCACGCCGCCGTGGGGGCCTCGGGGGGCCAGCCCAGCACGAGCGTGATCTCGCCGTACCCCAGCACCGGCAGCGTGCCAGCCTCCCCCTGGACCAGGGCCTCGTGCACGCGCGCCTCGAGGGCGGCCAGCTCGTGCTCGCTGACCGGCCCGTCGCTCACGCCAGCACCTCCTGCAGCGTGCCGACCAGCCAGTCGACCTCGTCGTCGGCGATCGTCAGCGGCGGCAGCAGCTGCAGCACGGAGGGGTCGTTGTTGGCGAAGATGGCGAAGACACCCGCGCCGATCGCGCGCTGCGTGGCGGCCATCCCGGCAGCGGCGTCGTGGAGCTTCAGCCCCATGAACAGGCCCCGGCGGCGTACCTCGAGCGGGAGCCCGGACAGGCCCGCCTCGATCCGGGAACCCACCTCCTCGACCCGGCCGAGGAACCCCGGGGCACCGACCAGGTCGAGCACCGTCAGCGCCGCGACACAGCCGATCTCGGCCCCGCCGAAGGTCGAGATGTGGACGAACGGGTGGTCGTCGAAGAAGGCGTGCACCTCGCGGGTCATCAGCGTCGCCGAGATCGGCACGATCCCCCCGGAGAGCCCCTTGCCCGTCACCACGAGGTCGGGCTCGGCCTCGTCCTGCTGGTAGCTCCACCAGGTGCCGGTGCGGCCCAGCCCGGTCTGCACCTCGTCGAGCACCAGGAGGGCTCCGGCCTGGTGGCACAGGTCGCCCACGGCGCGCAGGTAGCCCGGCGGGGGCAGCGGCATCCCCAGGGTCGCGGGGACGGACTCCAGGATGACGGCGGCGGTGCTGTGGTCGACGGCCGTGGCCAGGGCGTCCAGGTCGCCGAACGGGACCTGGCGGAAGTTCTGCGGATTGGGACCGAACGGGTCCCGGTAGGCGGGGTCGCCGGCCGCCATCGCCAGTCCGGTGTGTCCGTGGTAGCCGCCGACGGCCGACACGACACCCTGGCGGCCGGTGTGCGCCCGGGCCACCTTGAGGGCGAGGTCGACCGCCTCTCCCCCACCGACGCCGAACACCACACCGCTCAGCCGGTCGCCGGTGGTGGCCGACAGCCGGCGGGCCAGCTCGGCCCGCCAGCCGGACACGAGGTGGTGGTTGCCGACGTCGAGGTGGCCGAGGGCCTCGCGCACCGCCGCGACCACTGCGGGGTTGCGGTGACCGAGGTTGAACACCCCCCCGTTGCAGTGGCAGTTCAACCATCGCCGCTGGGGGTCGTAGGCGTCGCCGAACCACGCGCCCTCCCGCTCGCCGATCATCACGTCGAGGCCGAGCGCGTCGTACGCCGCCACCTTGCCGCGGTTGACGTGCTCGGCGAACGCGGCAGCTGCGGAGGAACGGTCCGGGAAGGGCTGGTGCATGGGTCTCTCCTACAGGATCGCGCCCGGGTTGAGGATCCCGTCGGGGTCGAGGGCCTCCTTGATCCGCCGGGTCAGCGCCATCACCTCGGGCCCGAGCTGCGCGGGCAGCGCCGACTTCTTCGTGCGCCCGACACCGTGCTCGCCGGTGATGGTGCCGCCCAGCGCGACCGCGGCACCGAGGATGTCGTCGAACGCGGCCCGCGCCCGCCGCTCCGAGTCGGCGTCGGCGGGGTCGTAGACGATGATCGGGTGGGTGTTCCCGTCCCCGGCGTGGGCCACCACCGGGATCTCGACGGCGTACCGGGTCGCGATCCCCCCCACGGCGGCGAGGAGCTCGGGCAGCAGCGGCACCGGGGCGCCGACGTCCTCCAGGAGGAGCGCCCCCCGGGCCTCGATGGCGGGGAAGGCGGCGCGCCGGGCCTCGACGAACATCTCGCCGTCCTCGGCATCGTCGGTGAGGTACACCTCGGTGGCCGAGGCGGCCTGGCAGGCGGCGGCGATGCAGGCGATCTCCTCGGCACGGGCCGCGCCCGGCGCGTCGGACTGCGCGATCAGCAGCGCACCCGCCGAGCGGTCCAGGCCCATCGCCCGGTGGTCCTCGACCGCGTTGACCGCCGCCCGATCCATCAGCTCCAGCATCGAGGGGCGCAGCGACCGCCCGATGTCGACCACGGCGGCGGCGGCGCTCGCGACGGTCGGGAAGGAGGCCACCAGGGTCGACCGCGCCCCCTGCGCGGGAACCAGTCGCAGGATGGCCCGGGTGACGACCCCCAGGGTCCCCTCGCTGCCCACGAACAGCTTGACCAGCGAGAGCCCGGCGACGTCCTTGATCCGCGGCCCGCCGAGGGAGACCAGCGTGCCGTCGGCCAGGACGACGTCCAGCCCCAGCACGTAGTCGGTGGTCACGCCGTACTTCACGCAGCACAGCCCGCCTGCGTTGGTGGCCACGTTGCCGCCGATGGAGCACATGTCGTACGACGAGGGGTCCGGCGGGTACCACAGCCCGTGCTCGGCGGCGGCCTCCTTCACCTCGATGTTGAGGGCACCCGGCTCCACCACCGCCACCCGCGCGGCGGGGTCGATGCCGATGGACCGCATCCGCTCGAGGGAAAGCACGATCCCGCCGTCGACCGCGGTGGCCCCGCCGGAGAGACCGGACCCGGCCCCGCGCGGCACCACCGGGATCCGGTGCGCGCTGGCCCACCGCAGCGTGGCCTGCACCTGCTCGGCCCCCTCGGCCCGGACGACCGCCAACGGCCGACCGGCCTCTTCGCCACCGCCCCCGGACCAGTCGTAGCGGTACTTCTCCACCACGTCGGGATCGGTCACCACCACGCCGTCGGGCAGTGCGGCGGCCAGCTCCTCGAGACGGTCCACGGGGCTCAGACCAGTCCCAGCTCGCTGGCGCGGTCGACGGCCTGGTCGCGGTCCGCGGCGCCGAGCTTGCGGTAGATGCTGCGCAGGTGGGTCTTGAGGGTGTTGACCGAGACGTAGAGCTCGTCGGCGATGTCCTGGTTCTTGATCCGCTGCGGCAGGTAGGCGAGGACCGCGAGCTCGCGCTCGGTGAGCGGCTCGACCAGGGCACTCTGGGCGGCTCCGCGACGTTCCAGCCGCCCGGCCAGCTCCCACATCCGGGCGTCGACGAGCGGGGAGGTGTGCGGGACCGCACGACGCAGCAGGTGCAGGGCCTGGGGCACCTCGACGAACGGTCGGCGCAGCCGGTCCGCCTCGGCCGTGGCCACCGCCGAGCGCAGCGCGACCAGGGCGCCGCGCCCGTCACCCTCGGCGCGGGCGATCGCGCACCGCCGGAGCTCGCGGGC
>NZ_DAOMFK010000218.1:0-5227 GCF_035429765.1 Nocardioides sp. | reverse complement strand
CAGGCTCGACGTGGACGATCCCGAGGACCTGGGCCGGGCCTGCACGTTGGGGGTCGGGGAACGCACCGCCGCGGCCCTGGCCTCCCGCTGAGCAGGCGACCAGAACTCACGCAGACGCAGCGGTGGCGGGCCCCGTCGGGGGCCCGCCACCGTGCATGGGGGTTCGGTCAGGCCTTCTTGGCCGGGGCCTTCTTCGCCGTCGTGGTCTTCTTGGCGGCGGTGGTCTTGGCCGTGGTCTTCTTGGCCGGGGCGGTCTTCTTGGCGGCGGTGGTCTTGGTGGCCGTGGTCTTGGCCGGAGCCTTCTTCGCCGCCGTGGTCTTCTTCGCGGCAGTGGCCTTGGTCGCCGTGGTCTTCTTGGTCGCCGTGGCCTTGGTCGCCGTGGTCTTCTTGGCGGCGGTCTTGGCCGGAGCAGCCTTCGCCGGGGCCTTCTTGGCCGGCGCCGCCTTGGTGGCGGTGGCCTTCTTGGCAGGGGTCACCTTCTTGGCCGCGGCGCTGGCCTGGGCGGTGGCCTTCTTGGCCGCGGCGCTGGCCTGCGCGGTGGCCTTCTTGGCCGGCGCGGTGGCGATCCTCGGCAGCTTCTTCGCGCCCGAGACCACCGCCCTCAGCTCCGCGCCCGGCGTGAACTTCGGCACCGCCGTCTTCTTCGCCTTGATCCGGGCGCCGGTCTGCGGGTTGCGCACCCAGCGCGCCTCACGGACGCGCTTCTCGAACGAGCCGAACCCGGTGATGGCGACCTTCTCGCCCTTGGCAACCTCACGCATGATGGTGTCGATGACCTTGTCGAGCGCCTGCGCGGCCGCCTTCCTGTCCCCCTCGTAACGCGCGGCGAGCGCGTCGATGAGCTGTGTCTTGTTCACTAGCTTCCCTTCCAATGAACGGTGCTGGCCGAGCCGATGCCCGACGGTTCTTCGCGAAACGCTAGGTATTCAAGGGCTCCGCGTCTAACACCGCGCGGTGTTTCGCCCCGAAATTTCCACTCAGGAGAGCCCAATCCCCTGATTTCTCGCCGAAATCGGGGAATTGGAGGCGTCCTGGACGTCAGCGGGTGACCGGCTTGTACGACGGCCGGGTGGCCTCGTAGGCGGTGATGTCGGCCTCGTGCGACAACGTGATCCCGATGTCGTCGAGACCCTCCAGCAGGCGCCAGCGGGTGTAGTCGTCGATGTCGAAGGAGTCCTCGACGAGCCGGTCACCCTCACCGGCACGCACGGTGCGCGACTCCAGGTCGACGGTGACCGTTGTCCCCGGCCGGTCCTCGAGCAGGTCCCACAGACGCTGCACGACCTTCTCGTCGACCTGGGCGGCGAGCAGGCCGGCCTTCCCGGAGTTGCCGCGGAAGATGTCGGCGAAACGCGAGGAGATGACGGCCCGGAAGCCGTAGTTCTGCAAGGCCCAGACCGCGTGCTCGCGGGAGGACCCGGTCCCGAAGTCGGGGCCCGCCACGAGCACCGAGCCGCCGGCGTACGCCGGGCTGTTCAGCACGAAGTCCGGGTCGTTGCGCCACGCGGCGAACAGCCCGTCCTCGAAGCCGGTGCGGGTGACCCGCTTGAGGTAGACCGCAGGGATGATCTGGTCGGTGTCGACGTTGCTGCGCCGCAGCGGGACGCCGATGCCGGTGTGGGAGGAGAACGCGTCCATGGTCGGTGCCCTTCTAGTCGGTCAGGTCGGCGGGCGAGGACAGGGTGCCGCGGACGGCGGTGGCCGCCGCGACCGGCACGGAGACCAGGTGGGTACGGCCCCCCTTGCCCTGCCGGCCCTCGAAGTTGCGGTTGGAGGTGGAGGCGCTGCGCTCCCCCGGGGCGAGCTGGTCGGGGTTCATGCCCAGGCACATCGAGCAGCCGGCGCCCCGCCACTCCGCGCCGGCGTCGAGGAAGACCGTGTCCAGACCCTCGGCCTCGGCCTGCAGCCGCACCCGCACCGAGCCCGGCACCACGAGCAGCCGGGTGTCCGTGGCGACCTTGCGGCCGCGCAGGATCGCGGCTGCGGTGCGCAGGTCCTCGATGCGGCCGTTCGTGCACGAGCCCACGAAGACCGTGTCGACCTTCACCTCGCGCATCGGCGTCCCCGCGGTGAGGCCCATGTACTCCAAGGCCTTCTGGGCCGCGACCCGGTCGGTCGGCTCGGCGAAGTCCTCGGGGCTGGGGACGCGGCCCCCCAGCGGCACGCCCTGGCCGGGGTTGGTCCCCCAGGTGACGAACGGCGTCATGGTGGAGGCGTCCAGCTCGATCTCGGCGTCGAAGGTCGCGTCGGGGTCGGTGACGAGCGTGCGCCAGTAGGCCACCGCGGCGTCCCAGTCGGCGCCCTTCGGCGCCTCGGGCTTGTCTCGGAGGTAGTCGATCGTCGTCTGGTCCGGCGCGACCAGCCCCGCCTTCGCGCCCCACTCGATCGACATGTTGCACACCGTCATCCGGCCCTCCATCGAGAGCTCCTCGATGGCCTGGCCGCGGTACTCCACGACGTACCCCTGTCCCCCGCCGGTCCCGGTGTGGGCGATCAGCGTGAGCACGAGGTCCTTGGCCGTGACCCCGTCGGGCAGGCTGCCGCGGACGGTGACGGCCATCGTCTTGGGCCGCGCCTGCGGGAGGGTCTGCGTGGCCAGCACGTGCTCGACCTCCGAGGTGCCGATCCCGAACGCCAGTGCGCCGAACGCGCCGTGGGTGGAGGTGTGGGAGTCACCGCACACGATCGTCATCCCCGGCTGGGTGAGCCCGAGCTGCGGGCCGACGACGTGGACGATCCCCTGCTCGACGTCGCCTAGCGGGTGGAGCCGGACGCCGAACTCCTCGGCGTTGCGGCGCAGGGTCTCGACCTGCGTCCGGCTCACCGGGTCCGCGATCGGCCGGTCCCAGTCCAGCGTCGGGACGTTGTGGTCCTCGGTGGCCAGGGTCAGGTCCGGACGGCGTACGGCGCGGCCCGCCAGGCGAAGCCCGTCGAAGGCCTGCGGGGAGGTGACCTCGTGGATCAGGTGGAGGTCGATGTAGAGGAGGTCAGGCTCTCCGGGGGCCGTCCGGACGACGTGCTCGTCCCACACCTTCTCGGCCAGAGTCCTGCCCATCGTTGCCTCTCCTTCGTCAGGTCTGCTCGTGACGCTGGACATCCTAGCGCTTGCATCCCATGATCTGAGACGGCAGTATTGCCATATGGACAACTCGAGCGGGGTCGGCGTGCTCGACAAGGCCGCCCTGGTGCTCTCCGCGCTGGAGGCGGGCCCGGCGACGCTGGCCGGACTGGTGGCCGGCACCGGCCTTGCGCGGCCCACCGCGCACCGGTTGGCGGTCGCGCTGGAGCACCACCGGCTGGTGGCCCGCGACATGCAGGGACGCTTCGTGCTCGGTCCACGGCTGGGCGAGCTCGCCGCCGCCGCAGGCGAGGACCGCCTGCTGGCCGCCGCGAGTCCGGTGCTCGCGCGGCTGCGCGACATCACCGGCGAGTCCGCGCAGCTGTGGCGCCGCCAGGGCGACCACCGGGTCTGCGTGGCCGCCGCGGAGCGACCCTCGGGCCTGCGCGACACGATCCCGGTCGGCTCCCAGCTCACCATGCGTGCCGGGTCCGCGGCGCAGGTCCTGCTGGCGTGGGAGGACCCGGAGCGGATGCATCGCGGCCTGGAGAACGCCGCCTTCTCGGCCACGGCGCTGGCTGGAATCCGGCGCCGCGGCTGGGCGCAGTCGGTCGGCGAGCGCGAGCAGGGCGTCGCGTCGGTGTCCGCGCCCGTCCGCTCCCCCAGTGGCAAGACCATCGCCGCGGTCTCGGTGTCCGGCCCCCTCGAGCGGCTCTCGCGCCAGCCCGGCCGGATGCACGCCCCGGCCGTCCTCGCCGCCGCCGAGCGGCTCTCGGAGTCCCTGCGCAGGGCGGCCGCCGCGGAGTAGCACGCCTCAGAACAGCGCGTCCTGCTCCAGCTCCAGCAGTGCCTGCTTGCGCTCGACGCCGCCGGCGTACCCGGTGAGCGACCCGTCGGCGCCGATGACCCGGTGGCACGGGATCACGATCGGGATCGGGTTGCGGCCGTTGGCCAGGCCCACGGCCCGTGAGGCCGCGTTGGTCATCCCCAGCCGGTGGGCGATCTGCCCGTACGACGCGGTCTCGCCGTAGCCGATCCGCTCCAGCTCCTGCCAGACCCGCCGCTGGAAGACGCTTCCCTCCGGCGCCAGCGGCAGGTCGAAGGCGCGGCGTTCCCGCACGAAGTAGGCCGTCAGCTGGGCGACCGCCTCGACCAGCAGGGGGTGGGCGTCGTCACGATCCCCCCGGGGCCTGCCGTCGGCAGCGCCTCGGAACGGGGCGAACTCGATGGCGGTGATCGCGCCGTGGTGCTCGACGATCCGCAGGTCCCCGACCGGGGAGCTCATCACGGTCCACATTTCAGGTCTCCTTCAACGAGTGCCACAGGTGCAGCAGGGCGTAGGAACGCCAAGGTCGCCAGCGCTCGGCGGCTGCAGGAGCCTCACCGAGCCGGGCGAGCGCCGTGCGGACGCCCACGTCGGTGGGCAGGAACACGTCCGGGTGGCCCAGCGCGCGCAGCGCGACGTAGTCCGCGGTCCACGGTCCGATGCCCGGGAGGGCCAGCAGTGCGCGGCGTACCTCGTGCCGGTCGGCGCCTCGGTCCAGGCGGACTCGTCCCTCGGCCAGGGCACCGGCCAGCGCGACCAGGGCTCGGCCGCGTGAGCGGGGCATCGGGAGGGTCGTGGGGTCGAGCGCGGCCAGCGTGGTGACGTCGGGGAACACCAGGCGCAGACCGTCGGGCGCACCGTCGAGCTGTACGCCGTGCGCACCGGCCAGCCGTTCGGCGAGGGTGCGGGCGCCGGCCACGCTCACCTGCTGCCCCAGGACCGCCCGCACCGCCAGCTCGTTGCCGTCGACGTGGCCGGGGACCCGCAGCCCGGGGTGCTTTCGGGCCAGCGGACCCAGCGCGGGATCCGCTCGGAACGACTCCGTCACCGCGACCGGGTCGCAGTCGGCGTCCAGCAGCCGCCGGACGCGCTCCACGGCGGCGGCCGTGTCGCGCAGGTCGGCGAGGGTGAAGGTGGCGTGGACGAACGCCGTCTCGCCGGTGATCTGCACCTCGGCCAGGTGCAGCCGCACGAGACCGTGACCGTGGGGAAGATCCAGCGTGCGGGCGTACCAGTCCGGGCCGGCCGCCTCGACCCCGGCGACGGCCCGCGCCGCCAGGAAGTCCAGCAGGGCGCGGCCGGCGAAGGGCGTGCGCACGGCGAGCCGCATCGGGACCGGCCCG
>NZ_DAOMFK010000217.1:0-5227 GCF_035429765.1 Nocardioides sp. | reverse complement strand
GCAGCGGGGGCGGCGGGCCCGGGGTCGGGCTGCCCGACGGCCAGCCGGATCGCCGCGCTCTCCGCGGGGTCCGAGGCGGTCCCCGGCGCCAGGAGTACGGCGGGCAGGCAGGCGAGCGCGACCACGGCCCCGAGCGCGGCGTACCTCCTCACGGCACCACTACAGCACGCCGCCGCGACGATCCGCAGGAAGGGGGCAGGACCGGTGCGAAGTGGCGGGCCGCCGCGTCGCCGTGCACGGCTCGCCAGCCCCAGCCGTTAGCCTGAGTCCATGACTTCCGCTGCGCCGTTCGGCACCGTCCTCACCGCGATGGCGACCGCCTTCCGTGACGACGGCTCCGTCGACCCGGAGGGCACCGCGCGCATCGCCGAGCACCTCGTCGCCCACGGTCACGACGGGGTCGTGGTCTCCGGGACCACCGGCGAGTCGCCCACCACCAGCGTCGCCGAGGCCTCCGCGGTCCTGCGGGCGGTGATCGACGCGGTCGGGGACCGGGCGAAGGTCGTGGCGGGGGTCGGCACCAACGCGACCGCGCACTCGGTGGAGCTGGCGCGTCAGGCCGCGCAGCTCGGCGCCGACGGGCTGCTGCTCGTGACGCCGTACTACAGCAAGCCCTCGCAGGCCGGCGTGCTGCACCACTTCCGCACCGTCGTGGAAGCCACCGACGTCCCGGTCGTCCTGTACGACGTGCCCGGGCGCACCGGGATCGCGATCGCGCCCGACACCTACGCGCGGGCGGCGGAGTGGGACACCGTGGTGGCCGTCAAGGACGCTGTGGGCGACTTCGCGCGCGGGGTGCGCCTCATGCGCGACACCGGGCTGGCCTTCTACTCCGGCGACGACTCCGCGAACCTCGGCTGGCTGGCGCACGGCGCGGTCGGGTTCATCTCCGTCGCCGGGCACGCCTGCGGCGACCAGCTGCGCCGGATGGCCGAGGAGTTCCACGCCGGCGACCACGCGGCCGCGCTGGCGACGTACCGCTCGCTGCTGCCGGCCATCGACGCGATGATGGGCGTGCCGAACTACGGCGCCACCACCGCCAAGGCCGCCCTCCAGCTGCTCGGCGTGCTGGACAACCGGAACGTCCGCAGCCCGCTGGTCCCGCTCGACGAGGACGAGGTGGCCGCGCTGCGTGCCGGGCTCGCCGCCTCGCACCTCCTCTGACCGACTCTGACCCACCCCGACCGTGACCCACCAGGAGCCTTCGTGAGCCACCCGCACCCCGAGCTCACCACCCCACCACCGCTGGCGAAGGGTGGCCTGCGGGTCATCCCGCTCGGAGGATTGGGCGAGATCGGCCGCAACATGACCGTCTTCGAGTACGACGACCGTCTGCTGGTCGTCGACTGCGGCGTGCTGTTCCCCGAGGAGCACCACCCCGGCGTGGACCTGATCCTGCCCGACTTCGACGCGATCCGGGGCCGGCTGGACCGGATCGAGGCGCTCGTGCTCACCCACGGCCACGAGGACCACATCGGGGCGGCGCCGTACCTGCTGCGCGAGCGCGGCGACATCCCGCTGGTCGGCTCGGAGCTGACCCTTGCCCTGCTGGGGTCGAAGCTGCGCGAGCACCGGCTGAAGGAGACCGTCCAGCACGTCGTGAAGGAGGGGGACCGGATCACCCTCGGCCCCTTCGACCTCGAGTTCGTCGCCGTCAACCACTCGATCCCCGACGCCCTCGCCGTCGCGATCCGCACCGGCGCCGGCCTCGTCCTCCACACCGGCGACTTCAAGATGGACCAGCTGCCGCTGGACTCCCGGATCACCGACCTGCGGGCGTTCGCCCGGCTCGGCGAGGAGGGCGTGGACCTCTTCCTCACCGACTCGACCAACGCCGAGGTGCCCGGTTTCACCACGCCGGAGGTGGACATCGCGCCGGTGCTGGACCGGGTCTTCCACCAGAGCCGGCAGCGGATCATCGTGGCCTGCTTCGCCTCCCACGTGCACCGGGTCCAGCAGGTGCTCGACGCGGCGGTCGCGCACGGCCGCAAGGTGGGCTACGTCGGCCGCTCGATGGTGCGCAACATGGCGATCGCCCAGGACCTCGGGTACCTCACCGTCCCGCCCGGGGTGATGGTGGACGCCAAGGAGCTCGCCGACCTGCCGCCCGAGCGGCAGGTGCTGGTCTCCACCGGCTCCCAGGGGGAGCCGCTCTCGGCGCTCAGCCGGATCGCGCAGCGCAACCACCACCTGGTGCACATCGAGGAGGGCGACACCGTCATCCTGGCCTCCTCGTTGATCCCCGGGAACGAGAACGCCGTCTACCGGGTGATCAACGGGCTGGCCCGGTGGGGCGCCACGGTCGTGCACAAGGGCAACGCCCTGGTCCACGTCAGCGGCCACGCCAGCGCCGGCGAGCTGCTCTACTGCTACAACGTGGTCCGGCCCCGCAACGTGCTCCCCGTGCACGGGGAGGTCCGCCACATGCGGGCCAACGCCGCGCTGGCGCGGGCCACCGGGGTCCCCGCCGAGAACGTCGTGGTGGCCGAGGACGGGGTGGTCGTCGACCTGGTCGAGGGCGAGGCGCGCATCGCCGGCAAGGTCGACTGCGGCTACGTCTTCGTCGACGGGGCCTCGGTCGGCAACATCACCGAGTCGTCGCTGAAGGACCGCAGGATCCTCGGCGAGGAGGGCTTCATCTCGGTGATCGTGGTGATCGACTCGGTCACCGGCAAGGTCGTCAGCGGCCCGGAGATCCACGCCCGCGGGTTCGCCGAGGACGACGCCACCTTCGACGAGATCCGCCAGCCGATCGTCGACGCGCTGGACGCGCTGCTGCGTGAGGGCGTCGACGACTCCTTCCAGCTGCAGCAGGCGGTACGCCGTACCGTCGGGCGCTGGGTGAACAGCACCCACCGACGCCGGCCGATGATCGTGCCGGTGGTCATCGAGGCGTGAGCCGGGCGACCCAGAGCTCCTCGGCGGGCCACCGGGCCGCCCACTCCGCCGAGACGATCTCGTAGAACGGGTGGTCGGCGGCGTCCGCCGGGGCGTAGAGCTCGTGCAGCGCCTCGACGGCGAACCCCGCCCGCCGCAGCAGCCGCACCCAGTCGCCGTGCGAGGGGTGGAACTCCACACCCCCGCCGCTCCAGTGCACCCGGTAGGCCTCCCGCTGACCCCGCACCAGCCGCTCCTCGGCCACCCCCTCCTCGGCGGGCACGCACAGGGCGGAGAGCAGGCTGTTGGTGAGGAAGACCAGCCGGCCCCCCGGACGCAGCAGCCGGGCCGCTTCCGGGAGCCACCGCTCCGGGTCGCACCAGGCGGCGGCGCCGTGCTCGCTCACCACCAGGTCGCAGCAGCCCGACCGCAGCGGCACCCGCTCGGCGTCGGCCTGCAGGAGCGGGAACACCGTTCCGTGCCGCCGCTGCAGCCGGTGCGCCGTGGCCAGCTGCTCGGCCGACAGGTCCACCGCGACGACCCGGGCACCGGCGGCGGCGAGCCACGCGGAGAAGTACGCCGTCCCCGCGGCCAGCTCGACCACGTCGAGCCCGGCGACCTCCCCGAGCGCGCCGACCTGCGCGTCCGGCATCCGGAACAGCCCCCACGCGACCCCCGCGCGTGACCAGAGCCCGTCGGCCTCCGCGTCGGTGAAGCGCGCGTTGAGGACGCTCCACAGCTCCCGGTTGAGGGCGACCTCCGCGTCCCTGCCGCCCACCGCAGCGACCTCAGCCGAGGCCGAGGACGCCGAGCACGATCAGCGCCTGTCCGGTGTGGTAGGTGGTCATCACGGCCACCCGGGCCCAGGAGCGCGGCTGCACGAACCGGTCGACGGCCAGGATGGTGTCGCTGGCGAGGAAGACCGAGGCGCCGACCGCGACCAGTGCCACCCCGGTGGCCCAGGCGGCCAGCGTCATCGCCGAGATCACCGCCATGTAGACCGCGACCGGCACAGAGAGCGCCGGGCCGTCGCTGCGCTGGGTGGCCGGGAGCACCCCCCGGGCGAGGGCGAGCGCCACTACGACCACCACCAGCCCGGCCATCGCCCAGCCGGGCCGGTCCATCCCCAGGGTCAGGAAGGAGCCGAGGTAGGCCAGGTGGCCGACCAGGAACGCGGCCAGGCCGGCTTGGAACCGGGCCGTGGACGGCGAGAGCAGCATCACGTCCCCGAGCAGCCCGAAGGCGAGCGCCACCAGCAGCCAGAGGCCGGCGGCGGAGTCGGTGGCGCCCATCGCGAGCGCCGTGGCGATCAGGGCGGCCAGCGTGGCCGGCTTGGCCCACCGCTCGGTCCGGGTGTCGTGGCGGGCGACCGCCACCCAGTCGGTGACCGCGCAGGCGCCGGTGAGGAGCCAGAGCAGCAGGGTCGTCATCCGGTCACCGGCCTCACCGGCTGATCATGGCACGCCCGGTGGCGTCGGGGTGCACGGCGGTCCGGTACGCGCCGAGGCGGACGACCTCGTCCATGGCGTCGAGCCCGATCACGCCGTGGGTGATCCACACGATCGAGCGGCCGCGCCGCTCGTCGAGGATCTCCTCGGCCACCCGGCGGGCGGTGTCGGCGTCGAGGTGGGCGGTCGGCTCGTCGAGGACCAGGACCGGCTGGTCGGCCAGCAGCGCCCGGGCCACGGCGATCCGCGCCCGCTCGCCGCCGGAGACGTGGGCGCTGCCCTCGCCGACCATCGTGTGGAGGCCTGCCGGCAGGCTGCGGACCCAGGGCCCGAGGTGGGCGGCCTCCAGCGCGGCCGAGACCTCCGCGTCGGTGGCGTCGGGCCGGGCCAGACGCACGTTCTCCACCACGGAGGACCCGAACACGTGCGGGTCGTCGTCGACCAGGCCGGTCACCCGGCGTACGTCGTCCAGCGCGAGGTCGCGCAGGTCGGTGCCGGCCAGGCTCTGCCGGCCGGCACGGGGGTCGAGGAACCGCATCAGCAGGGCGGCGTAGGTGGACTTGCCGGTGCCGGACGCCCCGACCAGGCCGATCCGCGCGCCGGGCTCCAGGCGCAGGGACAGGTCCCGGAAGGCGTCCTGGGGTCCCCAGCCGGCGCTCACCCGCCGGCTCTCGACGGTCGGCCGGGTGAGGTCGGGGTGCTGCGGCCGCTCGGGGTCGGTCACGGCGGGCGACGTCGTGGCGAGGGCGGCGAGCCGCTCCTCCGCGGCCCTGGTGCGCACCGCCAGCGCTCCAGCGTCGGGCAGCGGCGAGAACGCGTCGACCAGCGCGACCGGCAGCATCACCAGCAGGGCGAGGGTGGCCGCCGGCAGGGTCTGCGGGCCAGCCGCAAGGGGCGCCGCG
>NZ_DAOMFK010000216.1:0-5288 GCF_035429765.1 Nocardioides sp. | reverse complement strand
ATGGCCTGCCTCTCGCGATCGAGCTCGCGGCCGTCCGGACGCGGGGGCTGTCCGTCGAGGAGATCGACGACCGGCTCGCGGACCGCTCCGAGCTGCTCGCGGTGGCGAAAGGCGCGGCCCCGGCCCGGCACCACCCCCAGGGGCAAGCCCGCTGCATCTGCCAGGAACCGAGTCCCCTCCCGGGTCACCAGCAGGGGCGGCGGGTGCCCCGCGCAGCTGTAGCGCAGCCGCCGGGTGGCGGGGTCGTAGTCGGCCAGGCCGACGGTGCTCATCAGCGCGCCGGGGATGGTCTCGGCCACCTCGTCGAGCCGGCTGAGGGCCTCGGCCGGCGTCGGGGCGTCCCGGGTGAGGAGCCGGAGGGCCTGCTGCAGCTTGCCCATCGCGGTCGCCGCCTGCAGGTCGTGGCCGACGACGTCGCCGGTCACCAGGGCGACCCGTCCACCCGGCAGCTCGAAGGCGTCGTACCAGTCGCCGCCCACGTAGTGCCGCGGGTCCGCCGGGCGGTAGCGGACCGCGACGTGCAGGCCGGGGCCGAGGGTTTCGGGGACGACGGGGAGCAGGGCCAGCTGGAGCCGGTGGGACACCTCCCGCTCGCGCTGGTGCTCGAGCGCGCGGAGCAGGGCCGGAGCCGCCACCGAGGCCACGGCCCGGGCGTCACGCAGCGTCTCGGGGTCCCCGGCCGAGCGCCCTGGGACGACGATCGCCAGGGCCCCGGCCGCCGCGTGACCGGCGGCCTGGAGCGGCACGACCAGCGCGGAAGCCGGTGCGGACTGGTCTGCGGGGTCCGCCACCCCCGGGCCCAGCGCCGAGCCGGGGACCACGAGCTCGGTGCCGCCTCGGGTCGCCTCGCACAGCGGGTGGTCGGCCTCCACGGGGAACACGGCGGTGCTGATGATCTCGGTGTCCCGACCGTGCCGACTCACCCCGACGGCTGTCACCCGCCCACCCTCCTCGGTGAGGACCCCGACCATGCCGACCGGCGCCAGCGCCATCACGCCGTCCCGGGCGATCGACTCCGTCACCTCCTGCACGGTCACCGCGCGGGAGAGGGCTTCCCCCAGTCTGGCCCGCAGGCTCTCCCGGGCGCGCGCGGTGGACTCGGCTGCCAGGGAGTCCCGGGCGCGGCGCCGGGCGGCCGTCTCGATCGCCAGCGCCCAGGGTCCGAGCAGAGCCAGCACGAGCAGGAGCTGGAGGGTCGCCCACTGTGCGGTGTCGGAGGCGGTCACGTCGCCCCAGGGGCCGACGTTGCGCGCCGACAGCACGTTCGCGGTGATGGCGAACGTCATCCCGGAGGTCGTCACCCCGGTCGTCCCGGCCAGCGCGGCGGCCAGCAGCATGGCGCCGATGGAGGGAGCGATGGGCGCGCGGGCGGCGGAGAACCCGAGGAAGGTGATCACCCCGGTGAAGGCGGTCGTCGCGAGCGCGGTCAGCAGCTGGGTCCGTCCGGTCTCGCCGAGCAGGTCCCTGGTGCCCCACGCGATCACGGTGCTGCCGACCGTCAGGACGCCGAGCGCGTCACCGGTCCAGAACGAGAGGAACGACGCAGGCCACGTGCGGTCGAACACGACGGCGAGCGTGGAGGCGCCCACCAGGGCGCCGAGCAGCGGACCGGTGGCGACGCTGCAGGTCAGGAAGAGGAGGGTGTCGCGACGCTGCGACAGGTCCGGGCGGCGGACGAAGCGGCGCAGCAGGCCGGCCCCCGTCAGCGGCTCGAGGGTGTTGGCGGCGGTGAAGGCGAGGGCGGGAGCCAGGGCCTGACCGTGCCAGAGGTCGAGGCTGAGCTCGGTCACGCCGACGGCCGCCAGCACCCAGGGCCATCGTCGGCGCTCGGTGAGGACCAGAGCCGCGCACGAGACCCCGGCCGACCCGAAGAACACCGGGCTCGCGTCCGCGTCGAGGAGGCGCCAGGCGAACTGCGCGAAGAGGAGGTACCCGGCGGCTGCGGCGAAGGCGACCAGCACCGTCACCCGCGCGTCCGCGCCGGCGGTCGAGCCGTGGCCTGGCGCGGGGGTCGACATGGCACCTCACTGCGGCAGGGGTCGCGGGCGCTACACCCTAACTCCGGCGTACCGGCCCGCCGGACCCTTGCGTCGGTAGAGTCCCGCCATGGCCGCAGACCTCGAGCTGGTCGCCGAGGTACGCCGGGCGCTGGCCGCCGCCGGGGACCCGGATCGGGCGGCCCAGCAGCGGGCCTACATGCGGTCGGCCCTGCCCTACTACGGGGTGACCAGCCCTCAGCTGCGCGCGATCCTGCGGCCCCTGCTCGCGGACCGTTTCCCGCCCGACCGGACGGTGTGGCTCGACACCGTGGGCGCGCTCTGGGACGACGCCACCCACCGCGAGGACCGCTACGCGGCCCTCGCCCTGGCCCGGCACCGGCGGGCGGCGGGCTGGCAGGACCTGGCGCTGCTCGGGCTCTTGCGGCACCTGGTGGTGACCGGCGCCTGGTGGGACCTCGTCGACGAGATCGCGGCCCACCTGGTCGGCGGCGTCCTGGCTCGGTACCGGCCGGTGGTCACCCCCGTCGTCCGGGAGTGGGCGGTGGACGAGGACCTGTGGCTGCGCCGGACCGCCGTGCTGTGCCAGCTGCGGCACCGCGAGGACACCGACACCACGCTGCTGCACGACGTCGTGGCCGCGACCGTGGACGACCCGTCGTTCTGGCTGCGCAAGGCCACCGGCTGGGCGCTGCGGCAGTACGCCTGCACCGACCCCGAGTGGGTGAGGGCGGAGGTCGAGCGCCTCGGACCCCGGCTCTCGCCGCTGTCCCGCCGCGAGGCCCTCAAGCATCTGCCGCCGCCGCAGGTGCCGACGCCCGGCCGGTGACGGAGACGGCTGGGCTACCGTGCGGGCATGGCGCTGCTGCGTGAGGTCGTCGAGCTGGTCCACGGCTGGTACCCGCCGGCGACCGCCGAGGAGTGGGACGCGGTCGGCCTGGTCGCCGGTGATCCGGCCGCCGAGGTGGGGCGGGTGCTCCTCGCCGTCGACCCGGTCCTCCCGGTCGCCGACGAGGCGGCCGACTGGGGTGCCGACCTGCTGGTCGTGCACCATCCCCTGTTCCTGCGGCCGGTCCACGGTGTCGCGGCGACCACGCCCAAGGGACGCACGCTCGCGCGGCTGTCCGGCGCCGGCTGCGCGCTGCTCACCGCCCACACCAACGCTGACGTCGCCACGGGTGGGGTCTCGGAGGCGCTGGCCGCCCGGCTGGGCCTCTCCGCGGTCACGCCGCTGCTGCCCGCCCCGGCCACCCCCTTGGACAAGGTCGTGGTGTTCGTGCCGGTCCCCGACGCCGAGCGGGTGCGCGAGGCCATGGTGACCGCGGGCGCCGGACGGCTGGGGGACTACGACCACTGCACGTTCAGCAGCCTCGGCGAAGGGCGCTTCCGACCTCTGCCGGGAGCGACGCCGGCGATCGGGCAGGTCGGGGCCGTGGAGGTGGTGGAGGAGGTCCGCATCGAGTCCGTGCTGCCCCGCGGCCGGCGCTCGGCCGTGGTGCGGGCGATGCTGGCCGCACACCCCTACGAGGAGCCGGCCTGGGACCTCCTCGAGCTCGCCGACGCCGGGACCTCCACCACCGGCACCGGACGCGTGGGCGACCTCCCCGCCGCCACCACGCTCCACGACCTCGCCGCGGCACTGGCGCAGGCCCTGCCCGCGACCGCGCACGGCGTGCGGGTGGGCGGGGACCCGGACCGTCCGGTACGCCGGGTCGCGGTGTGCGCCGGTGCCGGCGACTTCCTCCTCGACCAGCTCGCGGACAGCGACGCCGACGTCTTCGTCACCAGCGACCTGCGGCACCATCCCGCGAGCGAGTTCCTCGAGAAGGACGGACCGGCACTGGTGGACGTCGCGCACTGGGCGGCCGAGTGGACCTGGCTGCCGGTGGTGGAGGCACGCCTGGTCGCCGCCCTGGGCGCTACGGTGGAGACCCGTGTGAGCACGCTGGTCACCGACCCCTGGCGGTTCCGGCTGTGATCCGCCCGCACCCGAGGAGTCCACGCTGAAAGCCGACCCGTTCGCCCAACTCGCCCTGCTCGACGTACAAGAGCTCGACGCCCGTGCCGACCAGCTCCGCCACCAGCGGGAGACGCTGCCGGAGCTGGCCGAGATCGCCGAGCTCCGCCGGACCCGGGTCGACCTCGCCAACCAGGTCCGCGACGCCGAGACGCTCGTGGAGGACCTCACCGCGGAGCAGGAGAAGGTCGACAGCGACGTCGAGCAGGTCAAGGCGCGGCGCGAGCGTGACCGTGACCGGATGGACCGGGGGCTGATCGCCAACCCCAAGGACCTGGAGCGGATGACCCACGAGCTGGAGTCGCTCGAGCGTCGGATCACCTCGCTCGAGGACGACGAGATCGAGGTCATGGAGCGGCTGGAGGAGGCCCAGAACTCCCTGGCGTCGCTCACCGCCGCCCTCGCCGCGGCCGACGCACGGCTCAGCGCGCTCGCGACGGCCCGCGACACCAGGACCAACGACCTCGACGAGCAGCTGGCGGCGTTGGCCCGGGAGCGGGTGCCGGCCGCCGCCGGGCTGCCCGCGGACCTCCTCGCCCTCTACGACAGGCTGCGCGCCCAGAAGGGCGGGGTCGGCGCAGCGGCGCTGCGCGCCCGCGCCTGCGGCGGCTGCCGGCTGACCCTGGACAACGCCGAGCTGGCCCAGATCAAGGCCGCGCCGAGCGACGAGGTGATCCGGTGCGAGGAGTGCCAGCGGATCCTGGTGCGCACCGCGGAGTCCGGTCTGTGACCGACTCGCCTGGCACCCGCGGCACCGTCCGCCGGGTGGTGATCGAGGCCGACGGTGGCTCCCGAGGCAACCCGGGCCCCGCGGCGTACGGCGCCGTGCTGAAGGACGCGGACACCGGCGAGGTCCTCGCCGAGGACGGCAGCACCATCGGCGAGGCCACCAACAACGTGGCCGAGTACGCCGGCCTGATCGCCGGTCTCAAGCTCGCCGAGGAGTTCACGCCCGAGGCCGACATCGAGGTGCGGATGGACTCCAAGCTGGTGGTCGAGCAGATGTCGGGGCGCTGGAAGGTGAAGCACCCGAGCATGCGACCGCTCGCGGTCGAGGCGAACCGGCTCGCTCCGTTCGGGACCACCTACACCTGGGTCCCGCGCGCCGAGAACGCCCACGCCGACCGGCTCGCCAACGAGGCACTCGACGGGCTCCGGCACGGAGTCACCGTGGGGGGTGAGCCGCCGGCCGCGTGGGCGGAGCCGCTCGAGGAGGAGACCGCCGAGCCCGGCGCCCCCGAGGCGGCGGCGCCCGCCTCGGCCGAGGCACCGGC
>NZ_DAOMFK010000215.1:0-5295 GCF_035429765.1 Nocardioides sp. | reverse complement strand
CGTGGTGCCGGCGGTGTCCGCTGCCGTCTCCGCGGCGGCACGGGCCGACGGGGTCGCCCGCCGCTGACCGGAAGCCGGGTGGTCGCGCCGTGGCCGGCGGTCCGGGCCCGGCGGTCCGGGCCCGCTACGTTGGACCCATGTTCGCCGTCTACGCCGACTCGTTCTCGACCCAGGACCCCCTCTCCGGACTGGTGGTGGGCGAACGGCCCGATCCCGAGGTGCCCCCGGGGTGGACCACGGTCACGGTCAAGGCCGCCTCGCTGAACCACCACGACCTGTGGACGCTGCGCGGGGTGGGGCTGCGGGAGGAGGCGCTCCCGATGATCTTGGGCTGCGACGCCGCGGGGTACGACGAGGAGGGCAACGAGGTCCTGGTGCACGCCGTGGTGAGCGACCCCGACTGGAGCGGGGACGAGACCCTCGACCCGGGCCGGTCGCTGCTCTCCGAGCGCTACCAGGGCACCTTCGCCGAGAAGGTCGCGGTGCCTCGGGGCAACGTGGTGCCCAAGCCGGCCTCGCTCAGCTTCGAGGAGGCGGCCTGCCTGCCCACGGCCTGGCTCACGGCGTACCGGATGCTGTTCGTCCAGGGGGGACTCAAGCCCGGGGAGACGGTGCTGGTGCAGGGAGCCGGCGGCGGCGTGGCCACCGCGTTGATCACCCTCGCCCGGGCCGGTGGGCTGCGGGTGCTGGCGACCTCCCGCGACGAGGCCAAGCGCGCCCGCGCGCTGGAGATCGGCGCGCACGAGGTCTACGAGGCCGGCGCCCGCTTGCCGTTCCGCGTGGACGCGGTGATGGAGACCGTCGGGCGGGCCACCTGGTCCCACTCGGTGCGCTCGCTGCGCCCGGGGGGCACCCTCATCACCTCGGGGGCCACCTCGGGCCCGCAGCTCGACGACGCCGGGCTGACCCGGATCTTCTTCCTGCAGCTGCGGGTGATCGGCTCGACCATGGGCACCCGCGGCGAGCTCGCCGCGCTGGCGAGCATGCTGGATGCCACCGGGGTCCGACCGCTGGTGGACCGGACGCTGCCGATGGACCAGGCGCGCGAGGCCCTCGCCGCGATGGCTGCCGGTGAGCTGTTCGGGAAGATCGTGCTCACCCGCTGACGCTGCGCCCCCTCCGCGGGACCGCCCTCAGCCGAAGACGAGCGCGAAGTCGCGCACCCGGAACGACACCAGCGGCTGTCGGCCGGCCAGCCACCCCAGCGGCCCCTCGGCAGCGAAGTCCCAGTGCGCCAGACAGGGCAGCGACCGGCCCCGACCCGCCACGGGGGTCACCGCAGGCGGGCCGCCCTCGCGGGGCTGCTCGGTGCGGAACCGGAACGGCAGAGGTACGGCGGCGCGCGCGACGTCGGCGAACGACGCGGAGGCGACCTGGGTGCTGCCGTCGGTGGCGGCCCACTCCGCGTGCCCGACCAGGCCGAGCCCCGAGGCTGTGTGCGCGAGCACCCCCAGCTGCTTGGGGAGGTGCCACAGCGACCGGGCGCCGTCCCGGGAGGCGGCCGAGTCCACCCACAGGTCGCGCACCTGCACGGCGCGGCGGCTCAGCCGACGGGCGACGACCAGCTCGCGGTAGCTGAGGGTCCCGCCCGGCTGGTAGTCCACGAACCCGGTGACCCAGGTGTCGGTGCCCTCGCCGGGGGCGGCGGCGCGAATGAGCGAGACCCAGGCCTGTCCGCGCAGCGACCACGGGGGTGAGGGGAACGGCATGCGGGATCAGTCCTCGGGGTCGTCGAACCGCGCCAGCCAGGTGGCGAACCGCTCCACGGCCGTCTCGAACTCGGGGTGGGTGTCGGTGAACTCCTGGAGCCGCTCGGCCAGCCAGCCCAGCGTGACCTCCTCGTCGCCACGACGCTGCTCGAGCTCCTCGATGCCGCGGTCGGTGAAGTACACGGCTCAGCCCTCCGGGACGGCGAAGGACTGGGCCAGCAGCCCCTTCTGCTCCTCGGTATGGCGCTTGAGGGTGCCGACCGACGGAGAGGAGGACGCCGGCCGAGAGACCCGCTCCACCTCGACGTCCAGCTGCGGCCACACGTTGAGCGCGTAGTGCGGCCAGGCCCCCATGTTGGCCGGCTCGTCCTGCACCCAGCGCACCCGGCGCAGGCGCGGGTACCGGGCGATCTCGGCGGCGATCTCACGCACCGGGTGCGGGTAGAGCTGCTCGATGCGGGCGATGGCGACGCCGGCGCCGTCCTCGCGCCGGGCCCGCTCCACCATCAGGTCCCAGGTGATACGACCCGAGCAGATCAGCAGGGTCTCCACCGTCTCCGGGTCGGCGGCCGCGTCGGGGACGAAGGGACGGAAGGTGCCCGAGGTGAAGTCGGCCGGCTGTGAGGAGGCCTCCTTGCGCTTGAGCATGGACTTCGGGGTGAAGACGACCAGCGGCCGGTGCTCCTCGCCGAGGGAGTGACGGCGCAGCAGGTGGAAGTGGGAGGCCGGCGTGGAGGGCTGGGCCACCACGAAGGCATCCTCGGCGCACATGGTGAGGAAGCGCTCGATCCGCGCCGAGGAGTGGTCCGGGCCCTGCCCCTCGTAGCCGTGCGGGAGCAGCAGCACCACGCCGGACTGCTGGCGCCACTTGGTCTCGCTGGAGGTGATGAACTCGTCGATGATCGTCTGCGCGCCGTTGACGAAGTCCCCGAACTGGGCCTCCCACAGCACCAGGGCGTCGGGCCGGGCCACGGAGTAGCCGTACTCGAAGCCGAGCGCGGCGTACTCCGACAGCAGCGAGTCGTAGACGAAGAACTTCGCCTGGTCCTCGCTCAGGGTCGCCAGCGGCGTCCACTCGTCGGCGTTGGTGCGGTCGATGATCGTGGCGAAGCGCTGCACGAAGGTCCCGCGCCGGGAGTCCTGGCCGGCCAGCCGCACCGGGCGGCCGTCCATGAGCAGCGACCCGAACGCCAGGATCTCGCCGGTGCCCCAGTCGATGGGACCCTCCGTGATCGCCGCCGCCCGCCGCTGCAGCTGGGGCAGCACCTTGGGGTGCACCGTGAACCCCGCCGGCGGGGTGACGTAGGCGTCCGAGATCCGCTTGAGCACCTCGGGGGTGACGGCGGTGCCGGCCTCGCTGACCGGCTTGTCCGGGTAGTCCGGCACCGTGGTCCACTCCGAGGGCTGGGCGTTGGCCTCGCGCACCTCGGTGAACACCCGCTCGAGCTGCTGCCGGTAGTCCTGCAGCGCCTGCTCGGCCTCCTCCACGGTGATGTCGCCGCGGCCGATCAGCGACTCGGTGTAGAGCTTGCGGACCGAGCGCTTGTGCTCGATGAGGTCGTACATCAGCGGCTGGGTGTACGACGGGTCGTCGCCCTCGTTGTGACCCCGGCGGCGGTAGCAGACCAGGTCGATCACGACGTCCTTCTTGAACGCCTGGCGGTACTCGAAGGCCAGCCGGGCCACCCGGATGCAGGCCTCCGGGTCGTCGCCGTTGACGTGGAAGATCGGTGCCTGGACCATCCGGGCCACGTCGGTGCAGTAGAGCGAGGACCGCGACGAGCCGGGCGAGGTGGTGAACCCGACCTGGTTGTTGACGACCACGTGGACGGTGCCGCCGGTGCGGTAGCCGCGCAGCTGGGAGAGGTTGAGGGTCTCGGCGACCACGCCCTGCCCGGCGAACGCGGCGTCGCCGTGGACCAGGACCGGGAGCACCGGGTACTCCGCACCCCGGTTGAGCACGTCCTGCTTGGCGCGGGCGATGCCCTCGAGCACCGGGTCGACGGCCTCGAGGTGGGAGGGGTTCGCCGCGATCGAGACCTTGATCCGCGCGCCCGAGCCGGCGACGAACTCGCCCTCCGCGCCCAGGTGGTACTTCACGTCGCCGGAGCCCTGGACGGTGCGCGGGTCGATGTTCCCCTCGAACTCGCGGAAGATCTGGGAGTACTTCTTGCCGACGATGTTGGCCAGCATGTTCAGCCGGCCGCGGTGGGCCATCCCGATGCAGACCTCGTCCAGCCCGGCCTCGGCCGCCGCGACGCACACCTCGTCGACCAGCGGGATCGTGGTCTCGGCGCCCTCGAGGGAGAACCGCTTCTGGCCGACGAACTTGGTCTGCAGGAACGTCTCGAACGCCTCGGCCTGGTTCAGCTTGAGCAGGATCCGCAGCTGCTCCTCCCGCGGCGGCTTCACGTGCGGCTGCTCGACCCGCTGCTGGATCCAGCGGCGCTGCTCGGGGTCCATGATGTGCATGTACTCGATGCCGACGGTGCGGCAGTAGGAGTCGCGCAGGATCCCCAGGATGTTGCGCATCTTCATGAAGCGGCGCTCGCCGCCGAACGAGCCGGTGGCGAACTCGCGCTCGAGGTCCCACAGGGTCAGGCCGTGCGACTCGACCTCCAGGTCCGGGTGGGAGCGCTGGCGGTACTCCAGCGGGTCGGTGTCGGCCATCACGTGGCCGCGGACCCGGTAGGCGTGGATCAGCTCCAGGATGCGCGCCTGCTTGCTGATCTCGTCGTCGTGGCTGGTGGAGATGTCCGAGGCCCAGCGGATCGGCTCGTAGGGGATGCGCAGGGCGGCGAAGATCTCGTCGTAGAAGCCCTCCTCGCCGAGCAGCAGGCCGTGGATCCGGCGCAGGAACTCCCCGGACTGCGCCCCCTGGATGACCCGGTGGTCGTAGGTCGAGGTGAGCGTCATCACCCGGCTGATCGCGTTGCGCGTCAGCGTGTCCTCCGAGGCGCCCTGCCACTCGGGCGGGTACTCCATCGCACCCACCCCGACGATCGCGCCCTGCCCCTTCATCAGCCGGGGGACGGAGTGGTTGGTGCCGATCGTGCCGGGGTTGGTGAGCGAGATCGTGGTGCCCTGGAAGTCCTCCACGGTGAGCTTGGCGTCTCGGGCCTTGCGCACGATCGTCTCGTACGCCGTCCAGAAGGCCGCGAAGTCCATCGTCTCCGCCGCCTTGATCGAGGGGACCAGCAGCTGACGGGTGCCGTCGGGCTTGGGCAGGTCGATGGCCAGCCCCAGGTTGATGTGCGCAGGCGTGACGAGGGTCGGCTTGCCGTCGACCACGTCGAAGCCGACGTTCATCTCCGGCATCGTGCGCAGCGCCTTGACCAGGGCGAAGCCGATGATGTGGGTGAACGACACCTTGCCGCCGCGGGCCCGGGCGAGGTGGTTGTTGATGACGATCCGGTTGTCCCACAGGAGCTTCACCGGCACCGAGCGGACCGAGGTCGCGGTCGGCACGCTGAGGGAGGCGTCCATGTTCTGCACGGTGCGGGCCGGGGCGCCGCGCAGGACGGTGTACGTCGGCTCGTCGCTCGCGGCGGCGGGGGCCGCCGGGGCGGGGTCCTTGGCCACCGGT
>NZ_DAOMFK010000214.1:0-5324 GCF_035429765.1 Nocardioides sp. | reverse complement strand
CCGGGATCCGGTCGCCGGGCCGCACCAGCCCGAACAGGGCGGAGGCCACCGCGAGCCGGCTGCCGGCGCGCCTCTTCGCGGCGGTGCTCAGCGTGGCCACCTGCAGCGCGTCGTACAGCACCCCGGAGTAGACCCGGTCGGCCCGCGCGGTCGGCTCCTCCCGCAGCCGCGCGTTGCGCGCGACCAGGTCGCTCTGCGTGGGGCCCAGACCGAGGACCTCCGCGGCCTGGTCCGGCCGGGTGGCGCACAGCTCGACCAGCGCGTCGAGCACCGCCTCCCGCGGCGGCGTCAGCGTCGGGAAGCTCAGGGTCGCGAGGTCCAGCGGCGCCCCCCGTGACGGGGCGGCCTTGCCCTCGCTGGGCGGCAGCAGGATCAGCACCCGGTCAGCGTAAGGACCTTGGCGCCGGGGCTCGGAACCGGCCGGGCGCGGCACTAGTCTGGGGGAGTGCCGCACGGCCACAGCTACCCGCTCGGATCGACGGTCGTCGACGGAGGCGTCAACTTCAGCCTGTACTCCCGGAACGCCACCGGGGTGGACCTCCTGCTGTTCGACGAGCCGGACGCGCCGCCCTCAGGCCGGGTCCCGATCGACCCGGTGGACGGGCGGACCTACCACTACTGGCACACGTGGGTTCCGGACGTGCGGCCCGGTCAGCTGTACGCCTACCGCGTGCACGGCCCGAACGACCCTGGGCGGGGGCTGCGCTTCGACCCCGACAAGGTGCTGCTGGACCCGTACGGGCGGGCGGTGGTCGTGCCTCCCGGCTACGACCGGGCGGCCGCCGGTGTGCCCGGGGACAACGCACGCACGGCGATGAAGAGCGTGGTGGTCGACCCGACGGCGTACGACTGGGAGGGCGACCACCCCCTCCAGCACCCGTCCGCCCGCACCATCGTCTACGAGATGCACGTCGCGGGGTTCACCCGGCACCCGAGCTCGGGGGTCCCG
The DNA here is from genome assembly GCF_035429765.1 of Nocardioides sp. Taxonomy (GTDB): domain Bacteria; phylum Actinomycetota; class Actinomycetes; order Propionibacteriales; family Nocardioidaceae; genus Nocardioides. The sequence continues at coordinate 4,375 of NZ_DAOMFK010000214.1, read as the reverse complement.
GAGTCCCGTCGCGGCACCTACGCCGGTCTCGTCGAGAAGATCCCCTACCTCGTCGAGCTGGGCGTCACCGCGGTCGAGCTGCTGCCGGTCTTCCACTTCGACCGGCACGACTGCCCGGCCGGCCTGGTCAACTACTGGGGCTACGCGCCCGTCTCGTTCTTCGCGCCCTGCCCGGGGTACAGCTCGCGGCGCGACCCGCTCGGTCCGGTCGACGAGTTCCGCGACATGGTCAAGGCGCTGCACCGGGCCGGGATCGAGGTCATCCTGGACGTGGTGTTCAACCACACGGCCGAGGGGAACGAGTCCGGGCCCTTCCTGACCTTCCGGGGGATCGACAACCCCAGCTACTACCTCCTCGAGGCCGGCGGCAGGTACGCCAACTACAGCGGGTGCGGCAACACCGTCAACGCCAACCACCCGGTGGTGCGGCGGATGATCGTCGACTCGCTGGTCTACTGGGTGCAGGAGATGCACGTCGACGGGTTCCGGTTCGACCTCGCCTCCATCCTGGCCCGCGACGACACCGGGGCCCCGGTGCCGAACCCGCCGGTGCTCTGGGACATCGAGTCCGACCCGGCCCTGGCCGGGACCAAGCTGCTGGCCGAGGCCTGGGACGCCGCGGGGCTCTACCAGGTCGGCAGCTTCGTCGGCGACGCCTGGAAGGAGTGGAACGGTCGCTTCCGCGACGACGTGCGGGACTTCTTCCGCGGAGCCCCGGGCTCGGTGCGCAGCATCGCCGACCGGCTGGTGGGCAGCGCCCAGATCTTCGGGCACGAGCAGCGCGAGGCGGAGCAGAGCGTCAACTTCGTGAGCTGCCACGACGGGTTCACCCTCAACGACGTCGTCTCCTACAACGACAAGCACAACGAGGCCAACGGCGAGGACAACCGGGACGGGGCCTCGGACAACAGGAGCTGGAACTGCGGCGTCGAGGGACCGTCCGACGACCCCGCGGTCGAGGCCCTGCGGACTCGGCAGGTCAAGAACCTGTTCACGGTCACGCTGCTGTCCCTCGGGCTGCCGATGTTCGTCATGGGCGACGAGGTACGACGCACGCAGCTGGGCAACAACAACGCCTACTGCCAGGACAACGAGACCAGCTGGTTCGACTGGACGCTGCTGGACCGGCATGCGGACGTGCTCAGGTTCGTCCGGCTCCTCGACGCGCGCCGGGCGCTGCGCAGCCTCGAGGCGGAGGAGGAGGGGCTGAGCCTGACCGAGCTGCTGGCCCGGGCCGACAAGGCGTGGCACGGTGTCCGGTTGAACCAGCCCGACTGGGGCGACGACTCCCACAGCCTGGCGCTGACGGCCGAGCTGGAGAGCGAGGACATGGTGATGCACCTGATCCTCAACGCCTACTGGGAGCCGCTGGACTTCGAGCTCCCGGTGCTCAGCGGGCGCTCCTGGCGCCGCTGGATCGACACCGGGCTCGCCTCGCCCGACGACATCGTCCCGTGGCAGCTTGCCCCGGCGTACGACGGCCCGACGTACCCCGCCATCGCCCGCTCGGTCGTGGTGCTGTTCACCTCGTCGGTCCCGGACGCCGCGGGGCCGGAGGTCGCCGACCGATAGGGTCGAGCCATGGCGGGCGATCGGGTGGTGCGCATCCGCCGGCTTGCCGAGGACGGCGTCCAGGCGCGGTCGCTGCGCCGGGGGATCGCCGCGATCCAGCACGAGCAGGAGGTGACCCCGCAGTTCGATCCGGCCGTCGAGTCGGCCGCGGCGAGCGCCGCCGAGCAGCCCCGGCTGCCGGCACTCGACCGCACCGACCTCGAGCTGGTCACGATCGACCCGGCCGGGTCCCGCGATCTCGACCAGGCCGTGCACGTCGCAAGGGACGGACGGGGCTACCTGGTCACCTACGCCATCGCCGACGTCGCCGCGTTCGTCAGTGCCGGCGACCCCGTCGACGTGGAGGCGCACCGCCGCGGCCAGACGTTCTACGGCGCCGACTCCAAGATCCCGCTGCACCCGACGGTCCTCTCCGAGGACGCCGCGTCGCTGCTTCCCGACCGGGAGCGGCCCGCGCTGGTCTGGTCGATCAGGGTCGACGCCGACGGGGAGGGGACCGACGTGGACGTCCGGCGCGCGCTGGTCCGCTCCCGGGCCCAGCTGGACTACCCGACCGCCCAGCGCGGCATCGACGACCGGTCCGCACCCGAGTCGCTGCAGCTGCTGGCCGAGCTGGGCCGCAAGCGGCTGGTCCGGGAGGCCGCCCGCGGCGGGGTGTCGCTGCCGCTGCCCGAGCAGGAGGTGGACATCGACGGCGGGGAGTGGCGGCTGGAGTTCCGGTCCCTGCTCCCGGTGGAGCAGTGGAACGCCCAGATCTCGCTGCTGTGCGGGTTCGCCGCCGCGTGGCTGATGGTTCCGTCCCGGGTCGGCCTGCTCCGCACGCTGCCACCGCCGGACCCGCGGGACGTCGCCCGGCTGCACCGCACCGCGCGGGCGCTGCACATCCGCTGGCCGGCCGACCAGGCCTACCCCGACTTCATCCGTTCGCTGGACCCGGGGGTGCCCGCGCACGCCGCCATGGTGGTCGCGTGCACGCGGCTGCTGCGTGGCAGCGGGTACGCCGCCTTCCACGGCGACCTGCCCGAGCTGCTGGAGCACTCCGCCCTGACCTCGCCGTACTCGCACGTGACCGCGCCGTTGCGCCGGCTGGCGGACCGCTACGCCGGCGAGGTCTGCGTCGCGCTCTGCGCCGGGACCGCCGTGCCCGACTGGGTGATGGCGAGCCTCGACCGTCTCCCTGAGGAGATGCGCGAGTCGACCCGTCGGGCCAACCAGTACGAGAACGCGATCCTCAACCTGGTGGAGACCGGCATCCTCCAGCACCGCGTCGGCGCCGTCTTCGACGCGGTGGTGGTGGACGTCGACCCGAAGGACGAGCGCCGCGGCGAGGTCACGATCCAGGAACCGGCCGTCGAGGCCTCGGTCACCGGTGCGCACCGGCTGCCGCTGGGCGAGGAGGTCCGGGTCCGGCTCGTGAAGGCCGACCTGGGCACCCGGACTGTGGAGTTCAGGGTGGTCTGACGCAGGCCGCGGGGAGACTACTGGTGCGTACGACGTACCAGGCGCGTCGTACGCACCAGTAGCCTGCGCGAGCGGCTGGTCGAGTGCTACTCGTGCGCGCGATTCACGATGCCGCGGACGAACGCGGCCTGACCCGCGTGCTGGGCCGAGTCGTCGGCCACGCTGACCAGCCGCACCGCAAGCGTGACGGGCGGGGTCCAGCTCCGGTCCACGACACGAGGCAGGTCGTCGTCGCTCAGCGTCTGCAGGTACTCGACCACCCGGGCGTGGACGGCATCGTGGTAGCCCAGCAGCAGGTCGGCGTCGACGTCGACAGAGGCGACCTGCTCGCTGCTGTGGCCGTAGCCGTGGTCGTGCCGCTCCAACGGCAGGGCGAACCGCTCCACCCAGCCCTCCGACAGCCAGACCTGCTCGGTCCCTGCCACGCCGGCGATGTGGTCGTCCTGGATCCTCGTCAGGTGCCACACCAGCCAGCAGATCGTGTTCGCCTGCTCGTCCACGCGGTAGGTCAGCTCGCGCCGGCCCAGCCCCTCGACGGTGTCGTGGACGGTCTCGCGGACCCGACCGAACGCGTCGACCAGCAGGTCGGTCGCGGGGGTGCCCATCCTCCCGGCCTACCAGGCGTAGGCCTCGGGCGCCGGACCGCCCGGGCCGGGGAAGATCTCGTCGAGCCGGGCCAGCGCGTCGCCCGCCAGCCGGATCTCGGTGGCGCGCAGCGACCCGTCGAGCTGCGCCATCGTGCGCGGCCCGATGATCGGCGCGGTCACGGCCTCCTGGTGCAGCAGCCACGCCAGGCCGACGTCGGCCGGCTGCTCGCCCAGCTCCTCGCAGAAGTCCTCCCACGCCTTGATGGCCCGCCGGTTCTTCCGAAGATCGTCCTTGGCCCGCCCGGAGAGCCGACGCTTGCCCTGCTCGGTCTTGCGGATGATGCCGCCGAGCAGCCCGCCGTTGAGCGGTGACCACGGGATGACGCCCAGTCCGTAGCCCTGGCACGCGGGCAGCACCTCGAGCTCGACCTCGCGCTTGAGCAGGTTGTAGATCGACTGCTCGCTGACCAGGCCGAACCGGCCGCCTCGCCGGGCCGCCTCCATCCCCTGGGCGATGTGCCAGCCGGCGTGGTTGGAGGAGCCGAAGTAGAGCACCTTGCCCTGCGTGCGGAGGACCTCGAAAGCCTCCCAGATCTCCTCCCACGGGGTGGACCGGTCGACGTGGTGCATCTGGTAGAGGTCGATGTAGTCGGTCTGCAGACGCCGCAACGAGGCGTCGCAGGCCCGACGGATGTTGCGGGCGGACAGGAACGTGTCGTTGGGCCAGTCGCTCATCGAGCCGTAGAGCTTGGTGG
>NZ_DAOMFK010000213.1:0-5332 GCF_035429765.1 Nocardioides sp. | reverse complement strand
CTCGTCGACCAGCAGCAGCGCGCCCCGCGCCCCGCAGACCTCGGCGAGCGCGGACAGCGGCGCGTGGTCGCCGAGCACGGAGTAGACCGACTCGGCGAGCACCAGGGCCCGGCGACCGCCGGCGGAGTCGAGCGCCCGCTCCACCGCCGCGACGTCGCTGTGCGGGACGACCGCCACGTCCGCCCGGGAGAGCCGCGCCGCGTCGACCAGCGAGGCGTGGATGTGCGCGTCCGACACGACGAGCGCCCCGCGGTCGGCCAGCGCGGTGACGACCGACAGGTTGGCGTGGTAGCCGGTCGAGAGCACCAGCGCCGCCGGCTGATCGAGGAAGTCGGCGAGCTCGGCCTCGAGATCGGCGTGCAGCAGGGTCGTGCCGGTCACCAGCCGGGAGGCGCCCGCGCCGGCGCCCCACTCGTCTGCTGCCGCGGCCGCCGCGGCGGTCACGTCGGGATGCCGGGCCAGGCCGAGGTAGTCGTTGCCGGCGAGGTCGAGGAGGGCTTCGTGGGCCGCCCGCGGGTGGAGGGTACGCCGCAGCCCGGCTGCCTCACGGTCCCGCGCCTGCTCCGAGAGCCAGTCGTCCCAGCCGGCCGTCATCACGCCACCGCCACCGCTGCCCGGATCGCCGCGCCGATGGCGGCGACGTCGGCGTCGGTGGTCACGTACGGCGGCATGGTGTACACCAGGTCGCGGAACGGCCGGATCCACACCCCCCGGGCCAGGGCCGCGTCCGTCGCCGCCGCGACGTCCACCGGGTGGTCCAGCTGCACCACCCCGACGGCGCCCAGCGTGCGCACGTCCACCACGCCGGGCAGCCCGCGGCACGGCGACAGTCCCGCGTCCAGGCCGGCGTGCACCCGGCGTACCTGCTCCTGCCAGCCCGAGGACTCCAGCAGGTCGAGGCTCGCCAGGGCGACCGCGCAGGCCAGCGGGTTGGCCATGTACGTCGGGCCGTGCATCAGCACCCCGGACTCCGAGGCCGACACCCCGTGCGCCACGCGCGAGGTGCACAGCGCAGCCGCCAGGGTGAGGTAGCCGCCGGTGAGCGCCTTCCCGACGCACATCACGTCGGGGGAGACGCCCGCCGCCTCTGCGGCGAACATGGTGCCGGTCCGGCCGAAGCCGGTGGCGATCTCGTCGAGGACCAGCAGCAGCCCGTGCCGGTCGGCGACCTCCCGCAGCACCCGCACGCACTCGGCGGGGTAGACGTGCATCCCGCCCGCACCCTGCAGCAGCGGCTCGACCACGATCGCGGCGAGCTCGTCCGCGTGCTGCTCGGCGAGCGCGGCGACCTGGCCGGCCCAGGCGCCCACTTCGGCCGCGTCGGCGGGCGGGCGGGGGGCGAACACCTGGCGCGGCAGCACCCCGGTGAACATCGAGTGCATCCCGCCGACGGGGTCGCACACGCTCATGCAGCCGAAGGTGTCCCCGTGGTAGCCGCCCAGCACCGTGAGCAGCCGGGTCCGCTCGGGGCGGCCGACGCCGCGCTGGTACTGCAGCACCATCTTCAGCGCCACCTCCACGCTCACCGACCCGGAGTCGGCGAGGAACACCCGGTCCAGCCCCTCGGGGGCCAGGTCGACCAGTCGGTGCGCCAGCCGCACCGCCGGCTCGTGGGTGAGCCCGCCGAACATCACGTGCGCGAACTCGCCGGCCTGCCGGGCGAGGGCCGCGTCCAGGGCGGGGTGCCGGTAGCCGTGGATCGCCGCCCACCACGACGACATCGCGTCGACCACCTCGCGGCCGTCGGCCAGCAGCAGCCGCGTGCCCTCGGCGCCGACGACCAGCCGGGTGGGCGTCGGCTCGGTCATCGAGGTGTAGGGGTGCCACAGGTGCTCGCGGTCGAAGGCCAGCAGTGCGGCCGCCCCGTCGAGGGGGTGGCTCATGACGCGTGCAGTCTAGGGGCCCCCGCCGGTCCACCACCCGACCCGGCCTGTCGGTGGACCCCTGCCGCGACTACCTTAGGCCCGTGACTGACATCGTGGAGCGCGCCCGGCTGAAGGTGCTCGAGAGGGGCGAGGGCCTGTCCTACGACGAGCTGGTGGAGGTGCTGCAGCTCCCCGACGACCGGATCCCCGAGCTGCTCGAGCTGGCCCACGCCGTACGTCTGGCGCACTGCGGCCCGGACGTGGAGGTCGAGGGGATCGTCTCGCTCAAGACCGGCGGCTGCCCCGAGGACTGCCACTTCTGCAGCCAGTCCGGCCAGTTCACCTCGCCGGTGCGCTCGGTGTGGCTGGACGTCCCGCAGCTGGTCAAGGCCGCGGAGGAGACCGCGGCGACCGGGGCGACCGAGTTCTGCATCGTCGCCGCCGTGCGCGGTCCCGACGAGCGGCTGATGGCGCAGGTGCGCGACGGCGTGAGGGCGATCCACGAGGCGGTCGAGATCAACGTCGCCGCCTCGCTCGGCATGCTCACCCAGGAGCAGGTCGACGAGCTGCGCGCGATGGGCATCCACCGCTACAACCACAACCTCGAGGCGGCCCGCTCCTACTTCCCCTCCGTGGTCACCACGCACTCCTGGGAGGAGCGTTGGGACACCTGCGAGATGGTCCGCGCGTCCGGCATGGAGCTGTGCTGCGGCGGCCTGGTCGGCATGGGGGAGACGCTGGAGCAGCGCGCGGAGCTGGCCGCACAGCTGGCCGAGCTCGGGCCCGACGAGGTGCCGCTGAACTTCCTCAACCCCCGTCCCGGCACCCCCTTCGGCGACCTGCCGGTGATGTCGTCGGCCGACGCGCTGCGGGCGATCGCGGCGTTCCGGCTGGCGATGCCGCGCACGCTGCTGCGGTACGCCGGCGGCCGCGAGCTCACCCTCGGCGACCTGGGCACCCGTGAGGGCCTGCTCGGGGGTGTCAACGCGGTCATCGTCGGGAACTACCTGACCACGCTGGGCCGCGACGCGGAGGAGGACCTGGCCCTCCTCTCCGAGCTCAAGATGCCGATCAAGGAGCTGGCGAAGACGCTGTGAGCGACCCGGTGGCGCACCGTCATACGGAGGGTGGAGACGGGTCCACCGTCCGTACGACGTTCTGCGGGCTCTGCGGCGAGCCGCTCGACGCGGGGGACCACTCGGGGTGCGTCCGCCGGCTGCAGCTCGAGCCGCCGCGCTACTGCGGCGCCTGCCGGCGGCGGATGAAGGTGCAGGTCACCCCGCGCGGCTGGACCGCCGACTGCGTGGAGCACGGTCCGCTCCACCGCTGACCCGTCACAATGGTCCGCTGACCCGTCACAAATGGTGCGCGAGACCGGCCCGCGACTGTGCCATTTGTGACGGGTCACGTGGAGAGGTCGAGGTACGCCAGCGGTCGCATCGCGGTGTCCAGCCCGCCGGCGGCCGTACGAACCTCGAAGTGCAGGTGGCAGCCGTCCGGGGCCCCGGAGTCGGAGGCCCTGGCCACCAGCATCCCCCGGGTGACGCGGTCACCCGGCTCGACGAACACCGTGCGGGTGTGGGCCAGCAGGAAGTCCCGGCCGACTCGGTAGTTGCGGATCAGCAGCGGGTTCTCCCCGTACGCCGGCCCCAGGGCGTCGTTCGAGACGACCCAGCCGTTGCGTCCCGCGAAGAGCCGGGTGCCGCACCGCATGGCGAGGTCCAGGCCGTGGTGGAAGCCGCGACCCTTGGTGCACCTGGGGTCGGGGTCGTAGTACGGCGCGCGGGTGCACCCGAACGGCACCATCTTGCGGTGCTTCCCGGCGTACCAGGTCGAGGAGTACCGCGTCGTGTCCTTGGTGTAGAAGACCCACCGTGGGTCGCCGGTGCTGGTGGCCACCGCGTGGGCGACAGGATGTGCGAAGGCGAGGAGCACGGCGACCAGGATCGCGACCAGCAGCGTGCGCAGCATGGCCACCAAGGTAACCGCCGCGGACAAGCGTCCGGGGGATCTGCGTCCGCGCGCCCCGGAGCCGGCGCCGGGACGGCCCGGCGCCGGCCAAGGGGCCTCAGTCGAAGTCCGCGGTCTTGGTCTTCAGCGTCGTGAACGACCCGTCGGAGTTCTTCTCCTGCACGCTCACGTGGACGTGGGTGACGAGGGTGCTGGAGAAGTCGTCGATCTCCACCCACCACTGCGTCTTGCCGTTGCCGGGCGCGCAGTGCGCCGAGGAGTAGCGGGTTCCGAGCAGGTCGTGGTCGTCGTCGTAGAACTGCACCTGGACCCGCCCGCACTCCTTGTCGGTCAGGTAGTGGTACCCGCTCACGATGGGCGTTGTGACCCCCTGGGTGAGGTCCCACTTCACGTAGCCCCCGTTCACCGGCGCGTTGACGACCCAGTGCTTCCCGAAGTCGTGGTGCTTGGCGGTGACCCGCGGTCGGTCGGTGTCCAGGACGGTGGCGCTCGTCGGGGCGACGGTCGCCAGGGTGGTGCCCAGCGCGGCCAGGGCTGCGGCGCCGAGGAGCGGAGCGGTGCGAGTGCGGATGGTCATGGCGTGTCTCCTTGATGGGGGCGGTCGGTCGGCCGCCGGTGGTGGTGTCCCGCGGTCGTCGGGACCCGCACACCGTGCGCCGCCCGCGTCAGCACAGGATCAGCACCGGATCAGCGGCCGTGCCCGGTATCCCCGCGGCCGTGCGCGGCTCCTCACCCGCATGGCCCCCGAGCGCACCAGACCCTGCCGCCGTCTCCTCGTCGTGGCGGCGCCCGGGTACGGCCGAACGACGGTGCTGGGCACCGAGGTGCCCGACGACGGGCTCCGGTGCTCGGCCCGCGACGCGCTGGAGTGCGACCTGACCGGCGCGACCGTGGTTGGCGTCGACGACCTCGACGCACTGGCGGTGGACGAGCAGCTCCGGCTGGTGGAGAGGCTGGCGGCGCTGCCGGCCGAGGTCGGGTTCGTCCTCACCTCGAGGACCCCCCTGACGGGACCGGTACGCCGTGCGCTGGGCGGCCAGGTCCACCAGCGTGGCCCCCGCGACCTCGCCCTGGACCGGTACGCCGTGCAGCGCCTGCTTGCCGACGAGTACGCCGTGCACGACCCCGAGGCGGCGGTCCGCGTCCACACCCTCACCTCCGGCTGGCCGGCGCTGGTCCACCTGGTGGCCGACGAGCTCGTGCGCGCGTCCCGGACGGTTCGCGGCCCGGCTCCCGATCCGGCCCGGCCCGGGGCGGCGCCGGCGGTCTGGGTCCAGGCCAACGTCCTGCCGCTCGTGCCCGACCCGCTCCGTCAGGTGCTCGGGCTGGTGGCGGGGCTGGGTCCCGTGAGCCAGACGGTGTGCGACGAGGGTGCCCGGGCGCTCGGCGTCCCCCCTCCCGGCGACCTCGCCTCGCTGGCAGAGGTGGGGCTGCTCGCGCCCGCGCCGCTCGAGCCCCAGCAGCGGGTGGTCGTCCCCCTGGTCGCTGCAGTCCTG
>NZ_DAOMFK010000212.1:0-5369 GCF_035429765.1 Nocardioides sp. | reverse complement strand
GGCGCGAGTCAACGGGGCGCGGGGCGCGAGTCAACGGGGCGCGGGGCGCGAGTCACTCCTCGCCGCGGATGAACGCCTCCACGCGCCGACGGCCTTCCTCGTCGGGCAGCTGCACCGGCGGGGACTTCATCAGGTACGACGAGGCCGCCAGCACCGGGCCACCCATTCCGCGGTCCTTGGCGATCTTGGCGGCGCGGATGGCGTCGATGATGATGCCGGCGGAGTTGGGGGAGTCCCAGACCTCGAGCTTGTACTCCATGTTCAGCGGGACGTCCCCGAACGCGCGCCCCTCGAGGCGGACGTAGGCCCACTTGCGGTCGTCGAGCCACTGCACGTAGTCGGAGGGACCGATGTGCACGTTGCGCGCCCCCAGATCGTGCTGGAGGTTCGAGGTGACCGACTGGGTCTTGGAGATCTTCTTGGACTCCAGCCGCTCACGCTCGAGCATGTTCTTGAAGTCCATGTTGCCGCCGACGTTGAGCTGGTAGGTCCGGTCCAGCACCACGCCCCGGTCCTCGAACAGCTTGGCCATCACGCGGTGGGTGATGGTGGCGCCCACCTGGGACTTGATGTCGTCGCCGATGATCGGCAGCCCGGCGTCCTCGAACTTCTTGGCCCACTCCGGGTCGGAGGCGATGAAGACGGGGAGCGCGTTGACGAAGGCGACGCCGGCGTCGATCGCGCACTGGGCGTAGAACTTGTCGGCCTGCTCCGAGCCCACCGGCAGGTAGGACACCAGCACGTCGGCCCGGGCCTCCTTGAGGGTGGCCACGACGTCGACCGGCTCGGCGTCGGACTCCTCGATGGTCATCCGGTAGTACTTGCCCAGGCCGTCCAGCGTGTGGCCGCGCTGCACGGTGACCCCGGTCGGGGGCACGTCACAGATCTTGATGGTGTTGTTCTCCGAGGCGGTGGTCGCCTCGGCCAGGTCGAAGCCGACCTTCTTCGCGTCCACGTCGAAGGCGGCGACGAACTCGACGTCGCCGACGTGGTAGTCACCGAAGGTGACGTGCATGAGACCCGGCACGCTGGCCTGCGGGTCGGCGTTTTGGTAGTACTGGACGCCCTGGATGAGGGAGGTGGCGCAGTTGCCCACCCCCACGATTGCCACTCGAACCGAACCCATCGGGCTCTCCTCTTCTGTCACCATCGGATCTTCTGTGCTGTGCGGACCGTTCAGACCGGCCCCGGCGTACGCCGGGCCGCGTCCTCCTGGTCACGTTCGGCGTTGATCAGGTCGGACAGCCAGCGCACCTCGCGCTCCACGGACTCCACTCCGTGGCGCTGCAGCTCGGCGGCGTAGCGGTCGACCTCCTTCTGGGTCATGGAGAGCTGGGTCTGGACCCGGTCCAGCCGCTCCTGCAGGCGGGTCCGACGACCCTCCAGCACGCGCAGCCGGATCTCCATGTCTGTGCGGCTGAAGAAGGCGAACCGTACGTCGAAGTTGTCGTCCTCCCACGCGGTGGGCCCGACCTCCGCCATCAGCCGCTCGAACTCGCGGTGACCCGCCGGGGTCAGCGCGTAGACGATCTTGGGGCGGCGGGTGACGGCCGTCAGCGTGGACGAGGTCTCCTCGATCAGCGCGGAGCGCATCATCTTCTTCAGCGCGGGGTAGAGCGAGCCGTAGGACAGCACCCGTCCCCACCCCAGCATCAGGTTGAGCCGCTTGCGCAGCTCGTAGCCGTGCATCGGACCCTCGTGCAGCAGTCCGAGGACCGCCAGCTCGATGGTCTCACCACGACGTGCCATGCAACCTATCGTAGCGATATATCCTGTCGACGCGAATCGGCGATGCGTCACACCGGCGGGTCGCGGTCCGCGGCACCCCGGACGAGCCGGACCCGGGTGACGGCGTGGCCGGACACCGCCAGCACCTCCGCCCGCCACGCGTCGTCGAGCGCGACGACGTCCCCGGCCTCCCGCGGGATGCGTCCCAGGCGCGCGAGCACCAGACCGGCCACCGTGGTGTAGTCCGAGGTCGGGGGGAGGTCCATCTCGACCCCGATGTCGGGGAGGTCGTGGAGCGGGAAGGTGCCGGGCACGAGGAGGCTGCCGTCCGCGCTCCGCTCCGAGGCTCGTACGTCGCGGTCGGTCTCGTCGTAGATCTCCCCGACGATCTCCTCCAGGATGTCCTCCAAGGTGACGATGCCGTCGGCCGAGCCGTGCTCGTCGACCACGATGGCCAGCTGCTGGCGCTGGTCCTGGAACTGCCGCAGAGCGCCGAGCAGCGGCAGCGTGTCCGGAAGGTGCAGCACCGGCGCGGCGACTTCGGCGACCCGCCCGGGTCCGCCGGCGGCCACCGAGGCCCAGTGCACCACGCCCACCACCTGGTCGAACTCCTGGCCCTCGACCACGGGGACCCGGGAGTGCCCGGACTCCACCAGCGTCCGGCGGGCCTGCTCGAGGCTCATGGAGGCGGAGACCCGGACCACCGACCCGCGCGGCACGAGCACCTCGCGCAGGGTCCGCTCCCGGATCTCGAAGGCGCCCGAGATGATCTCGCGCTGGAACGGCGCCAGCACCCGTTGGCTGGCCACGAGGTCGCGCAGCTCCTCAGGGCTGATGTCCTCCGGCTCGGCCTCGAGACGGCCCCCGAGCAGGCGGACCAGCACGTTGGTGGCCGAGCCGAGCATGGCCACCACGGGTCGGCTGAGGGTGGCCAGCAGGTCCAGCGGTCTCGCCACGAAGAGCGCCCAGGGCAGCGCCCGTTGCATGGCGAGCCGCTTGGGGGCCAGCTCGCCGACCACCAGGGTGACGAAGGTGAGCAGCACGGTGACGGTCGCGACGGCCACGGTCTCGGCGGCCCGGCCCAGGAACGACAGGGAGGGGACCAGCGGCTCGGCCAGCGACACCGCGGCGGTGGCGGAGGCGAGGAACCCGGCGAGGGTGATCCCGATCTGGATCGTGCCCAGGAACCGGTTGGGGTCGCGGACCAGCCGCACCAGGCGGCGGGGCCTGGCCCCGCCCTCCTTCTCGAGCTGCTTGAGCTGGCCCTCACGCAGCGACACCAGGGCCATCTCGCTGCCGGCGAAGGCCGCGTTGAGAAGCACCAGGACCGCCACCAGGCCGAGGTCGAGCCAGTAGCCGGACAACGGGGGATCACCAGTCTTTGCACGAGGGGGCCGGGAGAGTGTCGTCCACCATAGCCAGCGACCGGCTACCTGAGAGGCGCCTGAGCGGATTGGTGACCCTTCGCGGGGGCCCCGTACCCTCGGATGGTCCGTCCGCCCCCGCACCACCCGGAGACATGCACACGTGAGCGCCAAGCGCAGGGCCCCCGGCAAGGCCGTGACCAGGTCCAAGGCACCCCGGAGCACCCGGCGCCGGCTCCTCTCGGTGGCGAAGTGGGGCCTCATCGTCGGGCTCGTGGCGGTGCTGATGGGCGTCGGGGCGTTCGTCTACGTCTACCGGACGACCGAGATGCCCGACCCGAACGCCGACTTCCTGACCCAGACCACCAAGATCTACTACGCCGACGGCAGCACCGAGCTCGGCTCCTTCGCCACCCAGGAGCGCGAGTCGATCAGCCTGGACGAGATGCCCCAGACCCTGCAGGACGCGGTGATCTCCGCGGAGGACCGGACGTTCTGGACCAACCGGGGCATCGACCCACGAGGGATCCTGCGGGCGGCCTTCAACAACGCCTCCGGCGGCGCCACCCAGGGTGCCTCCACGATCACCCAGCAGTACGTGAAGATCCTCTACCTCACCAGCGAGCGCAGTCTGCAGCGCAAGCTCAAGGAGGCGGTGCTCTCGCTGAAGATCCAGCGCGAGCAGAGCAAGCAGCAGATCCTCGAGGGCTACCTCAACACGATCTACTTCGGCCGCGGGGCGTACGGCGTCCAGGCAGCGGCCAACGCCTACTTCGACCACCCGGCCGGGGAGCTGACCCTCAAGCAGAGCGCGGTGCTCGCCAGCGTGCTGAACAGCCCCACCGCGCTCGACCCGGCCAACGGCAAGGAGGCGCGCCAGGAGCTGCTCGCCCGCTACCGCTACGTCCTGTCGGGCATGGCCGAGGCCGGCGACATCAGCCAGGAGCAGGCGGACCGGGCGTCGCGCCGCCTGCCGGCGTTCCCCCGGATCGAGGCCACCAGCCAGTACGGCGGGCAGAAGGGCCACATGCTGAAGCTGGTCCGTGACGAGCTGCACGCCCTCGGCTACAGCGACGAGCAGATCGACGGCGGGGGGCTGCGGGTCACCACGACCTTCACCCCCGAGGCGATGGCGGCCGCGGGTCAGGGGGTGAGCGAGGCCAAGCCGGAGGGCTTCGGCGACAAGCAGCTGCACATCGGTGTCGCCTCGGTGGAGCCCGCCACCGGCGCGCTGCGCGGGTTCTACGCCGGCCAGGACTACCTGGACTCGCAGATCAACTGGGCCGTGGCCGGCGGCATGGTCGGCTCCACCTTCAAGCCGGTCACGCTCGCGGCCGCCCTCGAGGACGGCTTCTCCCTCAAGGACACCTTCGAGGGGAACTCGCCGTACGAGTTCCCCGACGGCCTGCAGGTGCGCAACGAGGGCTCGGGCAGCGACGGGCTCGGCAACGACTACGGCTCCGCGGTCAGCGCGGTGACCGCCCTCGAGGAGTCGATCAACACCGCCTTCGTCGACATGTCCGCGAGCATGGACGACGGCCCGGCGAAGATCCTGCAGATGGCGAACCGGCTGGGCATCCCGCCTGCGAAGCCCAGCCAGAAGTACCCGGGGATCCCCGACCGGAGCCGGGACCTCGAGGCGGACGGGCTGATCACCCTGGGCAAGGCCCGGATCAGCCCGGTGAACATGGCCAACGCCTACGCGACCGTCGCAGCGGGCGGGGAGCGGGCCCAGGTCCACGTCATCGAGAAGGTGGAGGACCGCACCGGCGAGACGTCCTACACGTTCAAGTCACCGACGCGCTCGGTGCTGGACGAGGACATCGCCGCCGACGTCTCCTACGCCATGCAGCAGGTCGTCCAGAACGGGACGGGCACCGCGGCCCTCGCGCTGGGGCGGCCGGCGGCGGGCAAGACCGGGACGGCCACCAACGACAAGGACCAGGTGTCGTCGGCCTGGTTCGTGGGCTACACCCCGCAGCTGGCCACGGCCGTCATGTACGTCCGGGGGGACGGCGACGACCAGCTCGACGGCTGGCTGCCGTCGTACTTCGGCGCCGACTACCCCGCGCGCACCTGGACGGCGGTGATGAGTCGCGACATGGAGGGGCTGCCGGTCGAGCAGTTCCCCGAGCCCGCGTACGTCGACGGCGACGCGCCCTCGTCCGGCCACGCGCCGTACGTGCCGCCCCCGAGGCCGACCGGCACGCGCAAGCCGCCGCCGTCCTCCCAGAGCGCACCGCCGTCCAGCCCGCCGCCGAGCAGCCCGACCGGCCA
>NZ_DAOMFK010000211.1:0-5374 GCF_035429765.1 Nocardioides sp. | reverse complement strand
CTGGCCGCCGAGAGCTCGTCGATGTAGGCGAAGACCAGCTCGGCGAAGGCCGCCAGCGTGGCCGCGGACACCCCGCTGGCGACCGCGGTCGCCGACAGCTCCCGCCACGAGACCCGGGCCCCCACCCGGTACGCCGCCAGCAGGGCGTCGGCGGACCGGCCGTTGCGGGCCTCGCCGCGCCCGAGTGCGTAGGCACCCTCCAGGGCCGGCGACAACGGGGTTCCCGGGTCCACCGATCGGCCGCGCGAGGCCAGCCGGAGGAAGCCGGCCAGCGCCATCTGCACGGCGTTCTCGATGTTGGCCCCGAGGGAGCCGCTGAGCGCGTCGGCGTACTCGGGCACCTCGTCCATGATCGCCCGGATCGTGTGCCCGGCGACCCCGCGCAGCTGCTCGCGGAGCAGGTCGGTCAGGGCCGGGTCCAGGCGCAGGGCGGTGCCGCTGGCGGGCGGTGGTGTGACGGGCGGCTCACGGCCGGCCATGGTTTGTCCATCGCGAACAAGAAGTGGGGACGGATTCACACGCCATGCACAGGAATTTACACCCTCCACTCAGGCACAGTGGTGTTGTGACGACGACTGCCGAGCACGCCGCCGGGGCTGCGCTGCGCCGTCGCCTGCTCCGGCTGGCCGAGGCAGCCACCACCCCGCTGCTGCCCGGGGACTACCTGGACCTGTTCGCGCCGCTGCGCGCGGGCGCCGAGCTGCGCGGCCGCATCGTGGAGGTGCGGCCCGAGACGCGCGACGCCGCGACCGTGGTGATCCGGCCGGGCGCCGACTGGGCGGGGCACGTGCCCGGGCAGTACGTCCGCATCGGAGTCGAGGTCGACGGCGTGCGCCAGTGGCGCGCCTACTCGCTCACCCACGGACCGCGTCCGGACGGCCACATCGCGATCACCGTGAAAGCCGTCCCTGACGGGCTCGTGAGCGGGTACCTGGTCCGCGAGGCGCGCCCGGGAACGCTGGTCCACCTCGAGCAGGCCGCCGGCGAGTTCGTGCTGCCCCCGGGGGGTGGCAGGTTCCTGTTCGTCACCGCGGGCTCAGGCATCACCCCGGTGGTCGGGATCCTGCGCAACCTCTTCCCGGTGACCGACAGCGGGGTGCTGCGGCTGCCCCGCAGCGCGGCGTACGACCTGGTGGTCCTGCACGTCGCGCCCAGCCGGCCGGACTCCATCTTCGTCTCCGACCTCGAGGCGCTGGCCGAGGCCGGGGCGATCCGGCTGGTGGCCCGCTACGACGACCAGCACGGCCTGCTCGACCTCGCCGACCTGGAAGCACTGGTCCCGGACCTGGCCCACCGCACCACCTTCGCCTGCGGGCCGGCCGGCCTGCTCGACGCCCTCGAGGCCCACCACGCCGAGGCAGGCCTCGAGCTGTGCACCGAACGCTTCCGCGTCTCCTACGTGGAGCCCGGTGCGGGCGGCTCGGTGCACTTCACCGGCTCCGGCACCGTCGTCACGGCCGACGGCGCGACCCCGATCCTCGATGCGGCGGAGGCCGCCGGGGTGCTCATGCCCAGCGGCTGCCGGATGGGCATCTGCTTCGGCTGCGTGCTCCCGCTGCGCGAGGGCGCCGTGCGCGACCTGCGCAACGGCGCCGTCACCACCGCCGCCCCCGGGGACGGGGTGGCCATCCAGACCTGCATCTCGGCCGCGGCCGGGGACTGCCACATCGACCACTGAAAGGCCCGGCCTTGACTGCGATCCAGAAGAAGCCGAACAACCCCGTCGCACACCTGACCCCCGAGGACATCGAGGAGCTGGGCCGCGAGCTCGACGCGATCCGCCAGGAGGTGCTCGACTCTCGCGGCGCCTCCGACGCGGCGTACATCCGGAGGGTCATCACCACCCAGCGCTACCTGGAGCTGGGCTCCCGCGCCGTGCTGCTGTTCTCGCTGTTCCCGCCCGCGTGGGTGGCCGGGACCGCCGGGCTCGGGGTCGCCAAGATCCTGGAGAACATGGAGATCGGGCACAACGTCCTGCACGGCCAGTGGGACTGGATGCGCGACCCGAAGATCCACTCGACCACGTGGGAGTGGGACAACGTCACCCCCGCGGAGCAGTGGAAGCACTCGCACAACGAGCTGCACCACACCTACACCAACGTCATCGGCAAGGACAACGACCTCGGGTACGGCATCATGCGGGTCGACGAGGACCAGCCCTGGGAGCCCCTGCACCTGGGCCAGCCGCTGTGGAACTTCGTCAACATGCTCTTCTTCGAGTACGGCATCGCGGCGTACGACCTGGAGCTGCGCGGCAACCTCAAGCGCGGGGCCACCAAGAGCCCCGAGTTCCGCGAGAACGCGGGCAAGGTGCTGCGCAAGATCCGCCGCAACGTCACGCGCGACTACGTGATCCACCCGGTGCTGTCCGGCCCGTCCTTCTTCCACACCCTCAGCGCCAACGCCGTGGCCAACCTGATGCGCAACGTGTGGAGCCACGCGATCATCATGTGCGGGCACTTCCCCGAGGGCGTGGAGACCTTCGAGAAGCGCTCGATCGAGGGGGAGACCCGCGGCGACTGGTACCTGCGCCAGATGCTCGGCTCGGCCAACATCTCCGGCTCCAAGGTCGTGCACATCATGTCGGGCAACCTGTCCCACCAGATCGAGCACCACCTGTTCCCGGACCTGCCGTCGAACCGGTACGCCGAGGTCGCGCCGAAGGTCCGCGCGCTGTTCGACAAGTACGGCCTCACCTACGTCTCGCGGCCGCTGGTGCCGCAGGTCTACTCCGCCTGGCACCGCATCTTCCGGCTGTCCACGCCCAACGGCTGGCTGGACACCACGACGGTGCGCAACCTGCCCTCCCAGCTGGCCCTGCTGGTGAAGATGGTCAGGGGCGGGCCGCGGGTACGCCGCGCCGCCCAGGCCCGGATGGTCCAGCAGGCCCGCCGGGCCGCGGCCTCCGGAACCCCGGAGACCACGGCCCGCGCCGCCGCCTGACCCTCCAGAGATAGTCCGCCGCGCAAATCATCATGGGGGACTCGGAAATGATGATTCTCGCGGCGGACTATCGTGCTCAGCCCAGGACGGGCTTGTTGGAGCGGATCGTGCCCTCCGGGTCGCGGGCCAGCTTCAGCTCCCGCAGCCGGGCCAGGCGGGCGGCGTCGTACCCCGCGGCGTCCTCCTGCCCCTCCCCGGTGAAGTTGGGCATCCGGTAGCGGCTCGCCAGGGGCGCCATCGCGGCGTCGAGCCCGGCCAGGGCGTGGTGGATCGGCTCGACCAGCTCCGGCACCGCCGGCATGCCGAGGGCGAAGAGCTGGAACGGCTCGGACACCGGCCGCACCGCGCCGCCCGCGGGGGAGTTCTCGGCGAACGCGCCGCCCAGCCCCCGGATCTGGACGATCATCAGCGGGGAGCGGGCCGGGTCGGCGACCTGGGTGACCAGGCGGTCGATGCCGGCGTCGTCGAGGTCGGTCAGCAGCATGGAGTGCTCGATGCCGGGCATCGGGTCGGTCGGCTCGGCCGCCACCTCGCTGAGCTGGCTGGGCTGGATGGGCCGCATCAGGTCGAGCTCCACCGGAGCCGCCTCCCGCAGCGACCACAGCAGGATCTCGGCCATCTGGGCCGACCCGACGTACGTCGAGGCGACGTTGACGAACGAGCGACCGCGCAGCGGCTCGGGCACCTCCTCCATCGGCGGGAAGTGCAGGATGTGCGCCCACAGGGTCAGCTCCCGCGGGGCAACCCGGGCCAGGTCCCGGAACGCCCGCAGCACCGCCGGGGCGTGCTCGACCGGCCAGAGCAGCTGCCCGCCGTACATCTCGGGGGCCTCGAAGAGGCGGAGGGTGGCGCGCACGACGATGCCGAAGTCGCCCCCGCCGCCACGGAGCGCCCAGAACAGCTCGGGGTCGGTCTGGGCGGTGACGTGCACCAGCTCGCCGGCCGGGTCGACCACGTCGAAGGCGACGACGCTGTTGGCGGTGAACCCGTGCAGCCGGGTGAACCAGCTCACGCCACCGCCGAGGCTGAGGCCGACGACGCTCGGGTCGGAGTTGCTGCCGGCCAGTGCCATCAGGCCGGTGCCGTCCAGGGCCGCGCAGAGCTCGCCGAACTTCACGCCGGCGCCGACGGTCGCCAGCCGGCGCTCGACGTCGACCTCGATGCCGCCGAGCGCACGGGTCCTCAGCAGCAGGGTCCCGTCGACGGTGGCGCGGGGCGCGTGGCCGGTGGGCTGCGCCGCCACGGCCCAGCCGTGGGCACGGGCCCAGCGGACCGCCTGGACGACGTCGTGGGCGTCGGCCACCTCGAGCACGGCGCCCGGCTGCTGCTCGACGTTGAGCAGCCAGGGCGTGCGGGCGCGGTCCCAGTCCTGGTCGCCGGGGGTCACCAGGCGGCCGTGGACGACCTCGCGCAGGGCGGCGAAGAGCGGGTCCGCACCGGGGGTCTCCTGGCTGCGGACGAGGGTGGTGCTGGTCATGGTGGAACTCCTTGGTCGGGGTCTTCTCGGTGGGACCAGGCTCCGACGTCGTGCTTGGGAACGGGTTGGCCCCGACTTGGGGCGATCCGTCCGGTCCCCGCCCACGCCACCGGGGCCCTATGCTGCGTGCGTGCTGGTGGGCGTCCTGGGCGAGACCCTGTGCCTGGCCGACGGCGGTCCCGTCGACCTCGGCACGCGCAAGCAGCGGGCGATCGTGGCCGGCCTCGCGCTGTCGGCCGGCCGGCCGGTGTCGTACGACGCGCTGGTGGACCTGCTCTGGGGTGACTCGCCGCCCGACGGGCTGCCCACCACGCTGCACGTGTACATCGCCGGGCTGCGCAAGGCGCTGGAGCCGAACCGTGCCCCGCGCACCCCGGCCCAGGTCCTGGTGACCGTCGGCGGCGGCTACGCGCTGCGGGTGGAGGAGGTCGACGCGGTCCGCTTCGACCGGGTGGTCGCCGACACCCACCGCCGGCTGGGCCACACCGGGGTCTTCGCCACCCCCGACCTGCGCCCGGACGTGCTCACCGAGCTCGGCACCCGGCTGGACGAGGCCCTCGCCCTGTGGCGCGGGGTGCCCTACGTCGACCTCGAGGGGGCCGACGCGGCGGTGGCGGAGCGGGCCCGGCTCGAGGAGCTGCGCACCCTGGCGCTGGAGGACCGGGCGGTGGTGGGCCTCGCCCTCGGCCAGCACGCGACCGTGGCCGGGGAGCTGGAGTCGCTGACCGCGGCGTACCCCCTGCGAGAGCGGCTCTGGGGCCTGCGGGCCCTCGCGCTCGCCCGGTCCGGCAGGCAGGCCGACGCGCTGGCGGCGCTGGCACGGATCCGGGAGATCCTCGACGAGGAGCTCGGCCTGGAGCCCTCGCTGGAGCTGAGGGACCTGCAGACCGCGGTGCTCCGGCAGGACCCGGCCCTCGGCTGGCAGCCCGCAGCCGGGTCGGCCGCGCAAGCCCC
>NZ_DAOMFK010000210.1:0-5388 GCF_035429765.1 Nocardioides sp. | reverse complement strand
CCGAGTCGCTCACCCCGGCCCAGGCGCTGGCGGCCAGCACCGACGGGGCCGGCACCGTCGGGGTCGGCTCGCGGGGCGACCTGGTCCTGCTGGAGGCCGACCCGCTGGCCCCGGCGGAGGACTCGGCCGGCGCCGCCGCCACGCTGCGGGAGATGCGGGTCGCCGCGACGATCCTGGGCGGGCGGCCGACGTACTCCGCCCTCCCCTGAGCGACCCGCCAAGGTGCGGGGTCAGGAGCCCTGGAAGTCCAGCGCCTCCTGCTGGATCCGGTCGAAACGTGCGCCCATCGCCGCGGCGAGCGCCTGGGCGCCCGACAGCGGCCGGACCATCACCATGAGGTCGTCGATGAGCCCGTGGTCGTCGACGTGCAGGAAGTCGCACCCCGTGACCTCCTTGCCGTCAACGGTGGCCGTGAACACCAGCGCGGAGTCTCGGCCGTCGGGGCTGACGATCTCCCGCACGTAGCGGAAGTCCTCGAAGACCTGCAGCACGCCGTGCAGGATCGCCGCGGTGATCGGCTTGCCGTCGTACGGCTTGAACGCCACCGGACTGGTGAACCGGACGTCGTCGGCGAGCAGCGCCCGCACCGCGTCGAGGTCCCTGGACTCCACGGCCTCGCGGAACGCACGCATGGCCTCTCCTGTCTCGTCGCGGGTGGGTGTGGTCGAGGGTACGGCGACCGGCAGGCCGCCGACCTGGGGGGGTGAGCAGGACCCGCCGTCGTACCGGGGCCTACGGGGCGAGTCCCGGCGACCGGACGGCCCGGGCGGCCTGCCGGTGGCCGGCGGCCAGGCACTCCTCGACGCTCCCGCCCGCGAGGTGGCGGACCAGGAAGCCGGCGAAGAACGCGTCCCCCGCCCCGTTGACGTCCACCACGTCGGCGACCGTCTCGGCCGGTCGGTGCCACTCGCCCCGGGCGGTGACGGCCAGCGCCCCCCGGGCCCCCTGCGTGCAGACCACCAGGCTCGCGCCCCGGTCCAGGCAGGCGCGCATGAAGGGCGCCGGGGCGGCCATCGCGTCGTCGCTGAGGAACACCACGTCGGCCGCGTCGACCCAGGGCCGGTGGAAGGACGCCGCCCCGTCGTAGTCGTGCAGGTCGCACCACACGGGCTTCCCCAGGCGACGGGACTCGTCGAGCCAGGGTCGCGCGGAGTCGGCCAGATCGACGACCGCCACGTCGCAGTCGGCGAGGGCCCGGCGTGCCGCGTCGCCGTGGACCTCGGCGGCCGGCGCCGGGAGGTCGAGGTAGATCGACAGCCGACGCCCGTCGGCCGCCATCAGGTTGAGGTGGCGCTCGCTCGGGCCGTGGGCGTGCTCGGCCAGCACGGCGACGCCGGGCACCTGCAGCGCCCGGAGGATCCGCGCGGCGTACTCGTCGGAGCCGACCTGGGTGCGCAGGGTGACCGCGCAGCCGAGGTCGGCCAGGTTCAGCGCCTTGCCCGCCGAGGTGCCGCCCAGCCGGTCTCGGTGTCCGCGCGCGATCACCATCTGCGGCCTGGGGTCGGGGAGGCGGTCCAGGTCGACCATGGTGTTCCACGACACCGGCCCGGTCACGAACACCCGCGGTGCGCCCATGCACCCATGGTCCCGCACCGGCTTTCCCGAGCCGGGGCCCGGCCTCAGACGGTGATCCGGATGCCGGCCCCCTGGCTGGTGGTCTTGCCGAGCAGCCGGTAGGCCATCCCCACCAGGTGGAACCCCACGCCGTACTTCTCCTTGATCAGCCCGCCGATCCGGTCCGCCTCGACGGGATCGGTGACCAGCTCCGCCGTCGCCTCCAGCTCGCGGGCACCCTTCTTCAGCCGCCCCCGGCCGTCGCACGGCGCGACCAGGACCCGGGTGGTGTGGCGCAGGCGCTTGACCTTCCCGGAGTCCGGCGAGGTGGTCACCACCACGAAGTCCCCGTCCCGGGCCAGCCACACCGGGGTGGGCACTGGTGTGCCGTCCTTGCGGAAGGTGGTCAGCCGCAGGTACGTCGCCCGGCCCAGCACGTCGAGGGCCGCCTGGTTGGTCATCAGGGCCTCCTTCTGCCTCCTCGAGCCTACGCCGCGTCGGCCGACCCGCGGGTCAGAGCAGGTCGAGGAGCCAGGACGGGCTGCGCACGGTCGCCTCGACCCCGGCCACCCGCGCGGCCAGCGCCCGGTCGGCGGTGACCACCGAGACCCGGTGGCCGCGGCCCGCGGCGTCGCGAGCCGCCCGCACGATGGCGGAGTCACCGTCGCGGGGCGCGTGGACGGTCTGCACGTGGAGGTCCCAGCCCGCCCGGACCCCCCTCTTGGCCTGCCCCTCGAGCACCAGGACGATCTCGTCGCCCGGCACGTCGGCCACCACCAGCCGGGCGTGCAGCCTCGCAGCGGCGCCGGCGCGGTCGCGCCACCAGCCGTCCGGGGTGGCGCCGACGACGTTCGCGCCGTCCACCACCAGGACCTCGCCCACGTGCCCCTCCTGCCGGCCGGCTCACCCACGTCCTCGCGCCGCGAGCCTACGACGCAGGGCCACGAGGTGGTTGGATGGCGCGATGCGGCTCTTGGTGATCGGCGGGACGAGGTTCGTCGGGAAGCACGTCGTGGCAGCGGCCCTGGCCGACGGGCACGAGGTGACGCTGCTGCACCGCCGCAGCAGCGACCTCTTCCCCGCAGCCACCCACCTGCTCGCCGACCGCGACGGCGACCTGTCCGTGCTCGCCGACGGCGAGTGGGACGCCACCGTGGACGTGTGCGCCTACCACCCCGGCCAGGTCCGCTCGCTGGCCGCCGCCCTGGGCGGCCGCGGCGGGCACCACCTGCTGGTCTCCACGGTCTCGGTGTACGCCGACCCGCCCGGCCCCGACGCCACCGAGGACGCCGCGCTGCTGCCGCCGGCGGGTCCCGACGTCTCCCGGGTCACCCCGGAGACCTACGGCCCGCTGAAGGTCGCCTGCGAGGCCGCGGCGGCACAGGCGTACGGCGAGCAGGGGCTCGCGGTGGTCCGGCCGACCCTGGTCATCGGGCCCGACGACTACACCGGCCGGTACCCGTGGTGGGTGCGCCGGATGGTGCGTGGCGGTGAGGTGCTGGCGCCCGGGCCGGCCGACCAGCCGATCCAGGTCGTCGACGCGCGGGACCTGGGCGCCTTCGTCGTGCACCTGGTCACCCACGGGACCGCCGGGACCTTCAACGCCGCGCGGCCTTGGCTGCACTGGTCGGAGCTGCTCGAGGCGACCGCGGCACCGGCACCGGCCGGGACCGGACTCACCTGGGTCGATGCCGAGTGGCTGGTGGCGCAGGGGGTGACCGGGGCGCAGATCCCCTTCTGGACCGAGGGGCAGAAGGAGTGGTCACTGGCCGTGTCCGGCGTCCGGGCCGAGGCCGCCGGGCTGCGCCACCGCCCGCTCGCGGAGACCGTCCGGGACACCGCGGCCTGGGCCGGCGACGACGTGCTGGTCGAGGGGCTGGGGCTCGCACCCGACCGGGAGGCCGAGCTGCTCGCGACCTGGGGCAGGGCACGCCCCGGGCCGGTCGGGTAGTCAGCCGGGCTGCTCGACGAGCTCGACCAGCGTGCGGTAGAGCGACTGGAGGGTGAAGTTGTCGTTGGCGAGGATCGCGAGCGTGGTGTCGGTCGCGGGCCAGTGCCAGCCGTGGCACTCGAAGCCGGGGTCGAACCCGGTGTGGCCGATGCGGAGGGTGTCCCCGGAGCCGACCAGCCAGACGCCGTACCCGTAGGCGTCCCCGTCGTCGTCCGCCGCCACCGGCGTGAGCAGCCGCTGGCGCATCCCCGGCACGACCTCGTCGCGCGCGTAGGCACGTAGGAAGCCCACCATCTCGGCTGCGGTCAGGTAGGCACCGCCGTCCGGCCCGCCGACCGGCGGCAGGCTGTAGACGTTGGTACGCCGGGGCGCGCCCGGCCGTCCCGGTGGGAGGTAGCCGACGGCGACCTCGGGGTGCACCTCGTCCAGCGCCGGGAAGGGCAGCCGGACGCCGAGCGGCTCCAGGAGGCGCTCGGTGACGACGGACCGGTAGGGCCGACCGGTCACGTGCTCGATCACCAGCCCGAGCAGGACGTACCCGGTGCTGGAGTAGGCCAGCGGCGCCGGCGCGGGGTGCGCCGTGACCCGCTCGAGGAGCGGGAGGAAGTCCGTCACCTCGCGCAGGCCGTCGATCGGGCGGCCGCGCAGCACCGGACGGAAGATCTCCACCTCCCTCTCGGCCAGCTCGTCCTCCTCCAGGTAGTCCGCGATCCCGGACGTGTGCGACAGGAGGTGGTGCACGGTGACCTCAGGTCGCAGCCAGGCGGGGGCGTTCGACGTCGGCAGCACCTCGCGCACGGGGGTGTCGAAGGCGAGCCGGCCCTCGGCGACCAGGCCCGCCACCGTGCAGGCGGTGAACATCTTGGTGAACGACGCCACCCCGAAGCGGGTGCCGGCGGTGACCGGGACCTGGTGGCTGCGCTCGGCGTACCCGAAGCAGGCCTCGACCAGGAGGGCGTCCCCGCGGCGGAGCAGCACCTGGCCGGAGAACCCGTCGGCCCGGGCCAGGTCGGCGACCCGGTCTGCCAGCCCGGACCAGGTCATCTGCCCATGATTGCCCTCGCCCGCCCGGGCTGCCACCGGGTTTCGTCCCGGCCCGGTCGCCCCGGCGGCCGAGCCGTCACCCCGTCGTCACACCGGGCGCCGGGCGTAGGCCCACCCGGGTGCGCGGAGCAGGAACGACCACCGGTCCCGCCAGCTCGCCGCCGAAGCGACGTCGGTCGCGATGTCGCGCCACTCGTGGGTGGCGATCCGGACCGGGTCGTAGGTGTGGATGTTGCGGGTGAGCCCGTAGACGACCGGCTCGTCCTCCGGCTCGAAGGTGCCGAAGAGGCGGTCCCAGACGATGAGGATGCTGCCGTGGTTGCGGTCCAGGTACTGCCGGTTCGAGCCGTGGTGCACCCGGTGGTGGGAGGGGGTGTTCAGCACCTTCTCCAGCCAGCCGATCCGGCGGACCGCCTCGGTGTGGATCCAGAACTGGTAGATCAGGTTGAGGCCGCGGGCCTGCTCGATGAGGGCCGGACGGACGCCGAGCAGCGCGAGCAGCCCGTACGGCACGGTGAGCGTGACCCCTTCGGCGACCGGCTGCCGCAGCGCCGTCGACAGGTTGTACCGCTCGCTGGAGTGGTGCACGACGTGCACGGCCCAGAGCCAGCGGCTCTCGTGGCTGAGCCGGTGGTTCCAGTAGTAGATGAAGTCCCAGCCGAGGATGGCGGCCGCCCAGGCCGCCGTCCCGGTGCCGAGATCCAGGCGAGTGCGGGCGAACAAGCTGCGGCCGGACGTCATGGCAGCCCAGGTGGTCGAGGCGGCCAAGGCGGCGGAGAACACCGCCGTCACCGCCAGGCCGCCCTGGGCGCGGCGCAGGGCGGGCCGGGCGGCAGGGG
>NZ_DAOMFK010000209.1:0-5423 GCF_035429765.1 Nocardioides sp. | reverse complement strand
TACCGCTACGACTCGCCGCTGTTCTTCGCCAACGCCGAGGACTTCCGGCGCCGGGCCCTCACCGCGATCGCCGGGGCCCCCCATCCGGTCCGGTGGTTCGTGCTCAACGCGGAGGCCAACGTGGAGGTCGACATCACCGCCGTGGACGCGCTGGAGGAGCTGCGCCACGAGCTGGCCGAGCGTGGCATCGTCTTCGGGATGGCACGGGTCAAGCAGGACCTCGCCGAGGACCTGCAACCCTCCGGCCTGCTCGAGCGGGTCGGGCTGGACCGCGTCTTCCCGACGCTGCCGACCGCGGTGGACGCCTACCGGGCCTGGGTGGCCCGGCAGGGGCCTGGGGCCGGGCCGTGAGCTACGAGCAGTCCGGCACCGGGGGGAGGTCCCGGGTGGCGCCTCGCTTGAGGTAGACCGCGATGTCGCAGACCGTGGCGACCTCCCGGTAGTGACGCTCGACCGCGCGCTGCACCCTGCCCCCGGGGTCCAGCCCCCAGGTGTCCAGGGGCGTCCCCTCGATCAGCCACACCGGTCCTCGCGGGCTGCGCACGCTGCGGCTGAGCTCGCGCAGCCGCGGGTCGAGCGTGCGGACCGGCAGGCTCCACAGCTGCCGGTAGCCCGGCCGCAGCCCGGCGCTCTCGAGGATGTTGGCACGCCCGTAGGTGACCGCGCCGGAGTCCCCCGGCCGGCTGGCCTGGCGCAGCCAGTCGGCCACCGCCGTCTCGTCCGCGCTCACCCGGGTCACCGGTGGGGTCAGCGCCACGACCCCGCCGACCACGGCCGACGCCACGACCGCCGCCACCGTCACGCCCATCACCCGCGGGTGCGACCCTGCCCGCGCCGCGAGGCCGGTGAGCAGCGCGGCGGCCGGCACGAGCGCGATCAGGTAGTGCGTCCAGTAGTTGCCACCCATCAGTGCTCCCGCCACCTCGGTGAGCAGCAGCGCCACCGTGGCCACCAGCACCGGGTCGTCGCGGCGGCGCCGGGCGAACCACAGGGCGACCACCAGCACCGGCAGCAGCCCGCTGACCAGCGCGACCATCGGCAGCTGGACCAGGCGGCGCTGCGTGGACGAGGAGGAGGAGGAGGCGATCACCTCGGCCGCGGAGAGCCGGAACTGGACCAGGGTCTCCCACAGCACGCCGAGCCCCGGCCCCCACGCGAGCGCCCAGACGCAGGTCGCCACGACGGGGAGCACGGCGCCGGCGCCCAGCGCCCCGACCTCCCTGGCGGTGCGGGGCAGGCCCCACCTGTCTCGCCAGGCGGTGGCCAGCACCAGCACCCCCACGAAGACCAGCCCGTCCACCAGGTTCTGCTTCACCAGCGGCGCGCTGCTCGCCAGCAGGCCGGCCGCGAGCAGCAGCAGGCGACTGCGCCGGCCGTCCTCGCGGCGTACGGCGTCCAGCGCGAGCGCACCGCTGCCCAGCACCAGCGAGGCACCGATCAGCTCGCCGTTGACCTCGAGCGCCCCCAGGACCGGGTTGGACGTCAGCCCCGCGGCGACCAGTGCCGCCCAGGTGGCGCCCCGCCTCCCGGCCATCAGCCAGCCGACCCGGCCGGCTGCCGCGACCAGCAGGGCGATCACGGCCAGGCCGAGCACGCGTACCGCGAGCAGGCCGCCGAGCTCGTGGCCCAGCCGGAAGAACAGCAGCAGCAGCGGAGGACGGTCGACGAAGAGCCGGCCGTAGAGCTCGGGGCCACCGGCGTGCCACGCGCCGGCGACGAGCAGCAGCCCGCCCTCGTCCGGGTAGGCGATCCGCTGGAGGAAGGGCAGCCGCAGCAGCCAGGCGAGGCCGACGGCCAGCGCGACCGGCGCCCAGGGCCGGGCCCAGTGTCTCCGCGCCGCAGCTGCCCAGGGCATGCCGTCGAGACTAGCGAGCGCCCTGGAACGCGCCGCGAACGTGAGGTGACCACGGGCCGACCCGCGGGCACCGCCTATGCTCACGCGGTGAGCACCTGGTTCTCCTCGCCGCGCGAGGCCACGAGCCGGCTGGAGGCCGCCGGCTACCTGGTCGACTCGGCCACTGCGACCACCTCCTACCTGGCGGGAGCCCTGGAGAAGCCGCTGCTCATCGAGGGCCCCGCCGGTGTCGGCAAGACCGAGCTCGCGAAGGCGGTGGCTCGTGCGGCCGGTGCCGAGCTGGTCCGGCTGCAGTGCTACGAGGGACTCGACGAGGCCCGGGCCCTCTACGAGTGGAACTACAAGAAGCAGCTGCTGCGCATCCAGGCCAGCGGGGGCGCGGAGTCCTGGGAGCAGACCCACGACGACATCTTCACCGACGAGTTCCTGCTCACCCGCCCGCTGCTGACCGCCATCCGGCGGGAGCAGCCCACGGTGCTGCTGGTCGACGAGGTCGACAAGACCGACGTGGAGGTGGAGGGGCTGCTGCTGGAGGTGCTCTCGGACTTCCAGGTGACGATCCCCGAGCTGGGTACCGTACGCGCGGTTCGGCGCCCCTACGTCGTGCTCACCTCCAACGCGACCCGCGAGCTGTCCGAGGCGCTCAAGCGGCGCTGCCTCTACCTGCACCTGGACTACCCCGACCTCGATCGCGAGCGGCAGATCGTGCTCTCCCAGGTGCCCGACCTGGACGAGGGCCTGGCGGTGCAGCTGGTCCAGGTCGTCGCCCGGCTCCGCGAGCTGGAGCTGAAGAAGGCGCCCTCGATCGCGGAGTCCATCGACTGGGCCCGCACCCTGCTGGCGCTGGAGATCGGCACCCTGGACGACGCCGCCGTCGCCGAGACGCTGGGGGTGGTGCTCAAGCACGCCTCGGACCAGGACCGGGCGGTGCGCGAGCTGAGGCTGCGGGTGGGCTGAGCCGTGGCGCTCCTCGACCGGCACCTGGGGTTCCTGGAGGCGCTGCGGGCCGCCGGGGTCCGGGTCTCGCTGGCCGAGGGGCTCGACGCGGTCGCGGCGATGGGGAGGCTCGGCTGGGGTGACCGCGAGGTGGTGCGTGAGGCGTACGCCGCCACCGTGGCGAAGCGCTCCGGCCAACGCCCGACCTTCGACGCGCTCTTCGACCTGTACTTCCCCCGGCTGGTGGGTGAGCCCACCGCACGCGTGTCGGGGGAGGAGGCGCCGGCCGGGGTGCGGGACAACGCGGTCGCGCTGCAGGCGTTCCGGGAGTCGCTGGCCGACGCGCTGGCCGGCGGGGAGGAGCGGGACCTGCGCGACCTCGCGGTCGAGGCGGTGGGCCGGTTCGGGGCCATGCCCGGTCGCGGCGCGGGCCTGTCGTCCTGGTCGGCCTACACCGCCCTCCAACGTGTCGCCCCCACCGATCTGGTCGAGCGGCTCGTCGCCGCGCTGGTTGCCGAGGGCCGGCCGGAGGAGGAGGCGCGCCGCGCGGCGGGCCGCCGCGTCGGCACGTTCACGCGGCTGGTGGAGGAGGAGGCGCACCGCCGGATCGCGGAGGAGAAGGGGCCCGAGCACGTCGCCACGGTGACCGTGCGGCCCACCATCGACCGGCTGGACTTCGGCGCCGCCCGTCGTGCCGACCTCGAGCAGATGCGGCGCGAGATCTACCCGCTCGCCCGCAGGCTGGCCACCCGGCTCGCCAAGGAGCAGCACGCCCGGCGGCGCGGACCGCTGGACTTCCGGCGTACCGTCCGGGCCTCGGTCTCGACCGGGGGCGTCCCGCTCACCACCCACCACCGCCCCCGCCGTCCGCACCGCACCGAGCTGGTGGTGCTGTGCGACGTGAGCGGCTCGGTGGCCAGCTTCGCGCAGTTCACGCTGCTGCTGGTCTTCGCCCTGCGTGACCAGTTCACCAGGGTGCGTGCGTTCACCTTCGTCGACCAGGTCCACGAGGTGACCGACCACTTCCGGCCGGGGGCCGACGTCGCCGACGTGCTGGCGGACCTGGCGGCGGCCTCGGCGCACGCCGCCCGGTTCGGGCGCACCAACTACGGGCGCGCCTTCACCCTGTTCGCCGAGCGGTACGCCGACGCGCTGGGGCCCCGCTCGTCCCTCCTGGTGCTCGGCGACGCCCGCTCGAACTACAGCGACCTGTCGGTGCCGGTGCTGCGCGAGCTGGCCGGCTCCGCCCGGCACTCGTGGTGGCTCAACCCCGAGCACCGGCGGCTGTGGGACACGGGCGACTCCGCGGCCGGCGCCTACGGGGCCGTCGTGCCCATGGTCGAGTGCCGCAACCTCACCCAGCTCGGGGAGTTCGTGCACGACCTGGTGTGAGCCTCACCGGTCCCGGGTGACCTGGAAGGCACGGGTCTCGGTGGGGCCGCCCGACCCGGTGAGGAACCCCTGGGCGTGCAGGGTCGCCAGCTGCGCGGTCACCGAGGGGTGGTCGCTGGCGTCCACGCCTGCCCCACCGGCGACGTAGTGCGCCAGGTCGTGGTCGTCCACGAGACCCGAGCCGTGGTCGTCGAAGAGCACCGTCACCTCCTCCGGGGTGTCCGGGTTGGGCTCACCGTCCAGCAGCGGGACCGGGTCGCCGCGGTGCTCCATGGCCAGCACCTGGGTCCCGGCCGGGAAGTCGCCGGTGAGCGCGATCGGCGACCCGGCGGTGACCACCCCGACCACGTGCACCGTGGGGGAGTGGGCTGCCAGCCAGGCCGCCTCCAGGCCTCCCTGGGAGTGGCCGACCAGCAGCACCGGGTCGTGCGGCGCGGCGCCGGCCGCGCCCAGCGCCTGCAGGACGCCGTGCGCGTAGCCGGTGGGCCGGCCGTCCAGCACCCGCAGGTTCGTCGGCAGGTCGCGCACGTCGCCGTCCATCGTCCAGGGCAGGGTGCCCAGGTCGTCGGTGCCGGGTAGGTACACGACGTGCCGGCGTACCCCGTCCGCGCCCGTCCAGCTCTGCACGGCCAGGGTCCCGTTGTTCTCGGAGTCCGTCTCCCCGGACCACGCGCTGGCCTCCTGCAGGCGGGTCATCAGCTCGGCGACACCCGCCGGTGGCCGCTCCGCCGCGGACAGGTGCAGGTCGGGGCGGAGCCGGACCCGGGGCGTCCCGTCGTCGGGGTAGAGCCTGGCCAGTGCCGCTGCGGCGTCCTCGGTACCGGCCGGCCTGCCGAACGGGGTGAGCAGGGGCACCGGGAGCAGCCCGTCCACGAGGCCTCCGGCGCCGTTGGCCAGGTGCTGGACGGCCCCGGGGTGGCCGGTCGCCCAGCCCTGCAGCCCTCCGATGGCACCCGCGCCGGCCGCGGTCAGGCCGTCCCGCACCTCACGGCGCGCACCGTTCGGGAGCAGCGCGTACGTCGTCAGGGCCAGCCCGCCGCCCAGTGCCGCGGTGGGAGCCCAGAGCGGGGCGGTGAGCACCCCGGCGACCGCCCCCGCGGACAGCGCACGGCCGGCGGTGCGCCCGGCGGCGTAGTCCAGCGCCTCGAAGGAGCCGTGCACCAGCACGTCGGCGCCCTCGAGCGCGTCGAGCGCCGCGCGCACGGCGGCCGCCAGCGCGGTCCAGGCCACCGCCTGCACG
>NZ_DAOMFK010000208.1:0-5435 GCF_035429765.1 Nocardioides sp. | reverse complement strand
TGAGGACGCCGGCGGCCGAGGTCGCCGCGCTCGGAGCCGGTGGGCTGTCGGGCCAGCCCCTGGCGGCCCGGGCGCTGGCGGTGCTCCGGCTGCTGCGCGGCCGGGTCGGCCCCGACCTGACGCTCGTCGGGGTGGGCGGGATCAGCACGGTCGAGGACGCCCGGGCCAGGCTCGACGCGGGTGCCACCCTGCTGCAGGCGTACACGGCGTTCGTCTACGAGGGGCCGCTGTGGCCCCGCAGGATCGTGAGGGGGCTGCGATGAGCTTCGGAGCACGGCTGCGCGACGCCATGGACCGTCGCGGGCCGCTGTGCGCGGGCATCGACCCGCACGCCGCGCTGCTGCACGAGTGGGGCCTCGACGACACGGTCGCGGGTCTGGAGCGGTTCGCGCTGACCGCGGTCGAGGGGCTGGCGCCGTACGTGGCGGCCGTCAAGCCCCAGAGCGCCTTCTACGAGCGGTTCGGCAGCCGCGGCGTGGCCGTGCTGGAGCGGGTGGTGGCCGAGACCAGGGCTGCGGGCGCGCTGGTGGTGCTGGACGTCAAGCGCGGCGACATCGGCTCGACCAGCCAGGCCTACGCCGACGCCTACCTCGACCCCGCCTCGCCGCTGGCCTCCGACGCGATCACGGTGAGCCCGTTCCTGGGGTTCGGGTCGCTCGGCCCGTTCGTGGAGACCGCCCGGCGCCACGACGCGGGGCTGTTCGTGCTCGCGCTGACCTCCAACAAGGAGGGCCCGGAGGTCCAGCACGCCCGCGCCGCCGACGGCCGGACCGTGGCCGGCACGGTGCTCGACCACCTGCGGGCCCTCAACGCGGGCGAGCAGCCGATGGGCTCCTTCGGCGCCGTCGTCGGTGCCACGATCGGCGGCACCGGCGAGGACGTCGCCATCAACGGCCCGCTCCTGGTCCCCGGGTACGGCGCCCAGGGCGGCACGGTCGCGGACCTGCGCCGTCTCTTCGGGAGCACGCTGCGCACCGTGGTCCCCAGCTCCAGCCGCGAGCTGCTCCGCCACGGCCCGGACGCCGCGGCCCTGGCGGAGGCCGCCCGCCGCACCAACGAGGCGCTCGCGGCGCTCCGGTGACCGCCGGGGGGCGCGTTGCAGCCCCCGGAGGCCCTTTACTAGATTGACGGCGTCCGCCCCCGAGAAGACGAGGAAGCCCGTGGCACTTCCCCCGCTGACCCCCGAACAGCGCCAGGCGGCCCTGGAGAAGGCTGCCGCGTCCCGACGGGAGCGGGCCGAGGTGAAGAACCGGCTGAAGAACTCGGGCGCCTCGATCACCGAGGTGCTCAAGGAGGGCCAGGACAACGAGGTGATCGGCAAGATGCGCGTGGTCGACCTCCTCCAGGCGATGCCCGGCCTGGGCAAGGTCCGGGCCCGGCAGGTGATGGAGCGGCTCGGGATCGCCGAGAGCCGCCGTGTCCGTGGCCTGGGGACCAAGCAGGTCGCCGCGCTGGAGCGCGAGTTCGGGGAGTCGTGACCCGCTCGCGGCTGGTCGTCCTGGCCGGCCCCACCGCGGCGGGCAAGGGCACGGTCGCCGCCGCGGTCCGCGAGGCCCACCCCGAGGTATGGATCTCGGTGTCCGCGACCACCCGCCCGCCCCGGCCCGGCGAGGTGGACGGGGTCCACTACCGCTTCGTCTCCGACCACGAGTTCGACGCGATGGTCGAGGCCGGGGAGCTGCTGGAGTGGGCGGTGGTGCACGGTGCGGCGAAGTACGGCACCCCGCGGGGCCCGGTCGAGCAGGCGCTGGCCGAGGGCCGACCGTCGCTGCTCGAGATCGACCTGCAGGGAGCCCGCCAGGTGCGCCGCACGATGCCCGAGGCGCTGTTCGTGTTCCTCAAGCCGCCCTCCTGGGAGGAGCTGGAGCGGCGGCTGGTGGGCCGCGGCACCGAGACGCCCCAGGAGCGGGCCCGCCGGCTGGAGACCGCTCGCGAGGAGCTCGCCGCCGAGAGCGAGTTCGACGTGACGATCGTCAACCACGAAGTTCACGCTGCCGCCGAGGAGTTGGTAGCCTTGATGACCGCGCCCCCTCCTGTCCCGGCGGGCGCCCCCACCACCGACGACTTGTGAGGCTCCTTCGTGTCTGGCCCGATCCCCGCCGCCGAGGGCGTGACCAACCCCTCGATCGACGACCTGCTCACCAAGACGGACAGCAAGTACAAGCTGGTCCTCTACAGTGCCATGCGGGCGCGGCAGATCAACGCCTACTACTCCCAGCTCGGCGAGGGCCTGCTGGAGTACGTCGGCCCGCTGGTGGACACGCACGTGCAGGAGAAGCCCCTGTCGATCGCGCTGCGGGAGATCAGCGCGGACCTGCTCACCTGCGAGGACGTCGACCCGGCGACGCTCGCGGCTGAGGAGGAGGCACGCGCCCAGGCGGCGCTGGACGCCTCGTTCGGGGCGACGGGCGACCCGTTCGCCGGCCAGGACTGAGCGCACCCGGCCGATGACCGCCAGGGTGGTGCTCGGCGTCTCCGGCGGCATCGCGGCGTACAAGGCCTGCGAGCTGCTGCGCCGCTTCACCGAGTCCGGGCACGACGTCACCGTCGTCCCCACCGCAGCCGCCCTCCGGTTCGTCGGCTCCGCGACCTGGTCGGCACTGTCGGGCAAGCCGGTGTCCGCCGAGGTCTGGGACGACGTGCACGAGGTGCGGCACGTGCGGATCGGCCAGGCGGCGGACCTGGTGGTGGTCGCTCCGGCGACCGCGGACCTGCTCGCCAGGGCGGCCCACGGCCTCGCCGACGACCTGCTCACCAGCACCCTGCTCACCGCGCGCTGCCCGGTCGTGATGGCCCCTGCGATGCACACCGAGATGTGGGAGCACCCCGCGACCGCGGCCAACGTGGCCACCCTGCGGGCCCGGGGCGTGGTCGTGCTCGATCCGGCCGAGGGCCGGCTCACCGGGGCCGACTCGGGCAAGGGGCGGCTGCCCGAGCCCGCGGAGATCTTCGAGGTGGCACAGGCGGTGCTGGCCCGCGACGCCGCCGGTGGCGGGGCCGACCTGGCCGGCCGCCGGGTCGTGGTGTCTGCCGGCGGCACCCGCGAGTACCTCGACCCGGTGCGGTTCCTCGGGAACCGGTCCTCCGGCCTCCAGGGGGTGGCGCTGGCCCGTGCGGCGGCCGCGCGCGGGGCGCAGGTCACCCTGGTGGCCGCGAACGTGTCGCTGCCGGACCCGGGCGGCGTGCGTGTGGTCCGGGTGGAGACCACCGCCCAGCTCCACGAGCAGATGCTCGCCGCCGCGGCCGACGCCGACGCGGTGGTGATGGCGGCGGCGCCCGCGGACTTCCGGCCCACCGCCGTGAGCGACGCCAAGATCAAGCGCCGCGCCGACGGCACCGCGGCCCCCCTCGAGCTCACCCAGAACCCCGACATCCTGCGCGAGCTGGCCGCCCACCGGTCGGTGCCGGGCCAGGTGGTGGTCGGGTTCGCCGCGGAGACCGGGGACGCCACCGGCTCGGTCCTCGAGCTGGCCCGGGCCAAGCTGGCCCGCAAGGGGTGCGACCTGCTGGTGGTCAACGACGTGTCCGGGGGCGCCGTCTTCGGCAGCCCGGACAACCAGGCGGTGATCCTGGCCGCGGACGGCGCCGCCGTGGAGGTGCCGCACGGCTCGAAGGCCGCGCTGGCGCACGTCGTGTGGGACCAGGTCGCCGCCCGGCTCGGCTGAGACGCTCTCGCCGGGGCGTGGCCGCGGGATAGAGTTCGCCCAGACCTCCCCTCGAGTCAGGAGTCGAACGACGTGGCTGGACGCCTCTTCACCTCGGAGTCGGTGACCGAGGGTCACCCCGACAAGATCGCCGACCAGGTCAGCGACACGGTGCTGGACTACCTCCTGCACCACGACCCCTCCAGCCGGGTGGCGGTGGAGACGCTGATCACCACGGGCCTGGTGGTCGTGGCCGGGGAGGTCACCACCAAGGCCTACGCCCCGGTGGCCAAGCTGGTCCGCGAGAAGATCCTCGAGATCGGCTACGACTCCTCCGACAAGGGCTTCGACGGTGCCTCGTGCGGCGTCCAGGTGGCCATCGGCGAGCAGTCGGGCGACATCGCCCAGGGCGTGAACGACGCCTACGAGGAGCGGCACGACCACTCCACCGACGTGCTCGACCGGCAGGGCGCGGGCGACCAGGGCCTGATGTTCGGCTACGCCTGCGACGACACCCCGCAGCTGATGCCGCTGCCGATCATGATCGCCCAGCACCTCTCCCAGCGGCTCGCCGAGGTGCGCAAGGAGGGGATCCTTCCCTACCTGCGCCCCGACGGGAAGACCCAGGTCACCATCGAGTACGACGCGGAGAACCGGCCGGTGCGCATCGACACCGTGGTGCTGTCCACCCAGCACAGCGAGGAGGTGCACCTGGCCGACACCCTCGAGCCGGACGTGAAGAAGCACGTGATCGACCCGGTGCTGGGCGGCTTCGACCTCCCCTCGTCCGGCTACCGGCTGCTGGTCAACCCGACCGGACGGTTCGTGGTCGGCGGTCCGATGGGCGACGCCGGCCTGACCGGCCGCAAGATCATCATCGACACCTACGGCGGGATGGCCCGCCACGGGGGCGGGGCGTTCTCCGGCAAGGACCCCTCGAAGGTCGACCGCTCCGCGGCGTACGCCATGCGCTGGGTCGCCAAGAACGTCGTCGCCGCCGGGCTGGCCCGCCGGTGCGAGGCGCAGGTGGCCTACGCCATCGGCACCGCCCACCCCGTCGGGGTGTTCATCGAGACCTTCGGCACCGGTCGGGTCCCCGACGAGCAGATCCAGC
Source organism: Nocardioides sp. (assembly GCF_035429765.1). GTDB lineage: Bacteria > Actinomycetota > Actinomycetes > Propionibacteriales > Nocardioidaceae > Nocardioides. Next base: position 677 of record NZ_DAOMFK010000208.1, on the reverse strand, counting down.
AGGCGGTGCTCGAGGTGTTCGACCTGCGCCCGGCCGCGATCATCCGCGACCTGGACCTGCTGCGGCCCATCTACGCCAAGACCGCGGCCTACGGGCACTTCGGGCGGGAGCTCTCGGAGTTCACCTGGGAGCGCACGCACCGGGCGGACGCCCTGCGCGCCGCCGTCCGTGGCTGACCGGCCGGCGTAGGCCGCGGCCGGGCTGTCGGTCGCGGCTGGTAGAAACGCCGCCATGGTTCCCGCCACCTCCGACCGCTCCGGGCAGCCCACCCTGCTGCCCGACCTGCGGGAGTCGGTGCGCAGGTCCCGGACGACCCCCCGCGCCACCGGGCCGCCCGAGCTCGCCGCGGTGGACCCGGTCGCCCGGGTGCTGGTCGACGTCCCGCTGGCGCACCTGGACCGGCCCTTCGACTACGCCGTCCCCGCCTCCATGGCGGCCGGCGCGGTGCCCGGCGCCCGGGTGAAGGTGCGCTTCGCCGGGCAGGACGTCGACGGCTTCGTCCTGGAGCGTGCCGCCCGCTCCGACCACCCCGGGCGGCTGGCGCCCCTGCGGCGCGTGGTGAGCGCGGAGCCGGTGCTTGCCCCCGAGATCGCGCTGCTCACCGGCCGCATCGCCGAGCGGTACGCCGGCACCCGCTCCGACGTGCTCCGGCTCGCGGTGCCGCCGCGGCACGCCGC
>NZ_DAOMFK010000207.1:0-5538 GCF_035429765.1 Nocardioides sp. | reverse complement strand
GGTTAGCGATCGTTAACCTGAGGGACGGAGGGCGCATGGCCGCGCAGATGCCCGAGCTCGTCGCCCAGCTGCGCGAGCGGCTGGCCGTCGTCCGGCAGGGCGGCTCGGAGAGCGCACGGGCCCGGCACACCGCCCGGGGCAAGCTGCTGGTGCGCGACCGGGTGGAGCGGCTGCTCGACCCGGGGAGCGCCTTCCTGGAGCTCAACGCCCTGGCGGCCTACGACATGTACGGCGGCGAGTACGCCGTTCCGTCCGCGGGCATCGTCACCGGGATCGGCCGCATCAGCGGCCGGGAGTGCATGGTGGTGGCCAACGACGCGACGGTCAAGGGCGGTACCTACTACCCGATGACCGTCAAGAAGCACCTGCGCGCCCAGGCGGTCGCGGCGGAGAACCGGCTGCCCTGCGTGTACCTGGTGGACTCCGGAGGGGCGTTCCTGCCGATGCAGGACGAGGTCTTCCCCGACCGGGAGCACTTCGGCCGGATCTTCTTCAACCAGGCGACCCTCTCGGCCCGGCAGATCCCGCAGGTCGCCGCGGTGATGGGGTCGTGCACCGCCGGCGGCGCCTACGTGCCCGCCATGTCGGACGAGAGCGTGATCGTGCGCAACCAGGGCACGATCTTCCTCGGTGGGCCGCCGCTGGTGAAGGCCGCCACGGGGGAGGTGGTCACCGCGGAGGCCCTCGGCGGCGGCGACGTGCACGCGCGGACCTCGGGCGTGGTCGACCACCTGGCCGAGGACGACCCCCACGCGCTCGCGATCGTCCGGTCGATCGTCGCGACGCTGCCCGACGCACCCCGCCGAGCGGACCGAGACGACACCTCCGAGGGCGGTTCTTCTGCCGTGTGGGTCCACACCGCAACCTCTCCGGAGGAGCCGCACGAGGACCCCGCCACCCTGGACGACGTCGTGCCGGCCGACACCCGCACGCCGTACGACGTGCGCGAGGTGATCCGCCGGATCGTGGACGGCAGCCGGATGCACGAGTTCAAGAAGCTGTACGGCGAGACGCTGGTCACCGGGTTCGCGAAGATCTGGGGCTACGACGTCGGCATCGTCGCCAACAACGGCATCCTGTTCAGCGAGTCCAGCCTCAAGGGCGCGCACTTCATCGAGCTGTGCAACCAGCGCGGCATCCCGCTGGTCTTCCTGCAGAACATCACCGGGTTCATGGTCGGCCGGGAGTACGAGAACCGTGGCATCGCGAGGGACGGGGCCAAGCTGGTCACCGCGGTCGCGTGCAGCGTCGTGCCCAAGCTCACCGTGGTCATCGGCGGGTCGTTCGGGGCCGGCAACTACGGGATGTGCGGGCGTGCCTACGACCCGCGGTTCTTGTGGATGTGGCCCAACGCGCGCATCTCGGTGATGGGGGGCGAGCAGGCGGCGTCGGTGCTGGCCACCGTGCGGCGCGACGGGCTCGAGGCCGCCGGGAGCACCTGGTCGGCTGAGGAGGAGGAGGCGTTCCGGGCGCCGATCCGCGAGCAGTACGAGCTGCAGGGCTCGCCGTACTACTCCACCGCCCGCCTGTGGGACGACGGGATCATCGACCCCGCCGACACCCGCCGCGTGCTCGGCATGGGGCTGGCGCTGGCCGCCCGGACGCCGAGCCCGGCGCCCTCCTACGGCATCTTCCGGATGTGAGCGCGGTGTTCACCACCCTGCTGGTCGCCAACCGCGGTGAGATCGCCCTGCGGGTGATCCGCTCCGCGCACGCCCTCGGGGTGCGCTGCGTGGCCGTCCACACCGAGCTGGACCGGGCCGCACCTCACGTCCGGGCCGCCGACGTCGCTGTCGCCGTCCCCTCCTACCTCGACATCGACGCGGTCGTGGCGGCCGCGGTCGCCACCGGGGCCGAGGCGGTCCACCCCGGCTACGGGTTCCTCTCCGAGCGGGCCGCCTTCGCCCAGGCGGTCGAGGCCGCCGGTCTCGTGCTCGTCGGGCCCTCGGCGCGGGTCATGGAGCAGATGGGCCGCAAGGACGCCGCCCGCGAGATCGCCGTGCGGGCGGGCGTGCCGGTGGTCCCCACGGGCCAGGACGCGGCCTACCCGGTCCTGGTCAAGGCGGCGGCCGGGGGCGGCGGGAAGGGCATGCGGATCGTGCGGACCGCCGAGGAGCACGACGAGGCGGTCGCGGCCGCGCGGCGCGAGGCGGCCGCGGCCTTCGGGGACGACACCCTGCTGGTGGAGAAGTACGTCGAGCGCGGCCGGCACATCGAGGTGCAGGTGCTCGGCGACTCCCACGGGAACGTGGTGCACCTCTTCGAGCGTGACTGCTCGACCCAGCGGCGTCACCAGAAGGTGGTGGAGGAGGCCCCCGCGCCGACCCTCACCGACGCCCAGCGTCGGCTGGTCACCGAGTCGGCGGTGGCGCTGGCCCGGGAGGTGGGCTACGTGAACGCGGGCACGGTCGAGTTCCTGCTCGACACCGCGACCGGGGCGGCGTACTTCCTGGAGATGAACACCCGCCTCCAGGTGGAGCACCCGGTCACCGAGCTGGTGACGGGGGTGGACCTGGTCGCCCTGCAGCTGCGGATCGCCGCGGGTGAGCCGCTGCCCTTCACCCAGGACGACGTGCGGCTCTCCGGCCACGCGATCGAGGCCCGCATCTACGCCGAGGACCCCTTCCACGGCTTCCTGCCGCAGGCGGGCACCCCGACGCTGGTGCGGTGGCCGGAGGGGGTGCGGGTCGACGCCGCCCTGGAGAGCGGCCGGCCGGTCAGCGCGGCCTACGACCCGATGCTCGGCAAGGTGATCGTCCACGGTGCCGACCGCGAGACCGCCCGGCAGGCGCTGGTGGCGGCGCTGGACCGCACCACCGTGCTGGGGCTGACCACCAACACCGGCTTCGTCCGGGCGCTGGTCGCGGGTGCGGCGTTCCGGGAGGCCGCCATCGACACCGCGTACCTGGACCGCACCCCGCCCCTTCCGCCCCCGCGGCGCGACGCGCGGCTGGTCGCGGCCTGGATGACGGCCCGGGCGGCGCGGGCCACCGGCGCGGGTCCGTTCGCAGCCGACGGCTGGCGGCTCGCCGGCCCCCCGGCGCCGGTCACCGTGGAGCTCGACGAGGTGCTCCCGGTCACCGCGCACACGGCCGGGGACGTGCGGGTGGAGGAGCTCGAGCACGTGCCCGGCCCGGACGGGCGCTTCGACGTGGTCCTCAGCCTCGACGGCGTGCGCCACCGGGCAGCCGGCTGCGTGCTCCCGCACGTGGTCGAGGTGGTCCTCGAGGGCCAGCGGCACCTCTTCGACCGCCCCGACGTCTTCGCCGACCACGCGGTCCACGCGGGAGACGGGACCATCCTCGCGCCGATGCCCGGCAGCGTGGTCGCCGTCCGGGTCGCCGTGGGTGACCACGTGGAGGAGGGCCAGCTGCTGGGCATGATGGAGGCCATGAAGATGGAGCTGGCGCTCACGGCGCCGTTCGCAGGCACCGTCACCGAGGTCGGTGCGGTGGCCGGCCGCCAGGCGGCGCTCGGCGACCGGCTGTTCGTCGTCGAGCCGCGTGAGGAGCAGCCATGAACCGTACGACGCCGAGCAGCTACCCGGTGGCCGGGTACCCGGACCGGGTGACCGTCTACGAGGTCGGCCCCCGGGACGGGCTGCAGAACGAGGCGGCCCTGGTCCCCACGGAGGTGAAGGCCGAGCTGGTCGCCCGGCTGCTGGCGGCCGGGCTCCCGGTGGTGGAGGCCACCAGCTTCGTGCACCCCCGCTGGGTCCCCCAGCTGGCCGACGCCGAGGACCTGCTCCGGACCCTGGACGGGATGGACCTGCACCATGCCGACCGACGCGACCTGCCCGTCCTGGTGCCCAACGAGCGCGGCCTGGACCGTGCGCTCGAGCTGGGCTGCCGCCACGTGGCGATCTTCGGCAGCGCCACCGAAACCTTCGCCCAGCGCAACCTCAACCGCGGCCTCGAGGACCAGTTCACGATGTTCGAGCCGGTCGTGGCCCGGGCCCGGCAGCAGGGCCTGGACGTGCGCGCCTACGTCTCGATGTGCTTCGGGGACCCCTGGGAGGGTGCGGTCCCGGTCGAGCAGGTGGTCCGGGTCGGCACCCGGCTGCTGGACCTCGGGGCCGGACAGCTCTCCCTGGGCGACACCATCGGCGTGGGGACCGCCGGCCATGTGCGCGCCCTCGTGCGGGCCTTCACCGAGGCCGGAGTCCCGCTCGACCGGCTGGCGCTGCACTTCCACGACACCTACGGCCAGGCGCTCGCCAACGCGGAGGCCGCGCTCGGTGAGGGCGTCACCACCTTCGACGCCAGCGCCGGAGGGCTCGGCGGGTGCCCCTACGCCCACAGCGCCACCGGGAACCTGGCCACCGAGGACCTGGTCTGGATGCTGCACGGCCTGGGCATCGAGACCGGCGTCGACCTCGACGCGCTGGTGGCCACCAGCACCTGGCTCGCCGGCCGGCTGGGCCGCCCCAGCCCCTCCGCGGTGGTCCGGGCGCTGGGCTGAGCGGAAGCGGCGTACGGCAGAATCGGGTCATGAGCCGCGCCGTCTACCTCCACATCGGCGCTCCCAAGACCGGCACCACCTACCTGCAGGACCGGCTCCGGCTCAACGCCGCCTCCCTCGCCGAGCACCACGTCCACTTCCCCTCCGGGTCACGGCTGGTGGATCCCACCCTCTTCCACTTCCGGGCCGCCCTGGACCTGCTGGGACAGGACTGGGGCGGACCGCCGGGGCACGCCGAGGGCGCCTGGCCCGCGCTGATGCGCAAGGTCCGCCGGTGCCACGGCACGGTGGTCGTCAGCCACGAGATCCTCGCCCCGGCTACCCCCGAGCACGTCGCCCGGGCGATGGCCGACCTGGGACGCGGCGAGGTGCACATCGTCTACTCCGCCCGGGACCTGGGCCGGCAGCTCCCGGCCGCGTGGCAGGAGAGCATCAAGCAGGGGCGCAAGTGGCGCTTCCGCCGGTTCCTGGATCTCGTGGAGTCCGGCCGGCCCTGGTTCTACCGGGCGTTGGACCTGCCCACCGTGTTGTCCACCTGGGGCGCGCGCCTGCCTCCTGAGCGGATCCACGTGGTGACCGTCCCGCCCCGGGACCCCGGCAGGAGTGGTCGCGACGACCGGCTCTGGGAACGGTTCTGCGCGGCGTTCGGCATCGATCCGGCCTGGGCCCCCCAGGACAGCGACCAGGCCAACCGCTCCCTGGGCATCGCCGAGATCGAGCTGCTGCGCCGGCTGAACCGGCGGATGGCCCGCGAGGTGCGCCGCGAGGCGAGCTTCGACCACCTCGTCCGCGACGTGCTGGCCCAGGAGGAGCTCTCCCAGCGCCACTCGCGACCCGCGACGCTCCCGCCGACCCGGTACGACTGGGCCGAGGAGCAGGCCGAGCTGTGGATCGACTGGCTCGAGGGCAGCGGGGTGCAGGTGATCGGTGACGTGGCCGACCTGCGCCCGGTCCGTCCCCCCGAGGACGCCCGCTGGCGCAACCCGGACCGGGTGCGCGCCCGGCCGGTCCTGGCAGCGGCGCTGGACGCGCTGCAGGCGATGACCCGCGAGGCGGCCAGCCGTCCGGAGGCCGAGC
>NZ_DAOMFK010000206.1:0-5548 GCF_035429765.1 Nocardioides sp. | reverse complement strand
GAACAACACCGACTCCGCCGGCAACTCCTACGGCTGCCACGAGAACTACCTGGTCGGGCGGGCGGGGGAGTTCAGCAGGCTGGCCGACATCCTGATCCCGTTCCTGGTCACCCGACAGGTCATCGTGGGGGCGGGCAAGGTCACCCAGACCCCCCGCGGGGCGCTGTACGCCGTGTCGCAGCGCGCCGAGCACATCTGGGAGGGCGTCTCGAGCGCCACCACCCGCAGCCGGCCGATCATCAACACCCGGGACGAGCCGCACGCGGACGCCGAGCGCTACCGCCGGCTGCACGTGATCGTCGGTGACTCCAACATGAGCGAGACCACCACGATGCTGAAGGTGGCCAGCTGCGACCTGGTGCTGCGGATGATCGAGGAGGGCGTGGTGATGCGCGACCTCACCATGGAGAACCCGATCCGCGCCATCCGCGAGATCTCCCACGACGTCAGCGGCCGGCGCAAGGTCCGGCTGGTGAGCGGCCGGGAGGCCAGCGCCCTGGACATCCAGCAGGAGTACCTCGGGAAGGCCCGCGACTTCGTCGACCGCCGGGGGATCTCCACGCCGCTCATCGAGCGGAGCCTGGACCTGTGGGAGCGGACGCTGAAGGCCGTCGAGTCCGACGACCTGGGCCTGGTGGACCGCGAGATCGACTGGGTCATCAAGTGGAAGCTCATCGAGCGCTACCGGGCCCGGCACGGCCTGCCGCTGGGCCACCCCCGGATCGCCCAGCTCGACCTGGCCTACCACGACATCCACCGGGGCCGCGGGCTGTACTACCTGCTGGAGAAGCGCGGGGCGGTGGCCCGGGCCACCACCGACCTGCGGATCTTCGAGGCCAAGTCGGTGCCCCCGCAGACCACCCGCGCCCGGCTGCGCGGCGACTTCATCCGCCGCGCCCAGGAGCGCCGGCGTGACTTCACCGTCGACTGGGTGCACCTGAAGCTCAACGACCAGGCCCAGCGCACGGTGCTGTGCAAGGACCCGTTCCGGTCCACCGACGAGCGGGTGCAGCGGCTCATCGACGGCATGTGAGGCGCTGCCGGGAACGCTCAGGTACGCCGGATAGGGTGACGGGGCCGTTGACCGTTGTCCCGGAAGGTGACCCATGCCCCGACGTACCACCCGACTCCTGGCCGTGCTCGGCCTGCTCGCCGCACTCACCGCGTGCGGTGACGACGGCTCGGCGAGCGACCAGGCGGCCGACCCGTCCTCCTCGGCCGCCGCGGTCGGCGGGTCGGTCCCGGACGGCGTGGCGGTGAGCGGCGCGCTCGGGAAGGAGCCGAAGGTCACCTGGTCGGACACGGTGAGCGTGGACCAGCTCGCCCGCACGGTGGTCATCGAGGGTGACGGCGAGACGGTGGGCGAGGGCGACAGCGTCATCACCCACGTGTGGATCGGCAACGGTGCGGCGAAGGCCCAGTCCTACAGCGACTTCAACCAGTCTGCGGTCGTGCTGAGCCTGGGGGAGCAGACGCTGCCGGCCCTCTCGCAGGGCCTGGAGGGCCAGACCGTCGGCTCCCGGGTGGTCATCGCCTCCCCGCCCGCCCAGGCCTGGGGGAACCAGGGCAACACCCAGCTCGGGATCGGCAACGCCGACACCGTGGTCTTCGTGGTGGACCTGCTCGACATCCTCCCCGACGGCCCGGACGGCACCAAGCAGAAGCCGGCCGCGTGGGCGCCCACGATCGTGGAGACCGACGGGGAGCCCAGCTCGCTGGACTTCGCCGGCACCCCGCCCCCGTCGGGCCGGCTGATGCGCACCACCGTGATCGAGGGCACCGGCAAGCCCGTCACCAAGGGCCAGCACCTCTACGTCAACTACCTCGGGCAGGTCCCCGGCAGCGACAAGCCGTTCGACGAGTCCTACAGCCGCGACACCCCCTTCGACTTCGTCATCGGCCAGGGCTCGGTGGTGAAGGGCTGGGACCAGGGGCTGCTCGGGGTCAAGGTCGGGAGCCGGGTGATCGTCCAGGTCCCGCCGGACAAGGGCTACGGCAAGGCGGGGCAGCCCGACGTCGGCATCAAGGGGACCGACACGATGTACTTCGTCGTCGACGTGCTGGCCGCCACCTGAGCGAGGCGCCATGGCGGTCCCGAAGAGCGAGCGGTTGCTGAACCTGCTCATCATGCTGCTGGTCCAGCGCCGGTACGTCGCGAAGGACCGGATCCGCGAGATCCTGTACCCCGGCGCCACCGACGAGGCGTTCGAGAAGATGTTCGAGCGTGACAAGGAGGAGCTGCGCAGCCTGGGTGTGCCGATCGAGGTGGGCAGCATGGACGCCTACTTCGACGACGAGCCGGGCTACCGCGTCCGCCCCGACGAGCTCGCCCTGCCCGAGATCAGCCTGACCGCCGACGAGGCCTCGGTGCTGGGCCTGGCCGCGAAGGTGTGGGAGCACGCCCGGCTGGCCGAGGCGACCACCGAGGCGCTGCGCAAGCTGTCCGCCGCCGGGCTGCCGGTCGACGAGTCGGCCCTCGACGTCGTCCAGCCGCGGCTGGCCGCCGACGAGCCGGCCTTCGACGCGTTCTGGGAGGCGACGCTCGACCGGGTCCCGGTGGCGTTCGAGTACCGGCGCACCGGGCAGCCCGCCACGACCCGGCACCTGCAGCCGTGGGGGGTCGTGCGCTACTCGGGCCGCTGGTACGCCGTCGGCCTGGACACCGACCGTGGCGCAGAGCGGGTGTTCCGCCTCAGCCGGGTCCAGGGCCAGCCCCGTCGCGACGGAGCGCCGGGCGCCTTCGAGGTGCCGGCGGGCACGGACGTGCGCGGCGTGGCCCGGCGGCTCGCTCCCACGCCACTGAGCGAGCCCGCGGTGGTCCTGGTGCGCGCCGGCGCCGGGGGAGGGCTGCGGCGCAAGGCCGAGCTGGTCGAGCCGGGGGTGACCGGCCCCGACGGGGGCACCGGCTGGGACCGGATGCACCTGCGGCACGGCGAGGTCGCCGACGAGGTCCTCACCTACGGTCCCGACGCGGTCGTGGTCTCCCCGTCCTGGCTCCGGGACCAGGTGGTGTCCCGGCTCCGGGTCGTGGTCGAGGGAGGTGCGCCGTGAGCGCGCCGGCGGCCGGGGGAGCCAAGGAGCAGGTCGCCCGCCTGCTCACCCTGGTGCCCTACCTGTACAGCCGCGAACGGGTCCAGCTCGACGAGGCGGCAGCGGCCCTGGGCGTGACCCCGGCCCAGCTGCTGCGGGACCTGCGGGTGCTGCTGATGTGCGGGCTCCCCGGCGGCTACCCCGACGACCTCATCGACGTCGACCTCGACGCCCTGGAGGACCCCGAGGGGGACGGGGTGGTCCGGGTCTCCAACGCCGACTACCTGGCCCGGCCGCTGCGCCTGTCACCGACCGAGGCCGGCGCGCTCATCGTGGCGCTGCGTGCCCTGCGCGGCGGTGCGAGCGACGAGACCCGCGACGTGGTGGACCGGGTGCTCGCCAAGCTGGAGGCGGCGGTCGCCGAGGGGGCCGCCGCGAAGGTCGACGTGGGCGAGGACGTCGACGGTCTCGCCGCGCTGCGCGCTCTCCTCGCCGATGCGCTGGCCCGCCGGCGCCAGGTCCGGCTCACCTACTACGTCCCCGCCCGGGACGAGGAGTCCGAGCGTGAGGTCGACCCGCGCGGCCTGGTGAACGCCCACGGGTTCGAGTACCTCGACGGCTGGTGCCACAGTGCCGACGCGCCCCGGCTCTTCCGCCTCGACCGGATCCACCACGCGGTGGTGCTGGACCGCCCGGTGCAGAGCCCGCCGACGCAGCCGCGTGACCTCTCCGAGGGGCTGTTCCAGCCGTCGGAGGACTCCCTTCGAGTGGTGCTCCGGCTCGACCCGGAGGCCCGGTGGGTCCCCGACTACTACCCGGTGGAGGACGTACGCCGGCGCCGCGGGGGCACCCTCGAGGTGACCATGCGGGTGGCCGACCCGCGCTGGCTGCAGCGGCTGCTGCTGCGGCTGGCACCGCACGCCAGCGTCGTCGAGCCGCCCGAGCAGGCCGCGGCGTTCGTCGCCACCGCGACGGAGACGTTGCGCTGGTACTCCTGAGTCCTTCCTCGGCGGCGTAGAATGCAGCGTCGACGTTCTTGAGGTGAGGAAGCCATGACCAGTTCGCTCGTTGCCGTCCCCGGTGGATGGGAGCTCATCGTCATCGTTCTGGTGATCGTGCTGCTCTTCGGCGCCAAGAAGCTTCCCGAGCTCGCCCGGGGCAGCGGCCAGGCCCTGCGCATCTTCAAGGCCGAGACCAAGGGGCTGACCTCCGACGACGAGGCGACGCCGGAGGAGCGCGAGATCCAGGCGCGCAACGCCGAGACCGAGGACACCATCCTCCGCGAGCACCGCGACGACACCGCCTGAGCACGGTCTCGAGCCGTGCCCTTCTCCGGTGTCGTCCAGCTCTTCTCCGGCAGACCGGTCCATCCCGTCGGTCCTGACGGGCGGATGGCGCTCTCGGACCACCTCCGGGAGCTGCGCGCCCGGGTGATGCGGGTGGCGCTCGCGCTGACCCTGGCGCTGGTCGCCTCCCTCTTCTTCTTCGACCAGATCTTCAGTCTGGTCATCGGGCCCTACCACCACGCCCAGGAGGCGCTGGGGGAGGACGTCACCAGGCCGGTGGTCAGCGGCCCCGGGGGCCCCTTCCTGCTGTACTTCAAGCTCTGCGGGCTCACCGCCTTGGTGGTGACCAGTCCCTACTGGCTCTACCAGATCTGGGCGTTCATCCTCCCCGGGCTGCACCCGCAGGAGCGGAAGTGGAGCCGGATCTTCGCCGCGGTAGCCGGGCCGCTCTTCATCGTGGGCGTGGCCATCGCCTACGCGACCCTGCCCAAGGGCCTGGAGGTGCTGATCGGGTTCACCCCCGCCGACCTGACCAACCTGGTCGAGTTCAACGAGTACCTGACCTTCTTCTCCCGCACCATGCTGGTCTTCGGGATCGCCTTCGAGATCCCGGTCTTCATCGTGCTGCTGAGTGCGGCAGGCATCGTCTCGGGCGCCTGGCTGGGGGCGCACCGCTCCTGGATGATCCTGGTCGTCTTCGTCTTCGCCGCCATCGCGACCCCCTCCACCGACCCGTTCACGATGACGTTCATGGCGGTGCCGATGGTGCTGCTGATCCTGGTGTCGGAGGTCATCGCGCGCAGCATCGACCGGCGCCGGGCGGCCCGGCGTACCCAGCTGGACCCCGACCGGGCCTCCCCCCTGTGACGCAGGGCGGCTCCGAGCTCGACCCGTTCGACCTGCCCGACTGGCTCGGTGAGGGCCGGGTGACGTGGGAGCCCGACCACGGCATCCGCACAGGGCACCTGCTGCCCGGCCGGCTGACCGGCGCGGACGGCCGGTCCCTGCCCTGCGACCTGCTCGCGGTGGACGAGGCGTTCCCGGCTCCGGTGACCGACGACCACGTCCGCACGCGGGCCCACCAGGCCTGGCGCTACGGCCAGGTGCTCCTGGTGGATCACGCCGGCCGGGCCACCCTCGCCGCCCCGGGCCGCCACTTCGACGCCGAGCGCGTGCTGGACGCGCTCGCCGTCCCGGGCCGCCACTTCGACGCCGAGCGCGTGCTGGACGCG
>NZ_DAOMFK010000205.1:0-5554 GCF_035429765.1 Nocardioides sp. | reverse complement strand
CCACCCGTCTTGTCTCCGCCCGCCAAGGCGGCACTCCCACCTGCCAGCATCATCGTTGCGAGGGCAACAGCTATGAGAACCCTCGCGCTGCGGAATGAGGTTCCGCGCACACCACTCTTCATGAGACACGCTCCTTCTTGGCTGTTCTCCTGTGGACGTTCTTGTGGCTCCCTTCTGTCGATGCCGGCGACGGCCGGCTCACTCGTCCGGGCAGACGGACTGGTAGGGCTGGGCGGGCAGGAACTGCTGCCACTCCGCCTCGGTCAGGTCCCGCCCGGCCATCTGGCAGGCGAAGTCGAGGGCCCGGTCGAGATCGGTCTCCCAGCGGTAGACGGTGCCGTCGTACGACGCGATCACCACGTCGTGGGTGTCGCCGATGAACTGCGCGCCGGCCGGGACCGGCTCCCCCTGGTGAGGGGGGTACACGGTGCCCAGCAGGTCCAGAGTCGCGGCGTCCCACAGACTCACCCCGCCGTCGGCCGCCCCGGACACCAGGAGCTCTCCGTCGTCGGAGAAGTGGAGCCAGAGCACCTCGGCGCCGAGGCTGGTGGACAGCCGCAGCCCGTCTCCGGTCGAGACGTCGAGGGTGACGATCTGGCCGGTGTCGCCGGCCACCGCCACCGTCGAGCCGTCCGGCGAGGCGGCCGCGGTGTGGGCGAGCAGGTCGACGTCGCCCTCGGCCAGCACCTCTCCTGTGCTCACGTCGAGTACTCGCACGAGCCCGGACACGAGGTCGCGGGTGGCCTCGTAGACCATCGCGGTGCTCCCGTCGCCGATCGGGGCGGCACAGCAGTTCGCGGCAACGTCGAGGGCCTCGCCCCTCGGCAGCATTGTCTCGGCATCGACGATGCTGGTGCTGAGGGAGTCGAAAGGCGAGGCTCCCTCGACGACGAGCAGGCTGCGACCCCCGTCGACGTACGCCAGCGCGTAGATGTCGCGGTTGCCGCGGACCACGTCCTGCTTCTGGATGAGTCTGCCCGTGGCGGTGTCGAGGACGCGCACGGTGCCGGGCGCCGCGCGCGGAAGGTCGTCGCAGCAGTACCCGGCGTACCGGCCTCCCTCGGGATGCCAGGCCCCGGGGATCCAGGGGCTGCCCTGCCATGCGGGAAGGCGCGTCGGCGGCGTCCGTTCCCCGGTCTCGGTGTCGACGAACCTGACCCATCCCCGGTCCTGGTCGTCGACCCAGCGATACGCCACCTGCTGCCCGTCGGGGGACAGGTCGGCCCACGCGAACCGGTCGGAGTCGCCGACCTTGGTCGACTGCTGCAGGTACGTGTGCTGCCCGGACCGGTCCCAGGTGCGGAGCATCGAGTAGGTGCCGCCACCGTAGACCAGGGCGTCGTCCGGGCTGAAGCCGACGCCGTACGGATCGAAGGTGTCCCACCGTTCCAGGCGCTGGCCGGTGCGCGCGTCCCAGACGATCAGCTCGCCGCCGCCGACCGACCCCACGATCGTGCCGTCCGGTGAGAACCGGATGTCGTTCACCGTGTCCCGGTGTCCACGCAGCGTGCGAACCGTCTCGCCGCTGACCGGGTCCACCAGGAGCACGTTCTTCTGGCTCCTGTCGTCCTCGTAGTCTCCGAGCGCGAGCAGGGTTCCCTCGGCGTTCACGTCGAGAGCGAGGTACCACGTCATCAGATCCTCGCGCCGCCAGATCCGCCTGCCGGTCGTCACCTCGTACGCCGTCAGCGGCCAGCCGGTGTACAGGGTGTCGCCGTCCGGGCTGAGCGCCACCCCCTGGACGTAGGGTCCGGTGGGCACCCGACGGGGAGGCCTGGCCGGGGAGCGAAGGTCCCAGACCAACGCGTAGCCCGGGGCCTCGCTGAAATCCTGGTTCGGCCAGTCGACCGTCTGCACCGTGGCCGCCAGGTAGCGGCCGTCGGCGCTGAACCGGACGTCGACCCCCCACACCGGCTTGCCGCCGGGAAAGACGAGCTCGGTCGTGGTCTCCATGGTGTTCGGGTCCAGCAGGCGAACCGGCTCGGTGGACTCTGACCCGTGCAGGAGAACGGCGAGCTGCGTGCTGTCGGGGCTGAATGCCGCGGCGAGGACCCACGGTCCGTCCTCGTCCTTCCGTCCGGCGTCGTAGCTGCGCAGCAGCCTGTTCGTCGAGGCGTCGTAGAGGTGCACCCGGTTCTGGTCGTCTGGGGCTGCGATCCAGCGGCCGTCGCGGCTCACGTCGAAGAGGTCCAGGTAGCCGCCGCCAGGCGCCGCCGACCGGATGAGCAGCGGTTGCTTGGCCAACGCTGCGAGCAGGTTCGCCCGGGTCTCGGACGAATCCTCCAGCCGGGCGCCGGCGGCCGCGAGCAGCAGCGAGAGGCTGATGTCCTTGGTGAGCTGGGCCCGGACGCCGACCCGGCGCGCGTCCGCGGAGACGGCCAGCTGCTCTGCCTGAGCGGCGGTCTGGTTCGCCCGGTCGGACTGCACGGCAGCGATGCCGCCGGCGACCAGAGCGAGGACGAGGAGCACGAGGGCACCGGCCAGCACGATCCGCTGCCGATGGATCAGCCGGGCCTGGGCACGGGCGCGCTCGGCGATGCTCTGCTGCTTGGTCTCGGCGTGGCGCGAAGACGCCTCCAGGAACGCAGACTCGGTGTCGGTGAGGGTGGTGTGGGCGTGGGAGTGCCAGTCCAGCGCGCGGGTCAGCCGGACGCCGCGGTAGAGCTCGCTGTCGGGGCGGCCGAGGCTGTCCCAGGCGTCCGCGGCGCCGGACAGGTGGTGCCGGATCCGCTGGCCCTCGACGTCGTCCTCGAGCCAACCGCGCAGCCGGGGCCAGGCGCGGGCGAGAGCTTCGTGGGTGATCTCGAGGACTCCCTCGTCGCTGGTGACCAGCCGGGCGTCGACCAGCATTCCGATCAGCTGCTCGTGTTGGGGGTCGGCGGCGATCAGGCGGCGTGGGACCTGGGTGCGGACCGCTTCGCCGTCGGTGCCGGGTGAGACCAGCCGCAGCACGAGGTCGCGCAGCAGGTGGCGCTGCTCGGGGTCCATCTGGGCGTAGAGCCGTTCGGCGGACTGGGCCACCGCACCGTGGATGCCGCCGGTGGCCTGGTAGCCGTCCACGGTCAGGGTGGTGCCCTCGCGTCGCCGCCAGGTCTCCAGCAGGGCGTGGGAGAGCAGCGGCAGGGCACCGGGGTCGTCGCGGACCTCCCGGACGAGCAGGTCCACCAGACCCGGTTCGAGGATCAGCCCGGCCTGGAGGGCGGGGCCGGTGATGGTCTCGCGGAGCGCGACCTCGTCCAGGGCGCCGACCAGGTGCAGGCCGCGTTCGACCAGGCCGCTGAAGCCGGCGTGCTCGGTGACCTGCGAGAGCCGGTCCCCGCGCAAGGTCACGATGACCGGCCGTCGGCCGGCCTCGCGGGCGAGACGGTCGAGGAATTCGCGGCGCTCTTCGAGGTCCTCACACAGCGCGAAGACCTCCTCCATCTGGTCGACGGCGAGGACGGTGCGGGGGTCGGAGTCCTCTGGCAGGGCGGTCAACGCCTCTCCCGGCCGCCGCCCTGGGGTCACCACCACGATCTGCTGGCCCCGGACACGCATCGCGGCCAGCACCCCGGCGCGCATGATCGAGGACTTCCCGGAGCCCGACGGGCCCACGACTGCGGCGAAGGAGTGTGCCGCAAGCAGCTGCAGGCACGACTGCACGTCGCGGTCGCGGCCGAAGAACCGCTCGGTGTCATCGACGTCGTAGGCCCTGAGCCCCTGCCACGGGCAGTGCGCCGCCGGTCCCGGTGTCTGGGGCACCAGCAGGCCGGGGTCCTGCCGCAGGATCGACTGCTCCAGGGCGGCGATCTCGGGGGACGGGTCGATGCCCAGCTCGTGGGCGAGCACGGCGCGGAGCTGGCGGATGGTGCGCAGCGCCTCACCCTGGGCGCCGGCCTGGTACTGGGCGAGCGCGAGCAGCTCCCAGCGGCGTTCGCGCAGGGGTGCCGCGCGCACCATGGCATGGGCGCGGGAAAGCACGTCCCGCGGGCGACCGCTGCGCATCAGCGCGTCGACGTACATCTCCTCGACCTCCAGGCGCAGCTCGACCAGGCGTCCCGCCTCGTGCTGCGCCGGGGGCCAGTCGGGCAGGTCGGCGAACGGCGGTCCGCGCCACAGCGCCAGCGCCTTGTCGAGCAGGAAGGCGGCCCGGTCGGGCTCCCCCACCGCGAGCAGCTCGCGGG
Organism: Nocardioides sp.; assembly: GCF_035429765.1. Classification (GTDB taxonomy): domain Bacteria; phylum Actinomycetota; class Actinomycetes; order Propionibacteriales; family Nocardioidaceae; genus Nocardioides. The sequence goes on along the minus strand of NZ_DAOMFK010000205.1, from coordinate 1,391 downwards.
CGCGGGCCGCGCGCGCCTCGAACTCCCGGGCGTCGATCGTGTCGGCCGGCACCGTCAGGGCGTAGCCGTGCGCGGAGGTCTGGATCGCGCCGGCACCGAGCGCCTTGCGGAGCCGGACGATGCACGACTGCAGGTTCTTCACCGCCGACGCCGGGGGGCGGTCAGCCCACAGCGCGTCCATCAGCTCCTCGGCGCTGACCGGCTGGCCCTGCCGCGTGGCGAGGGCCTGCAGCACGACGCGGTCGCGTGGCCCGAGACGTTCCGAGCCGTCCACGGTCAGCGGGCCAAGCACGCTGATGCCCATCTGGCCACGTTCCTCCGGTCAGCAGGGCCCGTCAACGCCCCGGATACCGGCTGGATACCGACGCCAGACCGGGCCGGTACCGGTGTGCCGGAGAACAGGAGCCAGAGCGGCCGACCGGCCACCCGAACCCAAGGAGCCCACTTGGACCGCTACCGCCTCTCCTCCGACTCCGACCGCTGGTGGTACCCCACCGCCATCGCCGGCACCATCGCCGCCGCCGCCGTGAGCGCCATCCTCCTCGTCCCCCTCATCGGCGCCCAAGCCAGCCAGATCCAAGCCCCCACCAATCACCCCGGACCCCTCACCCCCATCGACCGACCCTGCTACCTCACCCGCGCCGGCTGGCACACCCCCACCGGCTGGCACCAGCCCGTCTGCACCACCAAGATCCGTCGCACGGTGGACGATCCCACCCCCGACGGCCACCGCGAGCTGCCGGACTACCTGCCCTGAACCCGGCAACCGGCGCCGGGCCGCAGCTCACTGTGAACAGTCGACCGCGACTGCGAGGGCCGCGCAGATCTCGCGCATCCGAGCCTCGGCCACCCGGCCCAGACGCTCGACGAGGATCGCGATCGAGACGCTTTCGATCGAGTCGAGATTGGCCACCGAGCGAAGTGGCACCGGGTCGTCGCCGGGTTCGAGGAGGACTTCGCTCGGGAGGCCTCGGATGGTGGTCGTGCAAGGGGCGACAAGTGCACGGCGATGGCGCGGAATGGCTGCGTCGCGAGACAGAACGACGACGGGTCTGCGGCCGATCTCCGCCGTCTCACACCACCACACCTCCCCCCGCAGGGGGAAGTCCGTCATGACGCCGCGACCGCCCGTCGGAACGACGCCAGATCTCCCCACGCGTCCGGCTCGTCGAGCGGGTGGACCTCGTACGCGGCGTAGCTGGCGTCCACTTCGGCCGAGCGGTGGCGAGCCAGCAGGGCAGCGAGGGCTTCGTCGAGAAGCGCGGAGTCGGGCTTCCCAGACGCCTTGCGGGCGCTCTCGAGGAGGTCGGCGTCCACCGTGGTGCTCAGGCGTGTGCGCCTCATGCCACAATCATGCCACGAGTGGGCCGAGGCTGGGCGCGGCACCCGGA
>NZ_DAOMFK010000204.1:0-5557 GCF_035429765.1 Nocardioides sp. | reverse complement strand
TCCGGGGCCCGAGGTGGTGCACCCACTCCGCCTCGACCTCCGCCTCGACCCTCCGGGCGACCGCGACCGCCTGTACCCCGCGCTCGTCCAGTACGACGAGCCGCGCCCGCGCATCGGCCGGGTCGGGGACCCGCCGGACGTACCCGGCCCGCTCCAGCCGGTCCACCGTCGCGGTCGCGGTCTGCTTGGTGACCAGGGCGGCCTCGGCCAGCTCCCCGATGCGGGTGCCGCCCGGGCCGATCCGGGCGGCGATCCGCCCCTGCGCCGGGGTCAGGTCCGCGAAGCCCGTGACGGCCAGCTCGGCGAGCACCCGGGACTCGAGGGCCCGGGCCGCGATGAAGCAGAGGAGACCGAGGTTGAGCTCCTCCGGCTGCGCGGGAGCGGTCATCGGCGTCCCCTTGACATTCGTCAGATGATCGAACCACTATGGTTCGATCATCGTACCAAGGAGGCCCGATGGACCGCGACGAGGTGTGGCGGACGATCGACCAGCAGCGGCGCGAGCTGGCGGAGCTGATGGAGACGTTCACGTCGCAGGAGTGGGAGACCCCCTCCTTGTGCGCGGGCTGGCGGGTGCGCGACGTCGCGGCCCACCTGACGCTTGCCCAGATGCGGCTGCGGGACGCCCTCGGCCCCGTGGTCCGGGCGCGCGGGAGCTTCAACCGGATGGTCCACCAGACGGCGCTGACGCAGGCGCAGCGCCCGGTGGAGGAGTACCCCCGGCTGCTCCGGGCCATGGTCGGCTCACGCAGGACGGCGCCGTTCGTCAGTGAGGTCGAGCCGATGCTGGACGCGCTCGTGCACGGCCAGGACATGGTGGTCCCCCTCGGCCGCACCCGCGAGATGCCCCCGCAGGCGGCGATCACCGCGGCGCAGCGGGCGTGGGAGCTGAACTGGCCCTTCGGCACGAAGAAGCGGCTGCGCGGGTTCACCCTCGCCGCGACCGACCAGCCCTGGCAGGCCGGGGAGGGCCCGGTCGTGGAAGCCACCAGCCAGGCCTTGCTGATGCTGGTCACCGGTCGGTACGTCGTGCTGCCGGAGCTCTCCGGCCCAGGGGCCGACGCCCTGCGCGCGCGGTTCCCCGCCTCGGCCTCCTAGCGGCCCGGCTCACTCCACCAGCGCCGGCCGGCGGCGTACGTCGTCGCGGATCTGTCCCCGCAGCCAGAAGCCGATGTGCAGCGCCCCGAGCAGGGTGACCGCCGCGACGATCAGGAAGATCAGCCGGTAGTCCAGCAGGGACACGAGCAGGGCGCCGAGGGCGAGCGAGATCGCGCTCGGCAGCGACATGACGACCTCGGCGGCGGTGGAGACCCGGCCCATCAGCGGGGCGGGCGTGCGCTTCTGGATCAGCGTCATGTAGCCGACCATCAGCACCGGGAGCGAGAGCCCGGTCACCGCGGCGAAGCCGAGCAGCGCCGGGATCGTGGACACCCCGGCGATCCCCGCCATCGAGGCCGCGAGCACCACCAGGCCGACCACGAGGGCGCCGACCTCGCCGACGCGGCGGATCAGCGGTCCGGCAAGCAGCCCCCCGGTCACGGCGCCGACGCCCTCGACGGTGACGAACACCCCGGCGTACGTCGGGGGCTTGCCGAACGCGTCGAGGACGGCGTAGATCGAGGCCTCCAGGAAGCCCAGCACCAGCATGCACAGGGCGAACCCGATCAGCACGTGGCCCAGCACCCGGTCGGTGGCCAGGTGCCGGACCCCCTCGACGAGCTGGCTCCAGAAGTCCGCGCCGTCGCGCACCGGGGCCGGCTCGCTCACCACGATGGTGGCGATCACCGCGGCTGCGACCACGAAGCTCGCGGCGTCCACAAGGGCGACCGCGCCGCCGCCGAGCCAACCGAACAGCCCCGCCCCGACCAGCGGCCCGAAGAGCCGGAACGCCTCCTTGGTGGTCTGGATCGACGCGTTCGCGTCGACCAGCAGGTCCTCGGGGACCAGCTCCTTGAGCAGGCCGTTCAGCGCGGCGGGCAGGACGACCATCGAGACGCCGTAGAAGAAGGAGACCAGCCAGATCAGCCACACGTCGGAGGCGTCCCGCACCGCCAGCAGCGGGAGCACCATCGCCGCCGAGGCGAGGTTGCCCCAGACCAGCAGCGGCCGGCGGCGTACCCGGTCGACCCACACGCCCAGCACCGGTCCGAACAGCGAGGGGATGACCATGAAGAAGAAGGTCAGGCCGGCCAGGGCGTTGGAGCCGGTGAGCGTCTTCACCCACATGCTGAGGACCAGCAGCATGATCGAGTCGCCGCACATGGAGGCGGCGAGCGCCCCGAAGAGGCGCGGGAAGCCGGGGGTCGCGAACGCCTTCCTCATCGCACCTGCGCCGCCGTCTCAGCCCGCCAGACCGAGCAGCACCCTCGCCTCGTCGGTGCTCATCGGGGTGCGCTGGGCCAGGACGGCCAGCTCCGCGGCACGCTCGACCAGCTGCCGGTTGCTCTCGACCGGGACACCCTTGCGCAGGGTGAGCACGTCCTCCATGCCGACCCGCAGGTGACCGCCCTTGGACAGCGCGGCCAGGGCGACCGGCAGCGTGGACCGGCCGACCCCGGTGGCCGACCAGCTGGTCACCGCCTCGGGCAGCGCGGCGACGCCGGCGACGAGCGCGTCGGCGGTGCCGGGCATGCCGCCGGGCACCCCCATCACGAAGTCGCAGTGCACCCGGCCGCCGTACGGCAGGCCGTAGCTGTCCAGGAGCCGGTGCAGCGCGTGCACGTGCCCCAGGTCGAACAGCTCGAACTCCGGAACCACCTGGCGCTCCTGGCTGAGCTGGTAGAGCTCGCAGACGAACGGCCAGGGGTTGGTGAAGACGTCGTCGCCGAAGTTGGTGGTGCCCATGGTGAGGCTGCAGGAGTCGGGGCCGGCGTCGAGGACCTTCAGCCGGCGCTCGAGCGGGTCGTGCACCGAGCCGCCGGTGGACAGCTGGACGACGAGCGTGGTGGCCTCGCGCAGCGCGGCCACGGTGTCGGTGAGCCGTCCGAGGTCGAGGGTGGGGCGGTGCTCGGCGTCGCGGATGTGGACGTGGATGATGCCCGCGCCCGCGGCCTCGCACTCGACCGCGGTAGCCACCAGCTCCTCCAGCGTGGTCGGCAGTTGCGGGCAGTCGTCCTTGAGCGTCTCCGCGCCCGTGGGGGCGACGGTGATCAGGAGCCGGTCGGCAGGCAGGGAGGTCGCGGTGGCCATGGGGTCATCGTGGCAGACTCGGCGCGCGACGCGAAACGCCGAGACAGGAAGAATTCCCGATGAGAGCCGTGGTGCAACGAGTTCTTCAGGCCAGCGTGCAGGTTGACGGGACGGTTGTCGGCTCCCTCGCCGGACCGGGCCTGTTGGTGTACCTCGGCGTCACCCACGACGACGGCCCCGCCGAGGTCGAGTGGATGGCCCGCAAGATCTGGGACCTGCGGATCCTGCGCGAGGAGCGGTCGGCCGCCGAGGTCGGCGCGCCGGTGCTCGTGGTCAGCCAGTTCACGCTGTACGGCGACGCGCGCAAGGGCCGTCGGCCGACCTGGCAGGCGGCCGCGCCGGGGGCGGTGTCGGAGCCGGTGTACGCCGCGGTGTGCGACGAGCTGGAGCGGCTCGGGGCGAGGGTCGCCCGAGGGGTGTTCGGGGCGGACATGGCCGTGTCGTCGGTCAACGACGGGCCGGTCACGGTGCTGCTGGAGCGCTGAGCTGTGGCCGGCCCCCCGCCGGAGACTACTGGTGCGTACGACGCGGCTGGCCGACCCCCGCCGGAGACTACTGGTGCGTACGACGCGGCTGGTACGTCGTACGCACCAGTAGCCGGTCCCCGGCGGAGTCAGAGCGTGATCGCCACCTCGGCGACCGACCCGACCGAGGCCACCACCGGCGTGTCCACCACGTCGGCCCGGGGGGCGAGGGTGCGCAGCGTCCACGCGCCGTCGCCGGCGAAGAAGCGGAACTCCCCGCCGGCCGACGTGGGGACCTCCGCGGTGAACTCCCCGCTGCGGTCGAGCAGCCGCACGTAGGCCCCCGCCACCGGCTCGCCGGCGCGGGTCACCCGGCCCTGGATCACCGCCTCGCGGGCCACGTTCACCCCGGCCAGGTCCAGCCCGCCCTCGGGCGCCCCGCAGCTCATGCGCGGCCCCCGTCCGCGGCGGAGGGACCCGCGCACCCGGAGGGGGTGCTCATGCCTCGCCCCGCTCGTCGCCGAGCGTCACGGGGACGCCGACCAGCGAGCCGTACTCGGTCCACGAGCCGTCGTAGTTCTTCACGTTCTCCTGCCCGAGCAGCTCCTGGAGCACGAACCAGGTGTGCGAGGAGCGCTCGCCGATGCGGCAGTAGGCGATGGTGTCCCGGCTCCAGTCCAGCCCGGCATCGGTGTAGAGCGCACGCAGCTCCTCGTCGCTGCGGAACGTCCCGTCGTCGTTGGCGGCCTTGCTCCACGGCACGTTCACCGCGGTCGGGACGTGCCCGGCCCGCTGCGCCTGCTCCTGCGGGAGGTGGGCCGGGGCGAGCAGCCGTCCGGCGTACTCGTCGGGGCTGCGCACGTCGACCAGGTTCTGCGTCCCGATCGCGGCGACGACCTCGTCGCGGAAGGCGCGCAGCGAGAGGTCCTGCTCGCGGGCGACGTACGTCGTGCGCGGGCGCTGCGGGACCTCGGCGGTGAGGGCCCGCGAGTCCAGCTCCCACTTCTTGCGGCCGCCGTCGAGCAGCCGCACGTCAGCGTGGCCGTAGAGGGTGAAGTACCAGTACGCGTAGGCGGCGAACCAGTTGTTGTTGCCGCCGTAGAGCACGACGGTGTGGTCGTTGCCGATGCCGCGCTCGGAGAGCAGCTCGCCGAAGCGTTCGCGGTCGACGAAGTCGCGACGGACCTGGTCCTGCAGGTCGGTCGTCCAGTCGAGCTTGACGGCGCCGGCGAGGTGGCCCTTGTCGTAGGCGCCGGTGTCTTCGTCGACCTCGACGAGGACGACCTGCGGGTCGTCGAGGTGGTCCTCGACCCACTGGGCGGTGACGAGAGAGGTTTCACGGGTCATGGGGATGCTCCTGGGGTGGGGGCGCGTCGGCAGCGTGCCGACGCACGGAGAGGGAGGGAAGGGAGGGTCAGCCGACGCGGGCGGCCGGCCGGCGCGGCGTACCGCTCTGGCGACGGCCGAGCACGCGACGGCCGAGCAGGTACATCTCGCAGCCGAGGCAGAGGCCGAAGACCGCGTTGAGCAGCGCCGCACCGAGGGCGAGGCCGGTGGCCACCAGGCCGAGCGCGGTGGCGCCGGTCAGGAAGCCGAGCAGGCCGACCAGGGCGAAGGCCAGGCCGACGGCCTGGGCGAACCGCGGCGGCGCCGCGTCCTCGAGCTCGGCCGGCGGGGCCAGCCGGGGCCGGACGAACCGCCGGAACACCCAGGCGTGCGGCGTGCGCTGCCCGCCCAGGGCCGCGCCCCGCGCCCACCAGAACAGGAATCCCAGCATCGTCGGCGCTTCCGCTGCCCAGAAGCCGAGCGCCGCCGAGACGATCGCCTCGGCGCCGCCGATCTGCTCCTTCAGGAGCACGTACTGCGCCGCCTCGCGAATCCCCTCGCCCGCGATCGTGAAGGGC
>NZ_DAOMFK010000203.1:0-5590 GCF_035429765.1 Nocardioides sp. | reverse complement strand
AACACGCCCACCCCGACGCGCGCCAGGTCGGGGCCGACCCGGCCCCGCAGGAGCCGCAGCACCGCAAGCGCCCGGGCCCCCAGAGGCCGGCCCGACAGCCCACCGGCTCCGAGCGCGGCGACCTCGGCCGCCGGCGTCCTCAGGCCCTCGCGTCCGGTCGTGGTGTTGGTCGCCACCACCCCGTCGAGGCCGGACGCCGTCGCGAGGTCCGCGACGGCGAGCACGTCCTCGTCGGAGAGATCCGGCGCGATCTTCACCAGCAGCGGCACCCGCCGCTCCGGCGAGACCTGGTCGGCCCGGCGGCGTACCGCTGCGAGCAGCGGCGCGAGCCGCTCGACCGCCTGCAGGTTCCGCAGCCCCGGGGTGTTCGGCGAGGAGACGTTGACCACCAGGTAGTCGGCCCACGGCGCGAGCAGGCCGGTGCTCTTCTCGTAGTCGGCCTGCACCGCCGCCTGGTCGTCGTCCGGCACCACCTTGGTCTTGCCGATGTTGACGCCGACCACCACCCCACCGTGGCGAGTCGCGCCTCCCGCCCCGTCGAGTCGCGCCTCGTGCCCCGTCGAGTCGCGCCTCGTGGCCGCCGCCCGGACCGCCAGCCGGCGGGCCACCACTTCGGCGCCGTCGTTGTTGAAGCCCATCCGGTTCACGATCGCGCGGTCGGCCGGCAGCCGGAACAGCCGAGGCGTCGGGTTGCCCGGCTGGGGCTCACCGGTCACCGTGCCGACCTCGACGTGGCCGAAGCCGAGCGCGGCCAGGGCGTCGATGCCGACGGCGTTCTTGTCGAAGCCGGCCGCCAGGCCGAGGACGTGGGGGAAGGTGAGCCCCATCGCCTCGACCGCGGCACCGGGCTCAGGCGCGCCGCGCAGCCGGTGCGGGAGCCGCGCGAGCACCGGGCCCGCCGTACGGATCCCGCGGAACCCGAGGTGGTGGGCCTGTTCGGCGTCCACCCGGGTCAGCAGGTGGTCGAACAGCAGGTGGTACGCCGTCGCCCGGCCGCGGCCCGACGACGACCCGCGCGACGTCATACGGACGGAGCACCCGTCTGCTCGGAACCGACGACGTCCGGGACGTCCCCGGGGCGGATCAGGGCCGCCCAGTCCTGCAGCGAGCGGACCCCCAGGTCGCCGGCGATCATCGCCTCGATCCCCTGCACGGCGGCACCGAGACCCTGCACCGTGGTGATGCAGGGGACGTTGTTCATCACGGCGGCGGTGCGGATCTCGTAGCCGTCGATGCGCGGGGAGCCGCCCGAGGCGGAGCCGTGCGGGGTGTTCACGATGAGGTTCACCGACCCGTCGGCGATCAGCTCGATCGTGGTCGGCTCACCGTGCGGCCCGAGGCCCTCGAAGTGCTTGCGCACCACGGTCGCGGGGATCCCGTTGCGACGCAGCACCTCCGCGGTGCCCTGGGTGGCGAGCACCTCGAAGCCGAGATCGGCCAGGCGCTTGACCGGGAAGATCATCGTCCGCTTGTCCCGGTTGGCCATCGAGACGAAGACCCGGCCGGAGGTGGGCAGGGAGCCGTACGCCGCGGTCTGCGACTTCGCGAAGGCGGTGCCGAACATCGCGTCGAAGCCCATCACCTCACCGGTGGAGCGCATCTCCGGGCCGAGCACGGTGTCGACGGTCTTGCCGTCCGGTGTCTTGAACCGGTTGAACGGCATCACGGCCTCCTTGACCGCGATCGGCGCGTCCGGCGCCAGGTCGCCCCCGTCGCCCACGGCGGCCAGCACGCCGGCCGCCCGCAGCGACGCGATCGTCTCCCCCAGCATCACCCGGGCCGCCGCCTTGGCCAGCGGCACCGCCGTCGCCTTGGAGACGAACGGCACCGTCCGCGACGCCCGCGGGTTGGCCTCGAGGACGTAGAGCACGTCGGACCCGAGGGCGAACTGGATGTTGATCAGCCCCCGCACCCCGACCCCGCGGGCGATCGCCTCGGTGGCCGCACGGATCCGCGCGACCTCCTCGGGCCCCAGCGTGATCGGCGGCAGGGCGCACGCGGAGTCGCCGGAGTGGATGCCGGCCTCCTCGATGTGCTCCATCACCCCGCCGAGGTAGAGCTCCTGGCCGTCGAAGAGCGCGTCCACGTCGATCTCGACGGCGTCGTCGATGAACCGGTCCACGAGCACCGGGTGCTCGGGGCTGATGGCGGTGGCGCGCTCGATGTAGCCGTGCAGGGTGGCGTCGTCGTACACGATCTCCATGCCGCGGCCGCCCAGCACGTACGACGGGCGCACCAGCACCGGGTACCCGATCTCCGCGGCGATCTCCTGGGCCTCCTCGAAGGAGGACGCCAGACCGTGCTTGGGCGCGGGCAGTCCGGCCTCGTGGAGCACCCGCCCGAAGGCGCCCCGCTCCTCGGCGAGGTGGATCGCCTCGGGAGTGGTGCCGACGATCGGCACCCCCGCGTCCTCGAGCCCCTGGGCCAGGCCGAGCGGGGTCTGCCCGCCCAGCTGGCAGATCACGCCGGCGATCGGACCGGCCTGCGACTCCGCGTGGACGATCTCGAGCACGTCCTCGAGCGTGAGCGGCTCGAAGTACAGCCGGTCGGAGGTGTCGTAGTCGGTCGAGACGGTCTCGGGGTTGCAGTTGACCATGATCGTCTCGTAGCCGGCCTCGCTGAGCGCCAGCGAGGCGTGCACGCAGGAGTAGTCGAACTCGATGCCCTGCCCGATCCGGTTGGGTCCCGAGCCCAGGATGAGCACCGCCGGACGCTCCCGCGGCTCGACCTCGGTCTCCTCGTCGTAGGAGGAGTAGTGGTACGGCGTGCGCGCCGCGAACTCGGCGGCACAGGTGTCGACGGTCTTGTACACCGGCCGCACCCCCAGCGCCTGGCGTACGCCGCGCACGATGTCCTCACGCATCCCGCGGATCTGGGCGATCTGGGCGTCGGAGAAGCCGTGCCGCTTCGCGAGCCGGAAGGTCGCCTCGTCCAGGCGGTCGGCGGCTCCCACCGCCTCGGCCACCTCGTGGACCAGGAAGAGCTGGTCGACGAACCACGGGTCGATCCGGGTGGCCTCGTGGACCTGCTCCGGCGTGGCCCCGGCCCGGATCGCGTCCATCACCAGGCGCAGCCGCCCGTCGCGCGGCACCCGGACCGCCTCCAGCAGCTGGTCGCGGTGGGCGGCGCGGTCCAGCCCGGTCTCGAACGGGCCGAAGTCGAAGACCGCCGCCTTGTTCTCCAGCGACCGCAGCGCCTTCTGGAGGGCCTCGGTGAAGTTGCGCCCGATCGCCATCGCCTCGCCCACCGACTTCATGTGGGTGGTCAGGGTCGGGTCGGCGCCGGGGAACTTCTCGAAGGCGAAGCGGGGCACCTTGACCACGACGTAGTCCAGGGTCGGCTCGAAGGAGGCCGGCGTCTCCCGGGTGATGTCGTTGGGGATCTCGTCGAGGGTGTAGCCGATCGCCACCTTCGCGGCGATCTTGGCGATGGGGAACCCGGTCGCCTTGGACGCCAGCGCCGAGGACCGCGACACCCGCGGGTTCATCTCGATCACGACCACCCGGCCGTCCGCGGGGTTCACCGCGAACTGGATGTTGCAGCCCCCGGTGTCCACGCCGACCGCGCGGATGATGCCCAGCGACAGGTCGCGCAGGTGCTGGAACTCGCGGTCGGTCAGGGTCATCGCCGGCGCGACCGTGATGGAGTCGCCGGTGTGCACGCCCATCGGGTCGAGGTTCTCGATGGAGCACACGATCACGACGTTATCGGCCGTGTCGCGCATGACCTCGAGCTCGTACTCCTTCCAGCCGATGATCGACTCCTCCAGGAGCACCTCGGTGGTCGGGCTGGCGGCGAGGCCGGCGCCGGCGATCTGGCGCAGGTCCGCCTCGGTGTAGGCCATCCCCGACCCGGAGCCCCCCATCGTGAAGGAGGGCCGCACGACCATCGGGTAGCCGAGGTCGTTGGCGGCGGCCAGGCACTCCTCCAGGGAGTGCGCGATCACCGAGCGCGCCACCTCGCCGCCGAGGCCCTCGACGATCCGCTTGAACGACGCACGGTTCTCCCCGCGCTCGATCGCCTCGATGGAGGCTCCGATCAGCTCCACGCCGTACTTCTCCAGCACGCCGGTGGCCGCCAGCGCCATCGCGGTGTTCAGGGCGGTCTGCCCGCCCAGGGTGGCCAGCAGCGCGTCGGGGCGCTCCTTCTCGATCACCCGCTCCACGAACTCGGGCGTGATCGGCTCGACGTACGTCGCGTCGGCGAACTCCGGGTCGGTCATGATCGTCGCCGGGTTGGAGTTGACCAGGACCACGCGCAGCCCCTCGGCCTTGAGCACCCGGCAGGCCTGGGTGCCGGAGTAGTCGAACTCGCAGGCCTGGCCGATCACGATCGGTCCGGAGCCGATCACCATGACGCTGCGGAGGTCCTCGCGGCGGGGCATCAGGCCTGCCCTCCCATCATCGCGGCGAACCGGTCGAAGAGGTACGCCGCGTCGTGCGGCCCGGCCGCCGCCTCCGGGTGGTACTGCACCGAGAACGCGGCGAGCGCCCCGTCGGCCCGGCGCAGCTCCAGGCCCTCGACCACGTCGTCGTTGAGGCACACGTGGGAGACCGACGCCCTCCCGTACGGGGTCTCGGTGGGTCCGTCCAGCGGTGCGTCGACGGCGAAGCCGTGGTTGTGGGCGGTGACCTCGACCTTGCCGGTGGTGCGGTCGAGGACCGGCTGGTTGATGCCGCGGTGGCCGTACGTGAGCTTGTAGGTCCCGAACCCGAGGGCGCGGCCGAACAGCTGGTTGCCGAAGCAGATCCCGAAGTAGGGCAGCCCTCGCTCGAGCGCCTCGCGCAGGACCTCGACCTGGCCGGTGGTGGCGGCGGGGTCACCGGGGCCGTTGGAGTAGAACAGCCCGTCCGGCTGCACGGCGAGGACGTCCTCGAGGGTGGCGGTGGCGGGCAGCACGTGCACCTCGAGGCCGCGCTCGGCCATCATCCGCGGGGTGCTCGCCTTGATCCCGAGGTCGAGCGCGGCCACGGTGAACCGCTTCTCGCCGACCGCGGCGACGACGTACGGCTCGGCGGTGGACACCTCGGCGGAGAGGTTGCACCCGGTCATCTCGGCCGACTCGCGCACCCGGGCGAGCAGGGCGGCGGGGTCGCGCTCGGTGGTGGAGATCCCGACGCGCATCGCCCCGCGCTCGCGCAGGTGCCGGGTCAGGGCGCGGGTGTCGACGCCGCGGATCCCGACGACGCCCTGCGCGCACAGGTCGTCGTCCAGCGAGCGACGGGCCCGCCAGCTCGACGGGACCCGGGCAGGGTCGCGGACGACGTACCCGGCGACCCAGATCCGGCCCGACTCCGGGTCCTCGTCGTTCATGCCGGTGTTGCCCACGTGCGGGGCCGTCATCACCACCACCTGACGGTGGTAGGACGGGTCGGTGAGGGTCTCCTGGTAGCCGGTCATCCCGGTGGCGAAGACCGCCTCGCCGAAGGTCTCACCCTCGGCTCCGTAGGACTCACCGTGGAAGGCGCGGCCGTCCTCCAGGACGAGCAGCGCGGGGGCATGCGACGGCACGCCGTACCTCCTTCTCCGCCTCACGGGACGGATCGTTAAAGGACGTTCAAGCGACTGCGACCCTATCAGCGGGTGGGGG
>NZ_DAOMFK010000202.1:0-5646 GCF_035429765.1 Nocardioides sp. | reverse complement strand
CCCCCGAAGTCGCCGCACCCGGCGTCCCCACCACCGAAGTCGCCACCGCCGGCGTCCCCGGCGGAGTCGGCTGCCGGGTCACCGCTCCAGTCCTCGCCGGCACCACCCGAGACGTCGCCCGCGGGCATCCCGAGCATGGACCCGATCAGGATGCCGGGGAACAGGCCGCTCATCGCGTACCCGCCGTAGTAGCCCCCGGCGTACGGTCCGTACGCCGGACCGCCCCGGAACCAGGGCACCATCTCGTTGCCCCGCCGCACCTGCCGTACGTCGGGCTCCGCGCCCTGGGCGAGCCGGTCGGCGTCGGCCAGGCACACCGGGACCTCGCGTGGCGCGCCACCCGGAGGCGCCCACGCCACGTCGGTCTGGGCGGGCCCGTGCGCGGGGTTGAAGAAGCAGGGCGGTCTCCGGGTGGGCAGCGGCTGGCCCTCAGCGCGAGCGCGGACGCATGCCAGGGCGTACCGGCCGTCCTCCAGCGTCCTGGTCACCGGCGTGACGTCCTCGGGCACCCGGGCGTCGCGCAGAAGCGTCTTGGCGTTCTCGTAGGAGTCGAGCGCCCGCTGGTAGTCCTGACGCATCGCAGCGTCGAGCTCGGTGGTGAGCGTGTCGACGTGCAGCTCACCCAGCTCCTCGCCGTACCGGGTGACGTCCTCCTCGACGGTCCGCCGCAGCCGGTCGAGCTCCTCGGCGGCCCGTTCCTGAGCGGCGCGCCCGCGCTGCTGGCGCGAGAGGACCATGCTCACAACCACACCGACCACGACGGCCACCACCACCCACTCCATGTCGCCGAGAGTAGCCAGGCGGCCGAAGCCGACCGGGGCCGAGCGGTCACGCGGACTCGTTCCCGCGGTTTCCGGCGTGTCGGCTCAGGAATCGTGGTCCGATCGGGTAGCCCCCCGATCCTGCTCACCCGGAGCCCTGATGCCCTCGCTGTTCCCCCCTCGCGTCCCCAGGCGGCTGCTCGCCTGTCTCGTCGGCGGCCTGCTGGCCGGCGCCGTGACCGCCCCAGCGGCCGCGGCCGACTCGTGGACGGTGCCGGCCGACGCCCGGATCACCATCCGCGGCCACGGCTACGGCCACGGCCACGGCATGTCCCAGTACGGCGCGGAGGGCGCCGCGCGGGCCGGGCTCGGCTACCGGAAGATCGCGAGGTTCTACTACCCGGGGACCTCCTGGGGCCGGGCCGGCGGCCGGATCGCGGTGCTCGTCTCCGCCGACACCTCCGACGACGTCGTGGTGCTGGCCCGGACCGGGCTCACGGTGCGCGACCTGGGAAGCACGGAGCGATGGACCCTGCCGGAGAACGGTGCCAGCCGCTGGCGGCTCGCCGCCGGTCCCGGTGGCACCACGGTCGTGTCGTACCTCACCAAGGCCTGGCACCAGTGGAAGGTGCTCACCTCCGACGCCGAGCTCTTCGCCGGGGGCGAGCCCATCCAGCTGGTCACGCCCACCGGCACCCGCCCTTACCGGGGCCGGCTCCGCTCCGCCCGGCCCAGCCCGGGGAGCAGCGCACGGGACACCGTCAACGTGCTGGCGATGGACAACTACCTGCGGGGCGTGGTGCCTCTGGAGATGCCGGCGCTGTGGTCACCGGCCGCGGTCCAGGCCCAGGCGGTCGCTGCCCGCACCTACGCGGCGTACGAGCGCGCCCACCCGCGCGCGCGGCACTACCAGATCTGCGACACGACCTCCTGCCAGGTCTACGGCGGGTACGCCGCGGAGCACCCCGCCTCGAACGCGGCGATCGACGCCACCCGCGGAGAGGCGCTGCTCGTCGGTGGGCAGCCCGCCTTCACCCAGTTCTCCTCCAGCAGCGGGGGCTGGACGGCCGCCGGCTCGGTGCCCTACCTGACGGCACGGGCGGACCCGTACGACGGCTGGTCGGGCAACCCCGTGCACAGCTGGTCGGTGGTGGTCACCGACGAGGCGGTCGAGGCGCGCTTCCCCGCGATCGGCAACCTTCAGCGGATCGTGGTGGTGGGCCGGGACGGGAACGGAGACTGGGGAGGACGCGTGGTCTCGATGCGCGTGATCGGCAGCGCCGGCCGGGTGACGGTCTCGGGGGACGCCGCGCGCTCGGTGCTGGGTCTGCGGTCGACCTGGTTCACCTTCGCGGTGCGCGCCGCCCGCTGAGCCGACGCCGGCTGGGGGGCCGGGCTACCGTCGTACCCGACGCTCCCTCCAGACAAGGCCCTCGCATGCGCATCCCCACCTGGGCGGCCGCGGCCCTGGCCGCGCTGGTGGCGCTGGTCGTCGCGGTCGCCGTGGTCCGCGCCCAGCCGTCGGCCGACCGCGCCCAGGCACTGCCGGCCGCGGCCCAGGACGCGCGGATCGACTACGTGGCCCTGGGGGACTCCTACTCGGCGGGACCCCTGGTCCCCGCCGGGCGGCCGGACCCACGGGGCTGCTTCAGGTCGACCAACAACTACCCGGCGTTCCTGGCGGGGTACCTGCAGGTGCGCAGCTACCGTGACGTCACCTGTTCCGGCGCCACCACCGAGGATCTCTTCGCGCCGCAGGGTCTCCTCCTCGGCGGGGAGAGGCCGCCGGCCCAGCTGTCAGCCCTCTCCCGCGGCACCGACCTGGTGACGGTGGGCATCGGCGGCAACGACTTCGGCCTGTTCGGCTCGCTGATCGCCACCTGCGGACGCCTGGCCGCCGCCGAACCGGCCGGCGCACCGTGCCGCGAGCACTTCACCGACGCCCAGGGCGTCGACACGTTGGCCCGCGACGCCCGCCTCATCCAGGCCAACGTGGCCCGGGTGCTGCGCGAGGTCCGCGCCCGCGCACCCGAGGCCCGGGTCTACGTCGTGGGGTACCCGCGCATCCTGCCCGCCGACGGCACCGTGTGCGCGCAGGCGCCCCTGGCCGCCGGCGACTACCGCTGGGCAGACTCGGTCGAGCGGCTGCTCAACCGATCGCTCCGCCGCGCGGCGCTGGCGTCGGGCGCGCGCTACGTCGACCTGTACGCCGCCTCGGCCGGCCACGACGTCTGCGCCGGACCGGCTGCCTGGGTCAACGGGAACCAGCTGCTGCTCGGGGTCGCCGCGGACTACCACCCCTTCCTCCGGGGGATGCGGGGCATCGCCCGAGCGATCTACCACCAGGTGACCGGTGAGCGGGCCCCTGCGGGGCAGTACGCCGCGCCCCCACCCGGCTCGGTGGTGACCAACCCCGCCCCCTGAGCCGACCCGGCACAAATGGCGGGCGCGGAAGCCGGCGTGCTCCCCGCCCGGGCGGCGAGCGGCCGGCGCCGCCCCCGCGGGTCAGTCCTTGATCTCGCAGAGCACCGCGCCGTTGGTCACCGTGGCGCCCACCTCGGCGTGGAGGCTGGTGACGGTGCCGGACTTGTGGGCCTTGAGGGGCTGCTCCATCTTCATCGCCTCCAGGACGACGATGACGTCACCCTCCTCGACCTGCTGGCCCTCCTCGACGGCCACCTTGACGATCGTGCCCTGCATCGGCGAGCTGACCGAGTCCCCGGAGACCGCGGCGCCGAGCTTCTTGCCGGCCGAGCGCTTGGGCTTCTTCGGGCCGGAGGCCGCCCCTGCGCCCCCGAGTCCCCCGAGCCCCGCGGGGAGGACGACCTCGAGGCGCCGGCCGCCCACCTCGACGGTGACCGTGTGCCGCTCCTCGTCCTCGACGGGATCGCCGTGCGGGCCGTCGTACGGCGGGATCTGGTTGTCGAACTCGTTCTCGATCCACAGCGTGTAGATGCCGAAACGGTCCCCGCTGCCGATGAAGGCGGCGTCGTGGACCACGGCCGCGTGGAAGGGGATCACCGTGGGCATGCCGTCGACGTGGAACTCGGCCAGTGCTCGCCGCGACCGCTCGAGCGCCTGGGTGCGGTCGCGGCCGCTGACGACGAGCTTGGCGATCAGCGAGTCGAAGGAGCCCGGGATGGTCTCCCCGGCCAGGTAGCCGCCGTCGACGCGGACCCCGGGGCCGCTGGGCGGCTCCCAGCGGGTGAGGGTGCCCGGGGCCGGCATGAAGCCACGCCCGGCGTCCTCGGCGTTGATGCGGAACTCGATGGAGTGGCCGACGATCTCGGGGTCGTCGTACCCGAGCTCCTCGCCCGCGGCGATCCGGAACATCTCCCGGACCAGGTCGATCCCGGTGACCTCCTCGGTCACCGGGTGCTCGACCTGCAGCCGGGTGTTGACCTCGAGGAAGGAGATGGTGCCGTCCTGGCCGACCAGGAACTCGCAGGTGCCGGCCCCGACGTACCCGGCCTCCTTGAGGATCGCCTTGGAGGAGGAGTAGATCCGCTCGACCTGCTCGGGGGAGAGGAACGGCGCGGGCGCCTCCTCGACGAGCTTCTGGTGGCGGCGTTGCAGCGAGCAGTCGCGGGTGGAGACCACCACCACGTTGCCGTGCCGGTCGGCCAGGCACTGGGTCTCGACGTGACGGGGGTGGTCGAGGTACTGCTCCACGAAGCACTCGCCGCGCCCGAACGCCGTGACCGCCTCGCGGACCGCGGAGTCGTAGAGCTCGGGCACCTCCTCGAGGGTGCGGGCCACCTTCAGGCCCCGGCCGCCGCCGCCGAAGGCCGCCTTGATCGCGATCGGGAGGCCGTGCTCCTGGGCGAAGCGCACGACCTCCTCGGCCCCGCCGACCGGGTCCGGCGTGCCCACGACCTGCGGGGCGCCCACCCTCTGGGCGATGTGGCGGGCCTGCACCTTGTCGCCGAGCTTCTCGATGGCAGCCGGCGGGGGGCCGATCCAGATCAGCCCGGCGTCGATCACGGCCTGGGCGAACCCGGCGTTCTCGGCGAGGAAGCCGTACCCGGGGTGCACCGAGTCGGCGCCGGAGCGGGTGGCCACGTCGAGGATCTTGGCGATGTCCAGGTAGGTCTCCGCGGGGGTGGCGCCGCCGAGCGCGTACGCCTCGTCGGCGAGCCTGACGAACAGGGCGTCGCGGTCCTGGTCGGCGTACACGGCGACGCTGCCGATCCCGGCGTCCCGGCAGGCGCGGATCACCCGCACCGCGATCTCGCCGCGGTTCGCGATGAGGACCTTCTTCAGGCTGCTGGTGGTGGTCACCGGGGACTCCTGGTCTGGTCGGGCCCGACGGACTCGAGCACGTGGTGCTGCCGAGGGGCAGCGTATCGCTCCGCCCCGCTCGGCCCGCCACGGCCCGTCGGGCAGGATGGGGTGGTGGGCGACCCGATCCGATCCCCGGACCCGGCAGCCGGCGCCGGCCCCGCGCTCGCGCCGGACTGCGCCCGCTGCCACGCGCTGTGCTGCGTGGCGCTGCCCTACACCCGCGGGGACGGCTTCGCCGAGGACAAGCCGGCGGGGCGCCCGTGCCGCCACCTGGCCGCCGACTCACGATGCTCGATCCACCCTGTCCTCGCCACGACCGGCTGGCGCGGCTGCGTGGTCTTCGAGTGCTTCGGAGCGGGCCAGCAGGTGTCCCAGCACACCTACGGCGGGCGCAGCTGGCACGACGGCCAGGGGCTCGCCGAGGAGATGTTCACGGTGTTCGGCGTGGTCCGCCAGCTCCACGAGATGCGCTTCCTGCTCGGGGACCCGGCGTGCGCGGCCTCGTCGTACGCCGTGCCGGCGCGCGCGCTGGACGCCGAGCTCGCCGACCTCGCCGAGCGGGCGCCGGCCGAGCTGCTCGCCGCCGACCTCGGATCGTGGC
>NZ_DAOMFK010000201.1:0-5682 GCF_035429765.1 Nocardioides sp. | reverse complement strand
ACCTACCCCCCCCGGCGCTCCACCCTGCCGGCCGGTTACGCCCTGCGCGCGGCCCTCCTCGGATCGGTCGGCGCCAACCCCGCCGAGCCCCGCCCGGTGGCCACGGTCGAGGCCGCGGCCGACGTGCTCCGGGTGGAGTACCGACGGCACCTGCTCCGGCTCGCCTCCCGGGACCTGGCCCACCACCTCGCCGTCGAGGACGCCGCCGCGGAGCTCTCGGACCTGGCCGCGGGCACGCTCGAGGCAGCGCTCGCCGTCGCCCGGGCCCGGGTGGGGGACCGGGCCCGCACGGCGCGGCTCGCGGTGGTCGCCATGGGCAAGTGCGGCGCGCACGAGCTGAACTACGTCTCCGACGTGGACGTGATCTTCGTCGCCGAGCCGGTCGAGGGCGCCCCCGAGCAGGAGGCGCTGCGGGTCGCGGCCCAGCTGGCCGCGCAGATGATGCAGGTGTGCTCCGAGCACACGGCTGAGGGCACGATCTGGCCGGTCGACGCGGCGCTGCGTCCCGAGGGCAAGGCCGGTCCGCTGGTGCGCACCCTCGCCAGCCACCGCGGCTACTACGAGCGGTGGGCCAAGACGTGGGAGTTCCAGGCCCTGCTGAAGGCGCGCGCCGTCGCCGGCGACCTGGAGCTCGGCCGCTCCTTCACCGACCTGGTCTCGCCTCTCGTGTGGCAGGTCGCCGAGCGGGAGGGCTTCGTCGCCGACGTGCAGGCGATGCGGCGCCGCGTGCTCGAGCACATCCCCAGCCAGCAGGCCGAGCGGCAGCTCAAGCTGGGATCCGGGGGACTGCGCGACGTCGAGTTCGCGGTGCAGCTCCTGCAGCTGGTGCACGGCCGAGGTGACGACAGGCTGCGCACCCCGGCGACCCTGAGGGCGCTGGCCCAGCTGACCCACGGGGGCTACATCGGCCGCGACGACGGCGACGCCATGCACGCGGCGTACGCCTTCCTGCGCACGCTCGAGCACCGCATCCAGCTCCACCAGCTGCGCCGCACCCACGTGGTCCCCGAGGGCGAGGAGGCACGTCGGCGGCTGGGCCGGTCGATGGGGTTCCTCAAGGACCCGGTGGAGGCGCTCGACCAGGTCTGGAACCACCACCGGCGCGAGGTGCGCCGGCTGCACGAGAAGCTCTTCTACCGCCCGCTCCTGACCGCGGTGGCCCGCATCCCCGGGCACGAGGTCCGGCTCTCGCCGGAGGCGGCCGGGCAGCGCCTGGCCGCCCTGGGCTACCAGGACCCGCAGGCCGCTCTGCGCCACCTGGAGGCACTCACCAGCGGGGTGTCACGCACGGCGGCCATCCAGCGCACGCTCCTGCCGGCCATGCTCGGGTGGTTCGCCGACGCCCCGGATCCCGACGCCGGACTGCTCGGCTTCCGCAGGATCAGCGAGTCGCTGGGCCGCACCTCGTGGTACCTGAAGATGCTCCGCGACGAGGGCGAGGTGGCCGAGCGGCTGGCCCACCTGCTGGCCACCTCCCGCTACGCCACCGACCTGCTGCAGCGCGAGCCGGAGGGGGTCAAGCTGCTGGGGGAGGAGCTGGTGCCGCTCACCGCCGAGGCGATCACCGAGGAGATGCTGGCCACCTCGGGCCGGCAGACGAGCCCGGAGCAGGCGGTGCGGACCATCCGGGGGATCCGCCGGCGCGAGCTGTTCCGGATCGCCGCCGGGGACCTCCTCGGCCTCACCGACGTGGCCGACGTCGGCGCCGCCCTGTCCCGGCTCACCGACGCCACCCTGGAGGCCACGCTGGCCGTGGCCACGGCCGCGGCGGTCGCCGACCGGGGGCTCGCCGGTCCTCCGACCCGGATCGCGGTCGTGGCGATGGGCCGCTACGGGGGGTTCGAGCTGTCGTACGGGAGTGACGCCGACGTCGTCTTCGTCCACGACCCGATGCCCGACGCGGACCCGGAGCTGGCCTCGTCGTTCGCGGCGGCCGTCGCGAACGACGTACGCCGGCTGCTCGCCGCCCCGGGCACCGACCCGCCCCTGGAGGTGGACGCCGACCTGCGGCCCGAGGGACGCCAGGGGCCGCTCGTGCGCACCCTGGACTCCTACGCCGTGTACTACGCCAAGTGGTCGCGGGTGTGGGAGTTCCAGGCGCTGCTCCGGGCGGACGCGGTGGTCGGCGATCCCGAGCTGCGGGCTCGGTTCACCGCGCTGATCGACCCCCTGCGGTTCCCGGCCGCAGGCATCTCCGAGGCCGACGTGCGTGAGGTGCGCCGGATCAAGGCGCGTGTCGACCACGAGCGGCTGCCCCGGGGAGCGGACCCGCACACCCACCTCAAGCTCGGTCGCGGCGGCCTCGCCGACATCGAGTGGACCGTCCAGCTGCTGCAGATGCGCCACGGCGGCCGGGTGCCGCAGCTGCGCACCCCGGTCACGCTCCACGCACTGGCGGCGGCGCAGGCGGAGGGGATCCTCACGCCCGAGGACGCCGAGATCCTGGCGGTCGCCTGGCGCCTGGTCAGCAGGATCCGCAACGCCCTGACACTGGTGCGCGGCAAGCCCTTCGACCAGCTGCCCCACGACCCCCGCGAGCGTGCCGCCGTGGCCAGCGTCCTCGGCTACCCGCCGGGGGACTCCGACCGGATGGTCAACGACTACCTCCGGGCCACCCGTCGCGCCCACGCCGTCGTCGAGCGGGTGTTCTGGGAGTGAGCACCCGACCGCGAGCCCGTCCCACGCCCCTCACCGGAAGCAGGCCCTGACATGACCCAGGCAACGCAGTCCAGCCCCGCGACGACGGGCAGGACCGTCAGCTGGTGGCCTCTGGTGGCGCTGGGCCTCGCCCAGTTCGTGATGGTCCTGGACCAGTCGGCCATGAACGTCTCCATCAGCGCGCTCGTGGACGACTTCGACACCACCGTCACCACGATCCAGGCGGTCATCACGTTCTACTGCCTGGTGATGGCGATGTTCATGCTGACCGGCGGCAAGCTCGGCGACATCCTCGGCCGGCGGCGCACCTTCGTGATCGGGCTGGTGGTCTACGCCGTCGGCTCCGCGCTGACCGCTGTCGCACCGACGGTGACCGTGCTGGCGCTCGGCTGGTCGGTCCTCGAGGGGATCGGCGCGGCCATGGTCATGCCGGCCCTGGTCGCGCTGATCGCCGGCAACTTCGAGGGCGCCTCCCGCAAGGTGGCCTACGCGGTGATCGGCGGGATCGCGGGCGCCGGGATCGCGGTGGGGCCCATCCTCGGCGGCTGGGCGACCACCGAGTACTCCTGGCGGATCATCTTCCTGGGCGAGGTCCTGCTGGTGGGCGTGATCCTGGCGATGACTCCCCGAGTCGTCGACGCGCCGCGGCCGGAGCCGGTGCCCTCGCTCGACTGGGTCGGCACCGTCCTGTCGGCCTCCGGTCTGGGCCTGGTGGTCCTCGGTGTGCTGCAGTCGAGCACCTGGGGGGTGATCCGGCCCAACGACTCGCCGGTGACCGTCTTCGGCCTCGCGCTGACGCCGTTCGTGGTCGGGCTCGGCGG
The DNA here is from genome assembly GCF_035429765.1 of Nocardioides sp. Classification (GTDB taxonomy): domain Bacteria; phylum Actinomycetota; class Actinomycetes; order Propionibacteriales; family Nocardioidaceae; genus Nocardioides. Next base: position 2,203 of record NZ_DAOMFK010000201.1, on the reverse strand, counting down.
TGTCCTGCTCTGGTCGTTCACGGTCTGGCAGCGCCACCGGGAGGCCGGCGGCCGGGACCCCCTGGTCCACCTCGGCCTGCTGCAGATCCCGTCGCTGCGGGCCGGGCTCGCCGGCCTGTTCTCACAGAACCTGATCCTGATGGGGATCTTCTTCACGGTCCCCTTGTACCTGCAGCTGGTCATCGGCCTGGACGCCCTCGAGACCGGCATCCGGATGCTCCCGGTGTCCATCGCCATGTTCCTCGCCTCCGCAGCCGGGTCGCGGCTGTCCGGGCGGTTCGACGTGCGCTCGATCGTGCGGGCCGGCCTGCTGGTCACGATGGTCGCCATCCTCCTGCTGCTGGGCACCGTGGCGCCCGAGCTGGACAACTCCGGCTTCGCCTGGTCGATGGCCGTGCTCGGAGTGGGGATGGGCCTGATCGCCTCCCAGCTCGGCAACGTGGTGCAGTCCTCGGTGGACACCTCGGGCCGCGGTGAGGCGGGTGGGCTGCAGTACACCGGCCAGCAGCTCGGCTCGTCGCTGGGTGTCGCGCTGCTGGGGGCGGTCGTCCTGGCCGGCCTGACCAGCGCCTTCGTCTCGACGATCGCCGACGACGAGCGGATCAGCGACGAGGTGAGCGCGCAGGTCGGGGTGGCGGTCGGCTCGGGCCTCGACTTCGTGCCCTCCGACGAGATCAGGACAGCCGCGCAGGACGCCGGGCTCGACGAGGCCACCGCCCAGGCGCTCGTGGACGACTACGAGTCCGCCCAGCTGCTGTCGCTCAAGGTGGGCCTGGCGGTGGCGTTCCTGCTCGCGCTCGGGTCCCTTCCCTTCATCCGGCAGCTCCCCCACGGCGAGACCGCCGCGCCGGCCCCGGCCAGCGGAGCCGGGCCTCCGGAGGCTGACCGCGATCTCACCCAGTGAGGACGATGCCGGGCGGTTGCGGAGTGAGGCACGCTGGTACCAACGGGTCTGGTGGGACACCAGACGTGCGAGCGAGCCCTGAGCCGGCCCACCACGGGACGGGGCCAGGGACATGAGAGAAGGACTGACAATGGACTCGATCAGCACCGACTTCTGGGACGTTCTCCTGTGGAGCATCTGGCTGTTCATCTGGATCGCAGCGATCATGATCTGGTTCCGCTGCGTGTTCGACATGTTCAGCGACCGCACCCTCAGTGGTTGGGGCAAGGCCGGCTGGGCCATCCTGCTGATCTTCCTGCCCTGGCTGGGCGCGCTGATCTACCTGATCGCCCGCGGGCGCAGCATGACCGACCGGCAGATGCAGGCGGTGGCGCAGCAGCAGGCGGCGCAGGAGAAGTACATCCAGCAGGTGGCCGGAAGCGGGGCCAACCCGGCGCAGCAGATCGCCGACGCCCAGAAGCTGCTGGACTCCGGGGCCATCACCCAGGCCGAGTTCGACGCCCTGAAGGCCAAGGCTCTCGCCTGACCGACCGACCCCTCTCCGCCCCCGCCCCGTCCCCATGGGGTGGGGGCGGAGTCGCGTCCGCCCCCGATGACGCCACGACCGGCTCATCCGCTCCTATCATGCGGGGATGCGGGTGAGCGTCCTGGGCGGTACCGGCGTCACCATGGCGGGCGTCCCGGTGGACCTCGGGGCCCGCAAGCAGCGCGCGCTGGTCGCGGCGCTGGCCCTCCACCTGGGCCGTCCGGTGTCGGTCGACGCGCTGATCGACCTGCTGTGGGCCGACGCCCCGCCGCCGGGAGTGGCCGGCACCCTGCAGTCGTACGTCGCCGGGCTGCGTCGCTGCCTGGAGCCCGACCGGCCGCCCCGCGCCCCGGCGACCGTGCTCGTCACCAGCCCGCCCGGCTACGCCCTGCGACTACCTGCCGACGCCGTCGACGCCCACCGGTTCGAGGTGGCCGTCGGTGCCTCCCACCGGGTGCTGGACCCGCTCTCCCCGACGGTCGGCGCCGCTGCCCCGCAGGTCGCCACTGACGTGGTCGCCGACGCGCTCGCTCGGCTCGACGAGGCCCTCGCCAGCTGGCGGGGCACGCCCTACCTGGAGCTGGACCAGGCCGCAGGAGCCGTCGCCGAACGGGCACGGCTGGAGGAGCTGCGACTCCTGGCGCTGGAGGACCACGCGGTCGCCGAGCTGGCGCTCGGTCGGCACGCGACCGTCGCCGCCGAGCTCGAGGCACTCACGGCGAGCCACCCGCTCCGGGAACGGCTCTGGGGGCTCCGTGCCGTCGCGCTCGCCC
>NZ_DAOMFK010000200.1:0-5706 GCF_035429765.1 Nocardioides sp. | reverse complement strand
GCCCGCCGGTCACCGGCCGCTGCACCCCTCCGAGCGCGGCCGGGCCGACCGCGACCGCCCGCCGGGCCGCCCCGAACCGTGGCCGCCGACCGCCGACGGGTACCCCACGGACCTCCCGCCCTCGCCCACCGAGCCGTACTGGTCCCAGCAGCTGCCACGCGAGTGGGGCCCGGACGACGACGAGGACGGGCGCACCCAGATCCGGCCACCGACCAGGGACTGACGCGGCTCACCCGCTCCGGTGCGACAGGAGGGTCCACAGGCCGCCGGTGGTGGACAGCTCCTGGACGAGGCCGACGTGAGGGGCGTACCAGCGCTCCGCCGTGCCCGGCGAGAGGGCGGAGGCGACCTCGGTGAGCAGCAGCCCCTCGAGCGTGCCGGCCCCGGTGCTCACCGTCTCGTCGAGCGAGCGCACCGTGACCCGGTCCTGCGCCACCCCGGGCGCGTCCTGGGCCTGGTAGGCGTCGCCCACCCTCGGCACCGCCGGCATCGCCAGGCCGGCCTCGGCCCCCTGCTCGCCGGCGACCCACGCCCGCCCCGGCCCCGACTCGCCGAGCAGCCAGACGTTGCCGGCGCGGTCCTGGGCGAGGTACGCCGACCGGTCGGCCAGCACGCGTCCACGCCGTCCGTGCTCGGTGGTGAGGACCTCGGTGGTGGCCACCCCCTCCACGACGGGCCCGGAGGGCAGCGCGCGCACCTCCACCCGCCGGACCGGGCCGCCGCCGCTGACCCGGTAGGTCCACGAGGAGCCTGCCGACACCGGCAGCCAGGGGTTGTCCACGCCGCTCACGAAGTCCGCCGGGTCCGGGCTCGGCGTGGGGATGGTGAGGCCGTCCACCCCGGAGGGCCCCGCCGTCGGCGGTGCCCCTCCGCACCCCGCGAGAGCGGCCAGCAGCAGCGCTGGCAGCAGGCGGCGCAGGACGGGCATGCGCCAAGCATGGCCGACCTGGGGGCGCTGACGGCGGCCAACCCTCCCTGCCAGCCCGGCGCCGTGCGCTGCTAGCGTCGGAGGCACGTGCCCCACCGCCTCGAGGAGTCGTCGTGACCACCACCCCGCTCAAGGTCGCCGTCACCGGTGCCGCCGGCCAGATCGGCTACAGCCTGCTCTTCCGTCTCGCCAGTGGCGCGCTGCTCGGGAAGGACCGCCCCGTCGAGCTGCGGCTGCTGGAGATCGAGCCGGCGCTCAAGGCGCTCGAGGGGGTCGTCATGGAGCTCGACGACTGCGCCTTCCCGACCCTGGCCGGGGTCCAGATCGGCGCCGACCCCACGAAGGTCTTCGACGGGGTCAACCTGGCCCTGCTGGTCGGAGCGCGGCCGCGCGGTCCCGGCATGGAGCGCAGCGACCTGCTCGAGGCCAACGGCGCGATCTTCACCGCCCAGGGCCGGGCGCTCAACGACGTGGCCGCCGACGACGTACGGATCGGGGTCACCGGCAACCCGGCGAACACCAACGCGCTGATCGCGTTGAGCAACGCCCCCGACATCCCGCGCGAGCGGTTCTCGGCGCTCACCCGCCTGGACCACAACCGGGCGATCTCGCAGCTCGCCGCGAAGACCGGCTCCGCGGTCACCGACATCACGAAGATGACCATCTGGGGCAACCACTCCGCGACGCAGTACCCCGACCTCTTCCACGCCGAGATCGGGGGCCGTAACGCCGCCGAGGTGGTCGGCGACCTGGCCTGGGTCGAGAAGTCGTTCATCCCGACCGTCGCGAAGCGCGGCGCGGCCATCATCGAGGCCCGGGGCTCGAGCTCGGCCGCGTCGGCCGCGTCGGCGACGATCGACGCCGCCCGCGACTGGCTGCTGGGCTCCGCGGAGGGTGACTGGGTCTCGATGGCGGTGGTCTCCGACGGGTCCTACGGCGTGCCGGAGGGGCTGATCTCCTCCTTCCCGGTGGTCACCCGCGCCGGCGACTGGACGATCGTCGAGGGCCTGGACATCAACGACTTCTCCCGCTCCCGCATCGACGCCAGCACCGCGGAGCTCGCCGAGGAGCGACAGGCCGTCACCGACCTCGGCCTGATCTGACCACGTCCTCGCGGGTCAGCCGGGCTGGTTGGGGATCGAGCGGGCCAGCGTGATCAGCAGCACGCCCAGCGCGACCAGCAGGGTGGCGTCGACCGCCTTGTGCCGGACGGCCAGCATGCCCGCGTTCTCGTCGGAGAGCACGACCCGCACCGCGGCCGCGAACAGCAGGGCCGCCCCGAGGCAGCCGATCCCGAGCCGCCACGGGCCGAGGGCGACCAGGACCAGGCCCACCAGGCCGATGGCGAGCACCACCAGGTAGAACGCTCCCCCGATCGTCGACGGGTAGCGCCGGCCCGGCGGCGGCTGGCCGGGCACGACCTCGCCGTCGACCAGGTCCTCCGCCGAGACCGCCGGGATGTCGTCGGGCGGCTCCAAGGGCGGTCCGGGGGTGTCCACCGGGGGTCAGCCCACGGACTTCTCGGCCAGGGAGACGATGTTGGACAGCAGCATCGCCCGCGTCATCGGCCCGACCCCGCCCGGGTTCGGGGAGACCCAGCCGGCGACCTCCCAGACGTCGGGGGCCACGTCACCGGCGATCTTGCCGTCGACGCGGGAGACGCCCACGTCGAGCACGGCGGCCCCGGGCCGCACCATGTCCCCGGTGATGATGCCGGGCACCCCGGCCGCCGCGACCACGATGTCGGCGCCCCGCACGTGCGCGGCCAGGTCGCGCGTGCCGGTGTGGCACAAGGTGACCGTGGCGTTCTCCGAGCGGCGGGTGAGCAGCAGGCCGAGCGGTCGCCCGACGGTGATGCCGCGCCCGACGACCACGACCTCGGCACCGGCGATGGCGACCTGGTGGCGGCGCAGCAGCTCCACGATGCCGTACGGCGTGCACGGCAGGGGCGCCTCGCGCCCGAGCACCAGCCAGCCCAGGTTGGTCGGGTGCAGCCCGTCGGCGTCCTTGGCCGGGTCGATCAGGCCGAGCACCCGGTTCTCGTCCCGCCCGCGCGGCAGCGGGAGCTGGACGATGTAGCCGGTGCACGCCGGGTCCTCGTTGAGGGCGCGTACCGCCTCCTCGATCTCCTGCTGGCTCGCGGTCTCGGGCAGGTCGATGCGGATCGACTCGATCCCCACCTCGGCGCAGTCCTTGTGCTTGCCGGCGACGTACCACCGCGAGCCGGGGTCCTCGCCCACCAGCACGGTGCCGAGCCCTGGCACGGTGCCCCGCTCCCTGAGGGCCGCCACCCGTTGGGTGAGCTCGGCCTTGATCGCCTTCGCGGTGGCGGTTCCGTCCAGTCGCTGCGCAGTCACCGGTCCGTCCTGTCCGTGGGAGTCAGTGGAAGAAGTGTCGCGTGCCGGTGAGGTACATCGTGACGCCGGCGGCCGTCGCGGCCGCGACCACCTCCTTGTCGCGCACCGACCCCCCGGGCTGGACGACCGCACGCACGCCCGCGTCGAGCAGGATCCGCAGCCCGTCGGCGAAGGGGAAGAAGGCGTCGGACGCGGCCACAGCGCCTGCGGCCCGCTCCCCCGCCCGGGTCACCGCCAGCCGCGCGGAGTCGACCCGGTTCACCTGCCCCATGCCCACGCCCACGGAGGCGCCGTCGGCGGCCAGCAGGATCGCGTTGGACTTCACCGACCGGCAGGCCCGCCAGGCGAAGGCCAGGTCGGCGAGGACCTCCGGCGACGCGGCGTCGCCGCTGGCGAGGGTCCAGGTGGCCGGGTCGTCGCCCGGGGCGTCGACCAGGTCACGCGCCTGCATCAGCAGCCCTCCGGACACGGGGCGGGTCTCGACACCGCCGCGGACCGGGGGCCGGCACTCGAGCAGCCGGATGCTCGGCTTGGCCGCGAGGACCTCCACCGCGCCGGCGTCGTAGCCGGGGGCGACGACGACCTCGGTGAAGATCTCCGCGACCTGGCGGGCCAGCTCGACCGAGACCGGCACGTTGGTCGCGATCACGCCGCCGTAGGCCGACACCGGGTCGCAGGCGTGCGCCTTGCGGTGGGCCTCGGCGACGTCGGCCCCCACGGCGATGCCGCACGGGTTGGCGTGCTTGATGATCGCCACCGCCGGTCGGTCGAAGTCGTACGCCGCACGGTGGGCGGCGTCCGCGTCGACGTAGTTGTTGTAGGACATCTCCTTGCCGTGCAGCTGGCGCGCCTGGGCCAGGCCGTCGGGCCCGAAGCCCGCGGTGTAGAGGGCGGCCGGCTGGTGCGGGTTCTCCCCGTAGCGCAGCACCGCCGCCTTGTCCCACGTGGCGCCGACCCAGGCCGGGAAGCCGGACCCCTCGGACGTGTCGGTGAGCACGTTGCCCATCCAGGAGGCGACGTGGACGTCGTAGGTCGCCGTGTGCACGAAGGCCTCCGCGGCCAGCGCCTTGCGCTGCTCGAGGGTGAAGCCCCCGGCGGCCACGGCCGCGAGCACCTCGGCGTACCGGTCCGGAGAGGTGACGATGGCGACCGACGGATGGTTCTTGGCCGCCGCCCGGACCATGGACGGGCCGCCGATGTCGATCTGCTCGACGCACTCGTCGGGACCCGCCCCCGACTCCACGGTCTCGGTGAACGGGTACAGGTTGGAGACCACGAGGTCGAACGGCTCGACGCCGAGGTCGGCGAGCTGCTCGACGTGCGCGGGGAGACGGCGGTCGGCGAGGATCCCGGCGTGCACCCGCGGGTGCAGGGTCTTCACCCTGCCGTCCAGGCACTCGGGGAAGCCGGTGAGGTCCTCGACCCGGGTGACGGGGAGACCGAGACCCTCGATCAGCGCGGCCGAGCCGCCGGTGGAGACCAGCGCCACGCCCGCGTCCGCCAGCCCGCGGACCAGCTCCTCGAGCCCGGACTTGTCGTAGACCGAGACCAGCGCCCTCCTGATCGGCACCCGCGTGCTGGACGTCTCACTCATGCCCGAACCGGACCTTCCTGTCGTCGAGGGTGAAGCCTTCGCGAGCCAGCCGGCCCACGGTGTCGACGAGCATCACCCGCTCGGCGACCTTGATGCGTTCGTGCAGGGTCTCCACGGTGTCGTCGTCGTGCACCGGCACGACCGTCTGGGCGACGATCGGCCCGGTGTCCACCCCGCCGTCGACCAGGAAGAGCGTGGCCCCGGTGACCTTCACGCCGTAGGCCAGGGCGTCCGCGGGGGCGTGCATCCCCGGGAAGGCGGGCGACAGTGCGGGGTGCGTGTTCACCACGCGGCCCCCCATGCGCGCCAGGAACCGCTCGCTGACCAGCTTCATGAACCCGGCCAGCACGACGAGGTCGGGACGGTACGACGCGACCGTGTCGCCGAGAGCGGCGTCCCACTCGTCCCGGGTCCGGCAGTCGCCCAGACGCTGCACGAACGTGGGGATCCCGGCCCGCTCGGCGCGCGCCAGCCCCTCGATCCCGGCCCGGTCGGCGCCCACCGCCACCACTGTGGCGGGGTAGTGCGGGTCCCGCCCGGCGTCCAGCAGCGCCTGGAGGGTGGTGCCGGACCCGGACACGAGCACGACCAGACGTGCAGGGGCGGGGGTGGGCACGGCCGCAGTGTATCCACCGTGGCGGCCGCCTCCTCCGGGCGGCTCAGCCCTCCTCGGCGGCCGCGCGCCGGCGCTGCCACCAGGTGGCCAGCAGGCCCCCGAGGACATCGTGCAGGATGTCGTCAACAAAGCAACGCGTTTCCGCCGCCAGGCCCGTGGCTATGCGCTCGGCTCCGGCAACTCGATCCCGGACTACGTGCCCGTCGAGGGC
>NZ_DAOMFK010000199.1:0-5724 GCF_035429765.1 Nocardioides sp. | reverse complement strand
CGCTTGACGTCCCACTCGAACGGTCCGGGCAGGGTCTCGTCGAAGTCGTTGAGGTCGAAGACCAGTCGCCGCTCGGGAGAGCCGAAGACCCCGAAGTTGGACAGGTGCGCGTCCCCGCAGAGCTGGACCCGCAGCCCGCTGCTCGGCCGGGTCCCCAGGTCGGTGGCCATCAGCAGGGCCGCGCCCCGGTAGAAGGCGAACGGCGAGCTGGACATCCGGCCGTAGCGGATCGGCACCAGCTCGGGCACCCTGCTGGCGCCCTGGCCCACCAGCAGCGCGACAGGGTCGGGACGGTCGGGCCCCGGCGCGTGCACGCCCAGGTCGGCCAGCGGCAGCAGGCCGCGGGCGGCCCGGCCGAGGCCCACGCGCTCGTGGCGGGTGAGGTGGACCAGCCGCGGCGGGGTGCCGGGGGCCTCGTCGGAGAGGTCGGGTGGGGCCGGGTCCGTCATCCTCCGATCATGCAGCAGAGCGGGCTCAGGCGCACCAGAGCACGCGGTCGCCGACCAGGTCGGCCAGCGGGTAGACCCCGCGCAGATCCTCGCGCGCGGTCAGCAGGGCGGTGAGCTTGCGGGCGTGCTCGGCCTCCAGCCGTTCCCGGGCCGCGACGAGTGCGGCCCGCCTGGCATCGGAGTCGTCGTCCATGGATGTCCCCCTTGGTCGGGCGTGTGCTGCCCCCGAGGGTGGCGCGGCCACGAGTCGTCCCGGTTGACGGCGCGTTAACCGGAGGTCAACTCTGCGGCGTCCCCCCGGCCGGGAGGAGTACGCCGGGGTTGAGCACCCCGGCCGGGTCCAGCGCCCTCCGCGCGGCCGCCAGCGCGGTCGCGAACGGCTCGGGTCGCTGGCGGTCGTACCAGGGCCGGTGGTCGCGGCCCACCGCGTGGTGGTGGGTGATCGTCGCGCCGGCGACCAGGATCGCCTCGGAGACCGCCGCCTTGACCTCGTCCCACTGCGCCACGGTGCTCCCCCAGCGGCCCGGCGCGTACACGCTGTAGTACGCCGCGGGCCCGTCGGCGTACACGTGCGTGAACCGGGAGGTGACCGCACCACCCCCGCACACCCGCGCCAACGCGTCGCGGGCCGCGGCCACGACGCTCTCGTGGACGGCGTCGAGCCGGTCCCAGGTGCAGGCGGTCTCGAACGTCTCCACCACCAGCCCGTGCCGCGCCAGCACGTCGCGGTGGTAGGGCATCCGCAGGAACGCCGACCGCCACGACGCCGCCGGGTCGGTGGGAACCTCCTCCCCCGCGTCCTCACGGGTGCCCGCCTGCAGCGGCCGCCCGCCGTGCTCGGCGGTGAGCTCCAGCGCCCGGGCCAGCCAGGGGTCGACGGGGTGGTCGGCGGACTCGAACGCCACCACCAGCACCCCGCCACCGACCAGCTCCCCGGTCGTCAGCAGTGCCTCCGCGGCGTCGAGCAGCCGGCAGTTCGTGGGGTACAGACCCGACTGCGCCACCGCACGGGTGGCGCGCACCGCGCTGTCGCGGTCCTCGAACCCGACGCTGACCGTGGCCCGCCAACGAACCCGGTCCTGCACCCGCACCCAGGCCTCGGTGATCACCCCCAGCGTGCCCTCGGACCCGAGGAACAGCCGGTCCGGGGAGGGCCCCGCGCCCGACCCGGGCAGCCGGCGCGACTCGCAGACCCCCACCGGGGTGACCACCCGCAGCGACTCGGTGAGGTCGTCGATGTGGGTGTAGAGGGTCGCGTAGTGCCCCCCGGCCCGGGTCGCCAGCCAGCCGCCCAGGGTGGACAGCTCGAAGGACTGGGGGAAGTGGCGCAGGGTCAGTCCGTGCGGGCGCAGGCCGGCCTCCAGCAGCGGCCCGGGTGTCCCGGCCTGGATCCGCGCGGCGCGGCTGGTGCGGTCCACCTCGAGCACGCGGTCGAGCCGGCCCAGGTCCAGGCTCACCGCCGGCCCCTCGAACCGCGGCTCGACCCCACCCACCACCGAGGTCCCGCCGCCGTAGGGGACCACGGCGACGCCCGCTCCCGAGCACCAGTCCAGGACGTCCACGACGTCGCGCTCCGAGGTCGGCCGCACGACCAGGTCGGGCGGGTGCTCCAGCAGGCCCTCGAGGTTGCGCACGACGTCCCGGAAGGCCTTCCCGTGCGTGTGCGCGGCCCGGTCCACGGCGTCGGACGAGCAGAGTGGGGCGAGCGAGGGAGGTGGATCCACCCGCACGCGCGGCAGGTCGAGCGTGCGCGGGTCGGGGGGCGCATGGTCCTCGAGCACCGCGTCGGGGAGCAGCGCCCGCACCCGCCCGAGCAGCTCGTCCTCCTCCGCACGGCCGGGCGCCGCCTCCACCGTCCCCCAGCCCCACCACGAGCGTGTCGCCATGGTTGATCCTCCCAGAGCCGTGACGCCGTTCACACCGTTGCCCGCCGGGCGGGTCTTGGCCGGGCCGGGCAGGGGAGGGACCCTGGAACCAGGTGCACCCGGCAGGGTCCTCGGCCACGCGGCACCCAGCCAGGTAGGCCACGAGGGAGGAGCACGAGGAGGGATGGTTCGATGAACCAGGAACAGCTCGAGAAGATGCGCAGCGGCAGGGGCTTCGTCGCGGCCCTGGACCAGAGCGGCGGAAGCACCCCGAAGGCGCTCCGCCTGTACGGCGTGGCAGAGGGCAGCTGGGCCAGCGAGGCGGAGATGTTCGACCTCATCCACCAGATGCGTACCCGCATCTTCACCAGTCCCAGCTTCGGCGGGGACCGGATCATCGGCACGATCCTGTTCGAGCAGACGATGGACCGTGACATCGAGGGACGGCCCGCTCCCGACTACGTGTGGGAGGTCAAGGGCGTGGTCCCCTTCGTCAAGGTGGACCGAGGACTGGAGGAGGAGGCCGACGGCGCCCGGCTGATGAAGCCGATGCCCGGCCTGGCCGACCTGCTGGCCCGGGCCCGGGCCAGGCACGTGTTCGGCACGAAGATGCGCTCGGTCATCCTCAGGCCCGGCGCGGGGCTGCAGGCCGTGGTCGACCAGCAGTTCGAGGTCGCCCGCACGATCCTGGCGGCCGGCCTGGTGCCGATCATCGAGCCCGAGGTCGACATCCACAGCCCGGCCAAGGGGGAGGCGGAGGAGCAGCTGCACGCCGCCCTGCGCGAGAAGCTCGACGCGCTGGAGCCGGAGCAGTACGTCATGCTCAAGCTCACCCCGCCGGAGACCGACGACCTGTACGCCGACCTCGTGGCGCACCCGCGGGTGCTGCGGGTGGTCTTCCTCTCCGGCGGCTACAGCCGGGAGGAGGCCAACGCCCGACTCGCGCGCAACCACGGGGTCGTCGCCAGCTTCTCCCGCGCCCTGACCGAGGGGCTCGGCGCCGGGCAGAGCCAGGAGGAGTTCGACGCGACCCTGGACGCCTCCATCGCCAGCATCGCGGCAGCCTCGGCGACCTGAGCCGCGGACCGGGCCCGCTCAGCCCTCGGCCGCGAGCAGGTCCGCGGCCAGCCGCACGGCGCCCACGTCGTCCACCTCGGGGCTGAACCCGAGGCGGACGACCACGAGGTCGGCGGAAGGGACGACCACGATCCACTGGCCGTCGTGGCCCTCGGCGAAGTAGGCGTCCGCCGGCAGCGACGGCTCGACCAGCGTGCCGTCCGGCCGAGCGTTGGCCCACCAGCCGGCGGCGTACCCGTCGTCCTCGGTCTCCACGTCGACCGCGGTGGTGGACCCCGCCATCCACTCCCGGGGCAGCAGCCGCTCGCCGTTCCACTCGCCGTCCTGCAGCGCGAGCTGGCCCACCGCGGCCCAGTCGCGCGGGGTGGCCCACAGGTAGGAGCTGCACACCGGGGTGCCCGAGGCGTCGGGCTCGAGCACCGCGGAGGACAGCCCGAGGGGCGCGAACAGCTCGCGCCGCGGCAGGTCGGCGGCCACCCCCGTCCGCTCGGTGAGGATGGCGCACAGCAGGGTGGTGCTGCCGCTGGAGTACTGCTGGTAGGTCCCGGGGTCGTGCTCGGCGGGCTGGCTCGCGACGAAGCTGCCCATGTCCTGCTCCCGGTAGAGCATCTGGGTGATCGGGGTGCCCAGGTCGTAGGTCTCGTCCCACTTCAGTCCGCTGGTCATCTGCGCCAGCTCGGTGACGGTGATGTCGGCGCGCGAGTCGGTCCACTCCGGGCGGAGGTGGTCGTCAGTGATGGCCACCTGACCGAGCTGGACCAGCCGCCCGAGGAGCAGGTTGGTCACGCTCTTGGTCATCGACCAGCCCAGCTGCGGGGTGTCGGCGTCGAAGCCGTCGGCGTACCGCTCGGCGACGAGCTCGCCGTCGCGGACCACGACCACCGCGCGGGTGCCCAGGTCCTCCCGCTCGTCCGCGGGCAGGTCGTCGCCGAAGGCGCGGGCCAGCGCCGCCTCCACCTGGGGGGAGGGAGTGGGGGCGGGTGCGCCGGAGAACGGGTTGGCCGAGGCGTCGACCTCCGTCGGGGTGCCGAGGTCCGGTCGCTCGTCGGCGAGGGTGCAGCCGAAGCCGGGCGTGTACCACGCCGTCTGCTTGGCGAACACGCCGAGGATCGAGGCCTGCACCCCGTCGTCCCCGACGTCCTTGGTGCGCAGGTAGGGCACCAGGGGGTTGGGCGGAAGGTCGTCCTCCGGGTCGTCCCGCCCGGCGACGTGCTCGACCGCGCAGGCGTTGTGGGCGGCGTACCCGGTGCCGGTGAGCAGCAGGGGCCGCTCGTACCAGTAGCCCGCGACCAGCGCGACGACGACCAGGAGCAGCAGGCCGACCAGGATCCGGCGGAACAGGCGCATGGCGGGAGGCTAGCGGGCCCGGGCCGGTCAGCCGCTCAGGACGGGAGGTGCGCGTCGAGCCACGCCACGAGCTCGGCCATCACCTCGTCGCGGTTGACCTCGTTGAGCATCTCGTGGCGACCCTCGGGCCAGATCCGCAGGCTCACGTCCCGCACCCCGAGGCGGACGTACTGGTCGGCCACCTGCTGGACCCCCTTGGCCTGGTTGCTCACCGGGTCCATCGACCCGGCCACCAGATGGATGGGCAGGTCCTTGGGCACCAGCGCGGCCGTGCTGTCGGAGTTGACGGCGGCCAGCCCGCCGATGAGGTCGGCGAAGAAGCCGCTGGTGAAGACGTTGCCGCACTGCTCGTCGGCGACGTACTTGTCGACCTCGGCCGCGTCGCGGGAGAGCCAGTCGAACTTCGTGCGCGCAGGCTTGAAGGCGGCGTTGTACTGGCCGAAGGTCAGCTTGTCGAGCAGCGGGCTGGTGTGCCGCCGGCCGCGGATCCTGGCCTCCAGGACCGCGATCGCCCGGCCCACCCTCCCCAACAGCCCGGGGTCCCCGGCGGTCCCGGAGAGGACCAGCCCGTCCAGCTCGCCGCCGTACCGGGCCGCGTAGGCGCGGCTGAGGAACGAGCCCATGCTGTGGCCGAGCAGGAAGAACGGCATGCCCGGCTGCTCCTCGCGAGCCCGCTCGCTGACCAGGTGCAGGTCCGCCACGACCGTGTCGAACCCGTCGGTGTCGGCGAAGTAGCCGGCGTCACGGGGGGCGGCCACCGTGCCGCCGTGGCCGCGGTGGTCGTGGGCGTACACCGCGTAGCCCGCGTCGGTGAGCCGCCGGGCGAACCGTTCGTAGCGGCCGGAGTGCTCGGCCATGCCGTGGGCGATCTGGACCACGGCCTTGGCCGGACCGTCGGGCAGCCACCGGTTCACGTGGAGCGCGACGCCGTCGGGGGCGGTGAGGGAGAAGGTGCTGGCCTGCATGCCCGTGACCCTAGTCGGTGG
>NZ_DAOMFK010000198.1:0-5734 GCF_035429765.1 Nocardioides sp. | reverse complement strand
ACCTGCTGCGCAGGATCTACCGCATCCCCGACCGCACCTACCGGGAGAACCTCGACCGGTTCGTGTCCCTGCTCGACCTGGGGGAGCTGCTGGGCACCCCGGTCCGCCAGCTGTCCCTGGGCCAGCGGATGCGCGGCGACCTGACCGCGGCTCTCCTGCACGACCCGGAGATCCTCTACCTTGACGAGCCGACGATCGGCCTGGACGTGGTGAGCAAGGGTCGGCTGCGGGAGTTCCTGCGCACTCTCAACGCCGAGCGCCGCACGACCCTGGTGCTCACCACCCACGACCTGCAGGACGTCGAGGCGCTGTGCGACCGGGTGATCGTGATCGACCACGGGGCCCTGGTCTTCGACGGCTCCCTGACGGCCCTGCACCGACGCGGCGGCTCCCGGCGCACCCTGGTCGTCGACCTGGTCGACGCGGCGCCCCCCGTGCGGGTCCCGGGGGTCGACGTGGTCCGGGTGGACGGGCCGCGACAGTGGCTGGCCTTCCCGGCCGACGCCAGCGCGGCACCCATCGTCGCCGCCGTCGCCGCGGCGTACGACGTCGCCGACCTCTCGCTGCGCGAGCCCGACATCGAGGACGTGATCCGGGATCTCTACGGGCAGTGACCACTGCCTCCCGCCACCGGTCAGGGTCCGCCCGCGGCTCGGCAGCCGGGGATGGGGATCAACCCGGCGGGCGTGACGTCGACCGTGCCGGTGTGGTCGCGCAGGAACACGTACCCGTGTGGGCTGGTCCACACGTAGACCCCTGGCTCGGGCATGAGGTAGCGCCACGGGGTGTGGGTCTTCAACCGATGATGATGCCTGCACACCGGGGCAAGGTTGCACGAGCAGGTCGTGCCATCCCGCCCGTAGGCGATCACATGGTCCTTGTCGCAGCCCCGGGCCGGGCGAGTACACCACGGGAAGACACAGGTGGCGTCGCGCAGCTCGACCTGCTCAGCCAACCGGTCGGGCACCTCGTAGGCCTCGGTCGCGACGTGCCCGGCCAGGTCGAGCACCGGCTTGACGGTCACCTGCGCGTCAGGGTGGCCGCACCAGGCCCGGATCCTCGCGGGGTCGACCGGGGTCCGGGTGTTGCCGCACCGGCCCACCTGGCCGGCCGCCTGGCTCAACGCCTCCTCCGACAGGTGCAGGTACAGCGTCACCGGCCGCCTGGCTCGCGCGCGACCCGGCGCGCCCGCCGGCTCCTGCCCCGTCTGTGAGAAGTCCAGGACGAGCTGGTTCCTGGCCAGCTCACCGAGCGCAGTCGCGCGCCGGGCGTCGAGCGACTCCGACGAGCCGAGCTCCTTCAGCTGTCCGGCGGTCAGCGCCAGCGCCCGTTCCAGGTCCAGCGCGTCGCCCAGGTCGACCTCGGCGTCGATCCGCACGGTGCCGTCGAACGACACCTGGTCGGCCTCCACCCGCACGTGGCGCCGATCCGGGGTGTGGTGCTCGTCGAGGCCAGTGGCCTCGCCGTGGAAGCGGCGCCTTGCCTCGGTCAGCAGCCGGTCCAGCTGGGCAACGCTCACCGTGCCGGCCACCGCCGCAAGATGGGTGTCGACGAACGCGGCGGCCTCGGCCGAAAGGCCCATGGTGTGCTCGGCCACCCTCCGGGCCCGCCACGCCGGCAGCCGCCCGGCCACGGTCTGCGCCCACAGCCGCGGCAGCCGGTGGGCCAGCTCCAGCCCCTGCCCGATCAGACGGCGGCCGGCGTCGGTCGACATCCCGACCGCGGCGGCGAGCTCGGCGACGGCGTACTCCGCGATCAGAGGGGCGCCGTCCCCGGCCAGCGGGACCATCTCGCCACCCAACCACCAGGCCGCGGCGTCGCCCGAATCGACCGGCTCGTGCATGCTGGCCCACTCCACCGCAGCCATCAGCAGCTCTGTGGCCGCCCGCTGCTCGGTGGCTCGGGCGGCCCGCGCCACGGCCAGCACGGCGGCCGGGGACCCCGGCGGCGGTATCGGTCGCGGTGAGCTTTCCATACCCCCACCCAACCAGGGAGCACCGACATTCCTGCGCCCAGAACTCGGGGTGTCCACCACCGTCAGGACACAGAACCGTCACGATTTCGGAGCCCCGTGAACCCTTTCGAACCGAGCGGGGGGCTCAGCCAATCGGGCCCTGGCTGCCCAGGTGCGGGTCGTCCTTCCCGCACCGTGCACAGCGCGAGTAGCGCCGGCCGTCCTCGGTGTACTCATACTGATAGCGGTGGTGGAGGTTGAGCCGGCACAGCAGCGGGATCGCTGGCGTGGTGGTGGTGTCGTCCATGGTGGGCTCCTTCGTGAGCTGCCGTCGCAGCGTCCATGCGGTGCAGAGAACGCCAGTCGCGTACGACAATTGGTGCGAGCGGTCGAGGTAGTGGAGGTCCGCGACGAACTCCCAGTGGTATCGCTTGCGCTCGGCGCCGGGGAGGATTCGCGCCCCGAGCCCTACCAGGCCCAGCGCAATCGCGGCGGGTCGGTGGACGCCTGGGGCGATCGGCGACGGCATATCGTCACGTCGTCCCAGGCTGGGGGCGGGTCAGTCGGGTGCGCGGGCGATAGGCGCGGGCGAGGCCATCGCGGGCCAGCTCGATGCCGTCCGTGGTGAGTCGGTAGTAGCGGCGGGCGGGACGACCGGCCTCACTTGGGTCGACGTCCTCCCATCGTGACTCCACCCAGCCGAGCCGCTCCAGGCGAGCCAGGATCGGGTGGATGGTGCCGCTGGGTAGACCGGCGGTATCGCCGATCTCCAGCCCATAACGCTCCGCGCCCGGGTCCTCCAGTAGAGCCCGGAGCACCAGTTGTGTGGGCAACGTCATCCGCGGTGGGACTGCCGTCATGCGTTGTACTCTACCTAGTCCCCTAAGTAGAGTACAACTAATTCATGGCGCGAGATCGCATCAGCCGGCTCCTCCCCCCTGCACGCTGCGGGCCGCCGGACCCACAGCCGCCTCGGCAACCGTGCCGCGGACGAGCCAGAGGAAGCGACCGGAGACGCGACGTTCTCCCCATTGCTGACCGTCTCCCCCGGGAGTAGCGTCCGAATCGAGGGCCCTGAGTTGAGTTGAGTCGGGACGGGTCAGCCGCCCTGGATATCGGCTCCCAACCAAGAAGGGGTGTTCTCCATGTCCTACCGTCGAACCACCATCACCCGTCGACTGGCCACGGTGACGGCCACGGGTGCCCTTGCTGCCGCCATGGTCGGCACCGCGCCCGCCACGGCCGCCGCGCACAACATCGAGCTGCCTGCCGGTACGGCGTGCGCGGACTTCGCCCTCGGTATCGACGTCATGGGCGATGCCCCCACGACGCGAGTGTTCACCGACCGTGAGGGCAACATCACGCGCGTGATCACCGCGGGCAAGGGTCAGGCACTCACCTTCACCAACCTCGTGAGTGAGGAATCGCTGTCGCTCAAGGCCAACGGCTCGGTGAACATCACCCGTCCGGGTGCGAACGGGGTCAGCACCGCCACGCTGATGGGGCACAACGTGATCATCATGTTCCCGAGCGACACGCCACCGGGACCGTCGACCACCCTGTACGTCGGCCGCATCGTCTACACGTTCGACCAGTTCAGCACCTTCACGATGCTGTCCACCAGTGGGCGTTCGATGGACATCTGCGCGGCTCTCGCCGGCTGAGCGTCACGCCGGAACGTAGACCAGCCTGACCACGTCCTCGTCGACCTGGTCGCTGACCCGCGGCGGTGGCCTGCCTTCTCGCGCCCCGAGTCGCGCCGTTTTCTTGAATCATTCAAGAGTATGCGAGAATGGCGCTACGAGCACGACACCGTACGTCTGCCCCCAGGAGGAGACATGGACATCAACATCGGGATCCCCACCGAGGAGCGCGCGTCGATCGCCGAGGGCCTCTCACGCGTCCTGGCCGACTCGTACACGCTGTACCTGAAGACGCACAACTACCACTGGAACGTCACCGGCCCGCAGTTCAACACCCTGCACCTGATGTTCGAGCAGCAGTACACCGAGCTGGCGAACGCCGTCGACGAGATCGCCGAGCGGATCCGCGCCCTGGGACACCCGGCACCGGGCAGCTATGCGGCCTATGGCCGGCTCACGTCCATCCCCGAGGACGACAGCGTCCCGTCCGCCGAGGACATGATCCGGAACCTGGTCGCCGGCCAGGAGGCCGTCGTCCGCACCGCCCGCGGCGTCTTCCCGGTGGCCGACGCCGCCGGGGACGAGCCCACGGCCGACCTGCTCACCCAGCGGATGCAGGTCCACGAGAAGACCGCGTGGATGCTGCGGAGCATGCTGGAGTCCTGACCCGCTAGGCCAGCGGCGCCCTCAGGGACAGCCGTACGGCGTACCGCCGACCCGCGACGTCGACCTCGAAGCCCCCTGCGGAGAGGAGGTCGGAGCTGACCGGGCCGTCCGCACGCAGGTAGGCGAGCCCGGTGCAGGCGCCCACGGTTGCCCCCCACGCGGCGCTGGTCACCTGGCCGGCGGGTCGGCCGCCGGCCAGCACCAGCTCCCCGCCCCAGAGCATCGCGTCGGGATCCTCGACCACGAAGGACACCAGTCGGCGACGAGGCCCACCGGCCGCAAGCGCCGCGCGGTGCTGCTCGAGGGCGTCCCGGCCGAGGAAGTCCGTGTCGCCCTTGAGCTTGGTGGCGAAGAGCAGTCCTGCCTCGATGGGGGTGTAGTCGGGGGTCAGCTCCCGACCGAAGGCGCGGTAGCCCTTCTCCAGCCGCAGCGACTCGATCGCGTAGTAGCCCGCGTCGGCCACCCCGAGGTCGACCCCTGCAGCCATCACGGCGTCGTACACGCCGGTCGCGAACTCCACGGGTACCAGCAGCTCCCAGCCCAGCTCGCCCACGTAGGTCATCCGGGTCGCCCGCACCGTGGCGAAGCCCAGCGAGACCACCCGGCTGCTCGCGAACGGGAACCCTTCCTCGGACAGGTCGTCCTCGGTGAGCCGCCCCAGCAGCTCCCGCGAGCGGGGACCCATCACGCCCAGCACGGTGTACGCCGCGGTCACGTCGTTGAGCTGGACACTCTCCGGGTCGGGCAGGTTGCGGCGGATCCAGTCCTGGTCGCGCACGGTGGTGGCCGAGCTGCTGACCAGCAGGAACTCCTCCGCGCCCACCCGGGTGACCGTGAGGTCGGACTCGTAGGTCCCACGCCGGTTGAGCAGCGGGGTGTAGACGCACCGGCCGACCGGCACGTCCACGTCGTTGCCGCACAGCCACTGGAGCGCCGCGAGCGCGCCCGGACCGGACACGGCGTACTTGGAGAACGAGGTCTGGTCGAACACCGCCACCGCCTGCCGGCAGGCGAGCTGCTCGGCGGAGGACCAGGGCAGCCAGCTCTGCTTCCCCCAGGCGTACTCGATCTCGGGCGACTCCCCCTCGGGCGCGAAGAAGTTGGGACGCTCCCATCCCATGCGGGAGCCGAAGCCGGCGCCGCGCGCGGCCAGCCGGTCGTGCAGCGGCGAGCACCGGAAGGGCCGCGCGGTCTGCAGCTCCCGGTTGGGCCAGGGCACCTGGTAGTGGACCCCCAGCACCTCGACGACCCGCTCACGCAGCCATCGGTGGTTGGCGTTGAACGGGGCGAACCGGCGCAGGTCCACCGACAGGAGGTCGGAGGTGGGCTCCCCCTCGATGATCCACTCCGCCAGTGCACGGCCCGCGCCGCCGGCCGAGGCGATGCCGACCGAGTTGAAGCCTGCGCCGACGAAGAAGCCTCGCAGCTCCGGCGCCTCCCCCAGCAGGAACTGGTTGTCGGGGGTGAAGCT
>NZ_DAOMFK010000197.1:0-5870 GCF_035429765.1 Nocardioides sp. | reverse complement strand
GTCACACCGCCGCGTAGGCGGCCATGTCAGTAGCCGCGGGGCGCGGCTGGTCCGAATCTTCGGATCAAGGGGGTTCGGCTCCTCCCGCAACCGGACACCGCAGAGCTGATTCGACCGCCGCGCGTTGGCCCCGGAGCATGTCGGCGTCCTTGCGGTCGGTCCACTTCCGAAGTTCGGTCACCAGCGGTGGGGCACTGCGAAGCAGGACCAGTGCGGTGCCGAACGGGAGTGTGCGGATGGTCTCAGGCGGCATGATCGGCACCCGGCGTACGTGGGTGACGCCAGGCGCCACCACCGGCTGCCTTGCCCGCAGGACACAGTCGATCTGCTCCGGGTAGCGGCGCATCGTGGCCACGACGTGCGGGACGGTCGGTTCGAGCTGCTCCCACGACGGCAACGGCGCCATCCCATTGCGGCTGCCCGCTGCCCGGCCGGTCACCGGGCATCACCGGCGTAGAGCTGGGCGTCGAGGACCTCGGCGGCTTTTGCGGTACTGGGCGGCCAGCCAGTCATCTGCCAGGTGCAGGTATATCCGGGTGGGCTCGATCGAGGCGTGCCCCGCCTGGGCCTGGACCGCCTCGAGCGTTTCCTCCCACCGGCACGGCCCCGTCAAGACGCTTCTGCCGACCAGGGTTTTCCCTGTACCCCTGCAGCGCTGCCGGTCGCACGCTGGCTCCACCCGAGGCAACTGCCGAAGAAGGAGGCCAGGCATGAGGAACAAAGCGATGAAGTGGACGGTGGCGGCGGGGGCGGTTGCCGCCGTCGTCGGGTCGCTGGGCGTGATGGCGGCGTCCGGCCAAACCGAGACCGACAGGCGCCAGTCGGAGTCCGTGACAGGGGACGCGACCTGGGCCCCGACCGGCCAGGTGTTGTACGGCCGGGACCAGCTGTACGTAGCCGACGCGGACGGTTCCGGCGAGCATGCACTCGTCGTCGAGCCAGTCGCAGCGGGGGCGATTCTGCACGGGGACTGGTCGCCAGACGGTACGGAGGTTGCCTTCGAGATCCAGGGCGACGACGTGAGCGTCTGGACTGTCAACGCGGACGGTACGTCGCCCCAGTTACGCGCGGCCTGTACGCATGAACCCTGTTCGCAGATGGCCGAGCCCTCCTGGTCGCCTGACGGGAAGCAGCTCGTCGTCGTGCAGTACGACGCCAACGCAGACGGCACCTGGGGCAGAAGCTGGCTGGTGGTCGTCGACCTCGCGACCGGCGCCACCCGCAAGGTCGCGCGCACACCCGACGACCGGGCGTTCTACTTTCCACGGTGGTCCAACGACGGCCGACGGATCGTGGTCGAGGTCGACTACTACACCGACAACTCGCAGAGCGAGGCCACCGGGACCGCCGTGGCGATCGTCAGTGCGGAAGCGTCGCCCCAGCAGCGCGTGCGTGTGGTCACGTCCCCGGAGATGCTCGCCAATCACCCGGACTGGCACCCGTCGAAGAACGTCATCGTGTTCAGCACGAACGACCCGATCCTGTTCTCGGCGAGCTCCGACCCGTCAAACATCTGGGTGATGCGTCCTGACGGCCAGGGTATGCGTCAGCTGACGACCTCGTCGACGGACGGCACGCTGCGCTACGGAACGCCGTCCTGGTCACCTGACGGAAGCGGGATCGTGCTCATTGCGGCCTATGCCGAGGAGAACGGCGGATCCGTCACGGAGAAGCATCCTGCTTACCTCCCGGCCAACGGTGGCACTCCGAAGGTGCTCGCCGTGCGCGGTGCCGACCCCCGGCTGCGGCCCTAGAGTGACAGGTGGCGACGACGAGCGGGTGCGCCAGGAGGAGGTCCGCCATGGGGCACACCCCGTCCTCCCGGCGCACCCTGGCCGCCCGGGCGGCCAAGCGATCGGTGGCCGTGTCTGCCGTCCTTGCCATCGCGGTGGCCTGTGGCACCGAGGGACAGGGCGGCAAGGGTGGGTTGTCCCCGCGGGATACCCCGGTGTTCGGGTACGTCGAATGGTCCGCGGACTCCTACGGCTTCGCTCCAGGCGGCCCGGCATTCATCGACGCGGTTGCCGAGGACTCCGACGGCCTCCTCGCTCCCAGCGCACGCTCGATGTTCGGGCTCGGCCGCGAGGGACTCGTGAAGGCGGTCGTCGAAGGGCGCGTCGAGGGCGCATGGGTGCCATCGAGCGTTCTGGAGTCCCTGGGCGTCGGCAGGTTCGCCGCTCTCTCGGCCCCGCTCGCCATCACCACATCCGCCGCCGCCGCCGCCGTCACCGAGCCATCGGTGGCGCCGGAGTTCCTCGAAACCCTCGACGGTAGCGGCCTGACCGGCCTGGCACTGTTCGCGGGGCCCCTGGTCCGGCCCGCCGCCGCCGACGAGCCGTTGCTGGGCCCACCGAGCTGGCGGAGGGTGCACACGGGCGGGCTGAGCCCCGTGGAGGCCGAGACGGTCGCCGCCTTGGGCGGCACCGTCGGCGACCCGGGCTACAACGCCCAGCTGGTCAACCTCCCCCGGGCACTCCAAGAGGACATCGCGGTCATGTACCCGTACCTCACGGCCAACGTTGTCCTGACCGCGAGCCCTTGGGTCCTCGTGGTCAACTCCCAGTGGTTCGAGTCGCTGTCCGACCAGGAGCAGGACTGGCTGCGCGCGGGGGCAGAGGCCGGTCGGCTCGCGGCGATCCAGCGCCGCGGGAGCGAGGCCGACCTGGCCTCTCGCCTGTGCGCGGGCGGCGCCAGGTTCGCGGAAGCCTCGGCAGCCGAGCTGACCGCCTTGCATCTCAGGGTCGAGCCGGTCCTCCGTGAGATCGCCGCCAGTCCCGCGGACTCCGCGTTGCTCGACCTGGTGCGCTCGGTCGCCTCCGCAGCCTCCTCCGGACCTGTCGAGCCTCTGGCGGTGCCGAGGAGCTGCCGAGGAAAGGCCGCCCCGCGGGAGCAGGTGGACGACTATCCGCGAACGCCAGTGGCGATCGCGCCCGGGACTTACCGGGCGCACCTGTCCACGACTGACATCAGCGAGGCCGGCTTCAACAAGACGAGGGATGCCCAGGTCGTCACCCTGGTGATTAGCGAGGACGGCACGTACACCAGCACGTCCCGTTTCGACGATGACGGTTCCTCGATGATCTTCGAGTCCGGTCGCGTCTTCGGCTCCGGCGACAGGGCGTTCTTCGTCAACTCCCTGGCGAGCTTGCAGGCGCTGCGAAGGGACGGCGAGAACGCCTGCGACTGGACCGACGCGACACTCCATTGCATCACCAACTCAGCGCCGTACTCAGTCCGCTGGTCCGTCGACGAGAACGGTGCGCTCTCGTTCTCCGACCCCCGCGGGATGAACCCGGACCCAGTCAGCATCCTCAGCCTGGTGGCCAACCCGTTCCAGCCGGTCCGTTGAGCCCAGCACGGATTGCCCTCTGCGTGATCGGCGCGGTGCTGTCGTGGGGAGCCGTCAGGGCAGACGCCGCCGGTGGGCTCGGCGTGTTCACCGTGACGCTTGACGTCGTCACAGGTGTCGTCATCATCGTGCTCGCGTCGACTTCCCGACGGGTCCTGTGGGTCACGGCCTGGGGATTGGTCGGTCTCACCTGGCTGGCAGGCTCCATCGTGCCGGCCTTGGCCGACGCGCACCGAGGCGTGCTGGTCGTGACAATCGGCGGCCTAGTCATCCTCAATCGGCGGCCCGTTCCGACCGGGACCTGGCTCGTCCTGCTCGCGATCGGGTCCGCCCTGGTGTTTCCTGGTATCAGCCCGCTCGTCGCGGCTGTTCTCTTCGGCCTTGCCGCAGTGGTCGTGGCACGTCGGCGCGGTCCATGGCGAGCTGCGGCCGTCGGCTCCCTCCTGCTCTGCTCGGCGGCCGAGGTGGTGGTGGCGCTGACCCGCGAGGGGCTCGGTCCTCCACGCGAGGTGGCGTTCGCCGTCTACTCCGGTGCGATCGTCTGTGCCGTCGCGTGGATGACCTCGCGGACGAGACGATACGACCGTCTGCTCTCGACGATGTCACCGTCTCTCGAAGAGCTCGGGACCCGAGATCCTCACGCCTCACTGACGACGCTCCTGCGTAAGTCACTGCGCGACCCGACCGCGCGGGTCACCGCAGCGGACAGACCACCCATGAGCGGAGCCCGGGTCGTGGAGGTCGACGGCGCTCCTTGGGCGACGGTGGCGTCCTCCGCACCTTGGCTGACGGACGACCGGACGTGGGCGTCGGTGGCAGCGGTGGTTCGGCGGGTCGGCGACCACGAAGCGCTCTTGATGGCCGAGCGCTCCCGCGCAGCACAGCTGGCTGCGTCCCGCGTACGGCTCTTGGATGCAGTCGACCGGGAGCGGGCAGAGGTCGCCTCGGCCTTGCGTCACCATGTGGTCGCGCCCCTCGACGCGGCCGTCGACGAACTGGCCGCCTGGCCGAGTATCGCTGACGAGGTGCGCGGAGCCGCCTCAGACGTCGAGGCTGTGCTCGTCGGCACGTCTCCGGTCGCCCTCGGAGACGGCGGGCTGGTACTCGCCCTCAGGGCGCTCGCGGCTCGCAGCCCGGTGGCGGTCAGCCTAGGGATCCCGAGCTCCATGGCCGCCTCACGATCGGTCGAGGAGACGGCGTACGCTGCCTGCGCCGAGGCCGTGACCAACGCGCTCAAGCACGCCCGGGCGAAGCACATCGAGATCGAGGTCGAGGGTGAGAGCACCCTGACCTTGCGTGTCCGGGACGACGGGACCGGGGGTGCCGAATTCGCCGAGGGCGGGGGACTCGAAG
This sequence comes from Nocardioides sp., assembly GCF_035429765.1. Classification (GTDB taxonomy): domain Bacteria; phylum Actinomycetota; class Actinomycetes; order Propionibacteriales; family Nocardioidaceae; genus Nocardioides. Next base: position 1,168 of record NZ_DAOMFK010000197.1, on the reverse strand, counting down.
GGCTCGCCGATCGGGTGGCGACGAGGGGAGGGGAGCTGCGCCTCTCGAGTGGACCGATCGGCACCACCGTCGAGGTGGTCCTCCCGGCGGCGCCCTCCCTGGCGCTCGGGGGTGCCCGATGACCCTCCCTGCGGTCGTGGTCGGCACGGGAGTCCTCGCCAGGGCGATCGTCATGGGTGCCGTGCTGCTGATGCTCTCGTGGTCGCTGGACCTCGGCTGGGTCCAGCGACCGGTTGGCGGCCTCGCTACACCAGGCTGGGAAGCCATCTGGATCCTTGCGGGCGTGACGGTCGTCGTGCTCGCGTTGATCGTCCCGGGCGCAGATGTCGGACGGGTCTGGCTGGTCGCGCTCGCGGTGGTGGGTTGGGTGGGCCCGCTGCTGGCCGCCGTACCAGGTGCATCACCTTCGCTGCGGATGGTCTCTCTGGCCGTGGCACCGGTCCTGCCAGCTGCCCTGGTCGCCCTGGTTCTGTACCGCGATCCCCGCACGCCCAGGTTTCCCCGCGCGCTGGTCGCGACCCTGGTGGGGTCAGCGATCTTCGCGCGGGGGGTCTTCTACGACCCGCTGCTGGACCCGGGTTGCTCCCGCTACTGCCTCCCCGGAAGCGGGTGGTGGACCTCGACCGACCAGCCCCGGACACGACTGGTACTCGCGGGCATCGTCACGATGTCAGTGCTCGCCTTGCTCGCAGGCCGGGCCATCTCAGGCTCCCCGTTGCGCCCATGGATGGCTGTCTCGGCGCTGACCGCCGCCGTGCTCGCCCTGGTGCCGTGGTGGGCGTCGTCCTGGCCGTCGCCAGCACGCGCCGACGACATCGTCGCCCTCGCCGTCCTCGCCGTCGCCGTACCGGTGGCCATTGTGGTTGGTACGGCCACCCTGCGGCGCTCGGCTGCTCGACGGATGGCCGAGTCGGTTCTCGCGGCCTCCCCTCTCCCCGACCAGCTGCGCGAGCTCGAGCAGGCAGACGACCTGACGCCCGCCCTGAGGCTGGCGATCGACAACGCAAGACTAGAGGCTGCGGCGCTCGATCAGATCGAAGAGCTTCGCCGCTCCCGCACCCGGATCGTGCAGGCCTCCGACGCTGAGCGTCGCCGACTGGGGGGCGAGCTCCAAGACACCGTGCAGCAGCGAGGGGTAGGCGCACTCCTGCAGGTCGCGATCGCCTCC
>NZ_DAOMFK010000196.1:0-5944 GCF_035429765.1 Nocardioides sp. | reverse complement strand
CGAGCACCACGTCGGCGCCGGCCTCGGCGAGAGCCTGCGCGAACGCGACCCCGAGCCCGCTGGACGCGCCGGTGACGATCGCGACCTTGCCGTCGAGGCGGAACAGCTCCGTGATGGTCATGCCGCCGACTCTAGTGCGGCAGCCGAGCACGGACTCCTCGACGTCCGGGACCTGGCCGGTGTCGCCCGGGGGTACCTCAGGGGGCCGTGGCCGGGCCCTGACCGTTGCGGAGCAGGTTGCCGCGGCCGGTCGGCCACGGGAGGCACCCGGTGCCGGACCCGGGCACCGTGTAGACGTCGACGCCGTGGTCGAAGGTGGTGAGCACGATCTCGAGGGTGCCGTTGCCGGTGAGGTCGCCGATCGAGGGCGCGGCCGCCACCCCGATGCCGTTGCCGTCGCGGCGCTGGTGGCGCAGCCGGGTGACCGAGAGCCGCCTGCCGTCGGCCGACAGCACGATCAGGCGCCCGGCTCGGGAACGCAGCGCGTAGGTGCCGAGGACCAGCTCCGGCGAGCCGTCCTTGTTGAGGTCGGCGGCGACCACTTCCGAGGCGTACGTCGTGGAGCGGCGTGGGGCGTAGGTCCAGCTCCACTGCCGGTGGCCGTCGGGCCCGACGGCGTACACCTTGCCGCCTGGAAGCGCGGAGACGATCTCGGGACGGCCGTCCCCGGTCAGGTCCACCACGGTCGGGGCGGGGATGCCGGTCGGCGGGTACCAGTCGCCGCTGCCGCGGTGCACCGGCCGGTTCGACAGAGGGAGCGTCTCGAATCCGGGGTGCCGGCGCGCGGAGCGCGAGCCGTCGCCGTACGCGCCGTCGAGCACCATGAACGCGTGCGCCTGGGTCCGGTACGGAATGTGCTTCTCGACGTTCGGCAGGCCGACGACCTCGTTGCGCCCGTCGCCGTCGAGGTCGGCCACCGAGGGCGGGGAGGCCGTCCACTGCAGCCAGGGGGTGCGGGCCGGGCTGGGCCAGTCGCCGCGGTGGAGGTGGTAGTGCCGGCGCTCGACCGCGGGGTCGGCCCAGCGGATGAACTGGCCCCAGCCCATCCGGCGGCCCTCCGCGCCGGACCCACGGTTGGTGAACCAGGGGGACGCCAGGATCGAGGTGCCGTCGTGGTTGAACGCGTTGATCTGGTGGTTGTCGAAGGTGGTGATGATCTCGAGCTCGGGGTCGTCGTCGATGTTGCCGATGCCGACGTTCTCGCCGTACGCGCCGTACCCGTGGTTGCCGACGTTGTTGAACCGCAGGTCGTTGCCCTGGCCGCGCAGCCGGTTGTAGCGCGGCCACGCGGGGGAGTGGCCCCCGGCGGGCTGGAAGAGGTTGCCGCGGGCGTTGAAGACGAAGACCTGCGCGCCCCTGGGCGAGGTGTTGGTCGTGGTGGCGACCACCTCGACCCGCCCGTCGCCGTTCAGGTCGGCGGCCGCCAGCCCCCGAGTCTCCGGGCGCTGGCCGCCGCTGCGCGTCGAGGCCGGCCAGCCGTCCTTGCGGAGCAGCCTCCCGTCGCGGAACTCGTAGCCCGCCACGGTGCCCTGGCCGCCGGCGGCGACGATGTCGGTGACGCCGTCGCCCTCGAGGTCGGCGACCACCGCGGGCGGGTAGACCCGGTCCTTGCCGGCAAGGCCGCGGCCCAGCCGGTGCCCGGTGGCGTCGAACACGAACGTCGAGTAGTACGGCGCGACGATCTCGAGCCGTCCGTCGCCGTCGAGGTCGACAAGTCCCGGGGAGGAGAACCAACCGGTCTCGCCGGTGGCGATGGTGCGGACGAAGCGGGGTGCCTGCACGGGGTCGGTGCCGCCCTCGTCGGTGCAGCCGGCTGCGGCTGCGGTGACCTGGCGCGGCGTGCTCGGGGCGCTCGCCGCCGGGGCTACGGCGACTCCCACGCCGGCAGCCAGCAGCACGCTCAGGACTCCGGCGGTCGGTCGGGAGGCGTTCACGCGGGGGACCCTACCTTTCGGTGGATGCTGCCGTTCGGACCCGCACGGCTGGCTTCGGGCCCCTGTCCAGGACGTGTGGGTCCGAACCGCAGTGATTCCGGCGCGGCTTTCGCGGTACGATGACGTCCATGCGCAGGATCCTGCTTCTTCCCTAGCCGCGTCGACGACCACGTCCGACGCGGCTGCCCCTCGTGCCCGAGGGGCTTTTTCATGCCCGGAGCAGATCACCAGCGAGCAGAGGGACGAGATGAGCCAGCAGGTACCCGAGTCAGACCAGTACGACGTCGCCGCGACACAGCGGAAGTGGCTGCCCGTGTGGGAGCGGATGGACCCGTTCCACGCCGACGACGACAGCCCCCGGGAGAAGCGGTACGCGCTGACGATGTTCCCCTACCCCTCGGGTGACCTGCACATGGGCCACGCCGAGGTGATGGCGCTGCACGACGTGGTCGCCCGCTACTGGTGGCAGCGCGGGTACGAGGTGCTGAACCCGATGGGCTGGGACTCCTTCGGGCTGCCCGCGGAGAACGCCGCGATCCGCAACAACGCGCACCCGGCCGCCTACACCTACGACAACATCGAGACGCAGGCCGCGTCGTTCAAGCACTACGCGTGCTCCTTCGACTGGTCCCGACGGCTGCACACCTCCGACCCGGAGTACTACCGCTGGACCCAGTGGCTGTTCCTGCAGTTCCGGGAGCGCGGGCTGGCCTACCGCAAGAACAGCCCGGTCAACTGGTGCCCGAACGACCAGACCGTGCTGGCCAACGAGCAGGTGGTCGACGGGAGGTGCGAGCGCTGCGGCAGCGAGGTGACCAAGCGTGAGCTGACCCAGTGGTACTTCAAGATCACCGAGTACGCCCAGGAGCTGCTGGACTGCCTGGACGACCTGGCACCCACCTGGCCCGAGCGGGTGGTCACCGCCCAGCGCAACTGGATCGGCCGCTCCGAGGGTGCCCACGTGGACTTCGCCATGCACCTGGCTGACGGCACCGACCGGGTGGTGACCGTGTACACCACCCGTCCCGACACCCTGTTCGGGGCCACCTTCATGGTGGTCGCCGCCGACGCGCCGCTGGCCGCCGAGCTGTGCGCCCCGCACCGCCGCCAGGCGCTGGAGGACTACCTGGTCGAGGTGCGCAAGGAGTCCGAGATCGACCGGATGTCCACCGAGCGGCCCAAGACGGGGGTCGACCTGGGCATCACGGCGACCAACCCGGTCAACGGCGAGCAGATCCCGGTCTGGGCTGCCGACTACGTGCTGGCCGACTACGGGACCGGCGCGATCATGGCCGTGCCCGCGCACGACCAGCGCGACATGGACTTCGCCCGGGCGATGGGTCTGCCGGTGCGTCGGGTCGTCGACACCGGTGAGCCGAACCCCGAGGAGACCTTCGTCGCCACCAGCGGCGACGGGGTGTACGTGAACTCCGCCAGCCCCGAGGGCTGGAGCCTGGACGGGCTGACCGACAAGGCCGCGGGGATCTCCGCGACCATCGACCGCCTGGAGGCCGCTGGCGCGGGAACCCGCGCGGTGAACTTCCGGCTGCGCGACTGGCTGCTGTCACGGCAGCGCTACTGGGGGGTGCCGATCCCGATCGTGCACTGCCCCGCCTGCGGCGAGGTCGCCGTACCGGAGGACCAGCTGCCGGTGACGCTGCCCGAGCTGCGCGGGGCCGACCTGAAGCCCAAGGGCGTCTCGCCGCTGGCTGCCGCCGAGGAGTGGATCGCGGTGGCCTGCCCCCGGTGCGGCGGCCCCGCCTCCCGCGACAGCGACACGATGGACACCTTCGTGGACTCGTCGTGGTACTTCCTGCGCTACTGCTCCCCGAACGACCACACCCAGGCCTTCGACCCGGCGAAGGCCAATGCCTGGATGCCGTGCGACATCTACGTCGGGGGCGTCGAGCACGCCGTCCTGCACCTGCTGTACTCCCGGTTCTTCACCAAGGTGCTGGCCGACATGGGGATGCTGGAGTTCCGCGAGCCGTTCTCGGCCCAGCTGAACCAGGGCATCGTGATCAACCAGGGCAAGAAGATGAGCAAGTCGCTGGGCAACGGCGTCAGTCTGGGGGACCAACTAGCGGAGTTCGGTGTGGACGCGGTGCGGCTGACCCTGGTGTTCGCGGGCCCGCCGGAGGACGACATCGACTGGGCCGAGGTCTCACCGGCCGGGTCGCTGCGGTTCCTGCAGCGCGCCTGGCGGCTGTCCGGGGACGTCGCCTCCGCACCGGGCACCGACCCGACGACCGGAGACACGGCGCTGCGCCGGGTCACCCACAAGACGCTGGACGACGCCGCCACCCTGGTCGAGGGCTACCGGTTCAACGTGATGATCGCCCGGGTGATGGAGCTGGTCAACGCCACCCGCAAGGCGATCGACACCGGGTGCGGTCCGGCCGACCCCGCCGTGCGCGAGGCGGTGGAGGCGGTGGCGGTGGTGCTGTCCCTGGTGGCGCCGTACACCGCCGAGGAGATGTGGGAGCGGCTGGGCCACCAGCCCTCCGTGGCGCGCGCGGGCTGGCCGGCCGTCGACCCGGCCCTGCTGGTGCAGGAGTCGGTGACGGCCGTGGTGCAGGTCCAGGGCAAGGTGCGGGCCCGCCTGCAGGTGTCGCCCGACATCTCCGAGGCCGACCTGGAGGCGGCGGCGCTGGCCGAGCCCGCGGTCCGGGCGTCGATCGGCGACCGGTCGGTGCGCACGGTGATCGTCCGGGCGCCGAAGCTGGTCAACGTCGTCGTCGGCTGACGGCTGCGGACCGGTACCCTTCGCCCATGCCCGGCCGCTGCGCGCTCGTCACCGACTCGACGGCGATGCTGCCACCCGAGGTCGCAGCGCAGCGCGGCATCGTGGTGGTCCCGCTGCAGGTCGCGATCGGGGCCGAGGTCCACGACGAGGGCTCGCCCGAGGCCACCCCCGAGCGCGTCGCCCAGGCGCTGCGGGAGTTCCTGCCCGTGAGCACCTCCCGCCCGGCACCCGCGGCGATGCTGGCGGTCTACGAGTCGCTGGCCGCCCGCGGCGTCGAGGAGGTCCTGTCGCTGCACCTGTCCGCGGAGATGAGCGGGACCTACGAGTCGGCCCAGCTGGCGGCCCGGCAGGCGCCCCTCCCCGTCACCACCGTGGACAGCCGGCAGGTCGGCGCCGCGACCGGGTACGCCGCGCTGGCCGCGGCCGACGTGCTCGACGCTGGGGGGAGCGTCGCCGAGGCCGCCGACGCCGCGCGGCGGCGGGCGCAGGCCTCCACCTCCGTCTTCTACGTCGACACGCTCGAGTACCTGCGCCGCGGTGGCCGGATCGGTGCCGCCAGTGCGCTGTTCGGCGGCGCGCTCGCCGTCAAGCCGCTGCTGAGCATCGAGGCCGGGCGGGTGACCACGCTGGAGAAGGTGCGCACCGCCAGCCGGGCCCTCGGTCGGCTGGCTGACCTGGCGGTCGCGGCGGCCGGAGACCAGCAGGTCGACCTCTGCGTGGCCCACCTGGCCAGTCCGGACCGTGCCGGTTCGCTCCGCGACGAGCTCGCCGACCGGTTGGCCGGTCAGCTGTCCGGCCGCGCCGTCTGGTTCGGCGAGGTCGGAGCGGTGCTCGGAGCCCACGTGGGTCCGGGCATGGTCGCCGTCTGCGTGGCTCCGCTGGTCGACAAGCCCGCTTCCTGCTGACAGCCGGCCGGCAGGCGGGCCCCGTCCACAGGGCCAGCCCGGACGCGCACGCGTGCGGGGCGGCCGCACCTAGCCTGCGGGCCATGCGGTCCTCACGTCGTACCCACGAGCAGCAGGCGGTGGTCTCCCGCCGGCTGGCCCTGCTGGGTGCGGAGCCCCCCACCACCGCGGTGGACCCCCTCGAGCGGGTCGCCGGGCACGGTGGCCTCCGGTCGGACGCCGGTGAGGACCTCGTCCGCCCGCGTCCGTGGGGTGAGCCCGTCCTCCCGGGGGAGCCGCCCGCCGGTGCCGCCGCGCTGCCTGTGCCGGGCCGGCACGACGCCCGACGCCGAGAGCCGCGCTCGTCGGAGTGGCGGCCG
>NZ_DAOMFK010000195.1:3423-6080 GCF_035429765.1 Nocardioides sp. | reverse complement strand
GGACGGCGCGCTCCGGGCGTTGGGGGTCGGCGACCCGTCGGTGACGGTGCTCGCCTGCGACGCCGCCGTCGGCGCGGTCTCCCGGGTGCGGCACGCCCGGGACGCCGTCCTGGTCGGCGGCGGCGGCACCGACCTCCGCGTCGGCCTGTTCGCCGCCGAGGCCCTCCGGCCGCGGGTCGACCTGGTCGTGGTGTTCACCGACGGCTACACGCCCTGGCCGGCCGCCGCTCCCCCGGGGTGTGCCGTGATCGCCGGAGTGCTCGGCCGGGACCGGCGGGAGCTCCCACCCACGCCCGGCTGGGTGACGCGGGTGGAGTGTCTGCTGGAGTGAGGCGCGTGTGTGTCTGGACCTGCAGGCTCAGGCAGGCGGGAACGCCCGGCCGAGAACCTCCCAGATCTCGAGCCGCCGATCAGAGGTGATGGTCCCCTCGACCTTGAGTTGCTTGATCGTGTCCACGAGCTCACGGCATGGGAACCCCTCGATGGTGGGCACCCGCAGCCACGGCAAGGTGGCGCCGACGAAGCAGAACATCGAGCGGACCCGCACGTCGTCGAACTCCTCGAGGACGACGCCGACCGCCTCTTGCTGCGCTCGGAGGCTGGCGACCAGGGACGTCTTGTCCCTTCCGCGGATCACTAGCTTCTCCCTGCGCGGGCGGAGCAGCCCACCGCTGACCTCGACATCAACCCTGGCGCCCTCGTAGTGCTTCGCGTCGATCACCCAGACACCCGACGGGGCGACTGCGATGTGGTCGATGTCCCCGCTGCGCTTGCCCGGGCCACGGCGCCTGTTGTGCAGGAACAGCACCTGGTCGCCGCAGGACTTCTCCAGTCTGGCCGCGACTCGGCGTTCCCCCTGAGCACCCCGAGCGAAGGCCGCAGTCGTTGCCGGCTCTGAAGTGACCGCAAGCAGGAAGCCGCCGATGCGGGGATGGCGCTCCCGGACTCGCTTCTCACGTGCCTCGACCCGGCGCTCGTACTCCCGCTCCAGCGACGCCCCCGGCTCGCTCGTCTCGATCGGTCGCGGTGAAGATGGCTCGGCATTCACCGGGGCTGACAGTGGCGGGGCGGCTTCGTCCGCCGGGATGTCGAGGCACGACAGACAGGTCACGGTCCGAAGCCCACGATCCCAGCCCGCTTCTTCGCCGATGGCCAGGGGAATCCCACAGGCCACGCAACTGTCAGGGCGACGCAGGCGCAGGCGCTTGATGGTGGCGGGCATTGTCTCCCCTTGTCCCGAGGTCGGTGGCGGTCCTATATGTAGCCGTTCCGGTGAGTCCCGTCAGGCGAACGCCGGACCTGGTAGACCTGAGCCATGCTGGAAGAGCAGCTCAGTCGCGTCGTCCGCGAGGCGGCGATGGCGTGGCTGGATCGCCGGCCGAGCGAGCGGGTCGATTACGCCTGGTTGTCCGGCTTCGAGTACGACGGCCACCGCATCCCTCTGATGGACCGGCAGCGCGGCATCCGCAAGCCCGCGGGGATGAACGCCGCCCTGTCGATGCGCACCGTCTACACGGCTCCCGACGCCACCCCGCCGTACGACGACGCCGAGGGCGCCGACGGGCTGCTCCGCTACAAGTACCGCGGCGACGACCCGAACCACCCGGAGAACGTGGCACTCCGGCGGGCCGGCGAGGACGGCCTGCCCCTGCTGTGGTTCGTCGGGATCGCACCCGGACTCTACGAGCCGATCTACCCCGTCTGGATCGTCCGCGACGAGCCCGAGCACCTTCAGTTCGTCATCGCCCTGGACGAGGGCGAGCGGCTGATGGGGGCGAGCGGCACCTTCACCACCGAGCAGCGCCGCTACGCCGAAAGGGTCAACAAGACCCGACTGCACCAGCCGATGTTCCGTGCGCGGGTGCTGACGGCGTACGACTCGCGCTGTTCGGTCTGCTCGCTGCGCTTTCCCGAGCTGCTCGACGCGGCACACATCATCGCGGACGGAAGGCCGCACGGCGACCCGGTCGTGCCGAACGGCCTGGCGATGTGCAAGATCCACCACGCTGCCTTCGACCAGAACATCCTCGGCATCGACCCCGCGCTGACGGTGCGGATCCGCCACGACATCCTCGACGCCATCGACGGCCCGATGCTCCGCCACGGCCTCCAGGAGATGCATAACCAGCCGCTGCTGGTCGTCCCCCGCAGCCGACATTCGCGACCCGACGAGGCGCGTTTGGAGGAGCGGTACGCCGAGTTCGTGGGTGGCGTTCCTGAAGTAGAGGACCCGACACGTGCGTGAGACCTGTCCATTCCACAGCGACGAGGACCCCCTCGGTGAGGTTTGTCAGCGCCGAGGTCGGCTACCGGTTCGTATGTGAGCGGAAGGGGCACCCGAAGCCCGGCGCGTACGAGTGGATCAGTCCGCTCCCTCCCCCACCCGGCGTCGAGCTCGGCGGGCTGGCTGAGGAGCTCGGCCTGAGCGTGGGAGCTCCCGGCCGTGCTCGCGGGGTTCCCCGGTCATTGGGTCGAGTACGGCGTGGTCGAGCACGCCTACGCCAAATCACGCCCTGGTGACTGGCGTCGACTGATCGACACGTATGGCCACACGGCGATCAAGCCGTCCCACTACACCGCGTCTGCCTTCCTCGGGGCGACGCTCGGACACCTTGCCCGCAACGGCTTCGTCGCCTACCACGACGGCCCGGCGACCG
>NZ_DAOMFK010000195.1:0-3323 GCF_035429765.1 Nocardioides sp. | reverse complement strand
GGCCGCGGTCGACGCCTGCACCCGGCAGCACAGGTGGGGGGCTACTGCGACTACATCGCCGACTTCAACGCCGCCCTGGACGGCGGGACTGATCGGCTCGCGGGCGTTGCCTACCTCCACAACGCGAAGGACGACGACGTCGCCGGCCTGTGGGACTACCCGCAGAGCCGAACGCGACGGATGTTCACCGGTCAGCGTCGAGCCGAGTTCCTCGGCTTCCTCAGGTCGGTACTGGCGCCCGACCCGGGCGCGGAGGCCGCCGACGACCTGCTCAATGCGGCGATCCGGCCGAGCAAGCAGCTCCTGACTCTGGCCGCCCAGGAGATCCAGGAGCGGAAGCAGTTCGTCCTGATCGACGAGCAGCAGGTGGCCTACTCGATGGTGATGCGGGCCGTTGAGCGGGCACGGCACTCGACGACCAAGGAGGTCGTCATCGTCACGGGTGGACCTGGGTCGGGCAAGAGCGTGATCGCCCTCAGCCTCCTCGGTGAGCTGTCGAGGCGGGGGCGCAGCGTCCTTCACGCGACCGGCTCGTCCGCCTTCACCCAGACGCTGCGCAGGGTCGCCGGCCAGAGGGCACCACGTGTGAAGTCGCTCTTCAGCTACTACAACAACTTCGTCGACGCCGAGAAGAACGGACTGGAGGTCCTGATCAACGACGAGGCCCACCGGATCAGAGAGACCTCCACGAACCGGTGGACTCCGGCGGCCAAACGCACGGGACGCCCCCAGGTGGAGGACCTCATCGACTCGGCCCGCGTACCGGTGTTCCTGCTGGACGAGTTCCAGGTGGTCAAGCCGGGAGAGCGCGGCAACGTGCGTGACATCGTGTACGCCGCCGAGCGGATGGGCTGCGAGGTCACCCAGATCGACCTCAACGACCAGTTCCGCTGCGGAGGCAGCCGCGCGTACGAGGACTGGGTCCTGAGGCTCCTCGAGCTCGCACCGGGAGGACCGACCGAGTGGAGCGGGGACGACTCGTTCGAGCTCGACGTGGCCGACACGCCTGCCTCGATGGAGGGGCGACTCCGTGCGCTGATGGACCAGGGCTACCCCGGACGGATCTCAGCCGGCTACTGCTGGAGCTGGAGCCGCCCGAAGGCGGACTACCTCTTCCCAGACGTCAAGATCGGTGACTGGGAGCGTCCCTGGAACAACCCGAAGGACACGCGCGTCGGCACCGCACCCGGAAGGCCGTTCTGGGCCTCGGACCCCGGTGGGTTCGAGCAGGTGGGGTGCATCTACACCGCGCAAGGTTTCGAGTACGACTACAGCGGCGTCATCTTCGGACCAGACCTGGTGTGGCGCACCGACCACTGGGAGGCACGCCCCGAGTACAGCCGTGACAACCAGGTACGCCGTGCCGAGCCCGGCGCGTTCGACCGGGCCGTCCGTAACACCTACAAGGTGCTGCTGACCCGGGGCATGCGCGGCAGACGACCCTGAGTGGGCGGCCGCCACCCCCCGCCGAGTGGACCGAAACGACAGGCAAATCGGCGGATTCCATGCGGTTTCGGTCCAACCGCGGCAGCCTGCGGAACCGCAGCCCAGGACCGAGCGCCCGCTACGACAGCAGCAGCTCCCGCTGCGCCACCAGCCTCCGACGGAACTCCCCGACCAGCAGGTCGGGTGCCTCCATGGTGAACTCACCGGGTATCCGTGGGGCCACGCCGAGGATCTGCAGGAAGCGGTTCACCCGCTGCGACGGCGTACCTCCGCCGAACGGCGCCATCAGCTCGGTGCCGGTCAGGTTGCGGTGCGCGCCGATCGTGTCGTTGGCCCGGGCCACCATCCAGCACACCGCGGCGGCGTGCGTGCGGGCCGCGGCGCGACCGCGGAAGTACGCCGGGTCCCCGGCGACCAGCCGCGACAGCAGGCGACGCTGCGCCGTACGGTGCTCGACGTCGAGAAGGTCGTCGGCCACCTCGTCGCACAGCGCGAGGATCTCCGCCACCTTGGCGTGCAGGTCCTCGGGGATGCCCGCCCACTCGAAGGGCTCGTCGGGGAGGGGGTCGCCGGTCAGGTCCGTCAGGTTCCCACGACCGCCGACGATGTCGTCGAGCCAGTCGCCGTCGTCCTCCGGGTAGCTGTCGAGCAGCATCCGGGCCAGCGCCGTCGCGCCGTCGGGCCGGTCGGAGCGGATCAGTCGCTGGAACTCCGGCTCGTGGTGGGCGATCGCGGCCAGCGTGGTGGCGGTGTGCTCCGCCGCGATGCCCCGGTCGGCGTGGCAGAACCTGACGAAGTCACCGAGCACCGCGGGCAGGGACGCGACCTCGGCCGGCTTCGCCATGACCTTCCGCGGGAACCGGTCGGTCATCAGGATCTCCACCCGCACCGGGCTCCACCGCATCGGGTCGCCGTCGTCATAGGTACCCAGCCAGATGGCCGTCTCCACGAGATAGCGCGCGTCGGCGTCGTCGGCGTACGCCGCACCCCAGCGCGACGCCAGGAACCGGTCGCGCAGCGCGTCCTGCTCCTCGGGGGTCCACTCGTGCTCCTGCGGGTACGCCGTGCCCTCGGGCAGCAGCCGCAGCACCCACCGCACGAGGGGTCGGCACATGGGCCAGGTGTCGGACTCCACGGGTGGGTAGAACATCGCCGACCGAGCCATGGCCTCAGTGACGACGGCGCGGGTGAGTCCCGCATCGACCGGCTCCGGGAGCTGGCCGGAGTCCTCGCCCAGCTCGCCGAGCCGGGCCGTCATCTCCGACAGGGGAACCGAGGCGAGGAAGGCGTCCTTGACCGCGTGCCCGAGGTTGGCGTCCACGTAGACCAGCGCCGACAGCGACGTACCGTCCCCCAGCCGCACCCCGACGAGGTAGTCGTCGCCGTCACCGAGCGGGTCGGTGAGCAGTGCGGTCCCCTCGAGCCGGGCGTCGCCGAACCCCGTGAGCCAGGAGGGCATGGGCTGGGTACGCCGGGTGAGGGTGCGGCGGATCCGCTGGCTCAGGACCTCGTCGTCGACGAGGTGCGACATGAGCATCAGGACCGCGGTGGTCTGGGCGAAGTCGACCGCCTCGAAGGAGGCCACCAGCTCTGCCAGGGTCACCTTCGGACCCTCGTCGGTTGCGAAGGGGTGGTGACGCCGGCCCGGGTCGAGGGCCTCGAGGATGCCCGACACCGTCATCAGCAGGTCCAGGGGGTCGTCGCTGCGCAGGGCGCGGCGCAGCGACTGCATCAGGTCCTGGTCGGCCGCCTCCTCGGACGGGTGGTCAGGGACCGCGCGTGGACGCGGTGGGCGGCTGGGGCGTTGCTCGCCCTGGCGGCCGTGGTCGGGGCGCTTGCGTGGACGGCGGGACACCCGGACAACCTACCCAACCTGG
>NZ_DAOMFK010000194.1:0-6150 GCF_035429765.1 Nocardioides sp. | reverse complement strand
CCCGGCGCTCGCCGCCCCCGCCACGCCGAGCGCGGCGTCCAGCGGGGGGTCGGCCACGATCCGCGGCGCGCGGGCCGAGAAGGGGAGGGGCCAGAGCCCGACCACGCCCCAGACGTCCTGCGCGCCCGACCACGCGTGGTGGTCCCACCAGACGACGCTCCCGTCGCGCAGCGGGACCTCCTTCGCCCCGACGCCCGAGAGCACCCCGTCCACGTAGAAGAACCAGTCCCGGGCGCCGCCGGCGTCGGAGCGCCGGCCGAGCATCTCGCTCACGAAGCCGCCGCCGTAGGCGGTCTCCACCGGCGTGAGGCCGCGCAGGCCGTCCAGCACGGACCCCTCCGGCGCGGCCCGGCCGGGCCAGCGCCCTCGGACCCCGCCGCCCGGTGGCGACCCAGCCCGGGTGCGGCCTCGCGCCCCCGCAGGAGTGGGTAGCCGAGCCCGGCGACGACGGCGCCCAACAGCGGGGCGAGCACGAACAGCCACAGCTGGCGGACGGCCGCGGCCCCGGCGAAGACCCCCACGCCGACCGAGCGCGCCGGGTTGACCGAGGTGACGGTCGCCGCCATCGACGCGAGGTGCAGCACGGCCAGGGTCAGCCCGACCACCACCGGCGCGAGCCCGGCGTACGTCGCCCGCTCGTCGGTCACGGCGAGCACCACCCCGACCAGTACGGCGGTCATCAGCGTCTCGAGCAGGAAGGCCGCCCACCAGGCGTAGCCGCTGCCCGCCGCGCCGAAGGAGTTCTGCCCGAGGTTGCCCTCGCTGCGGAAGCCCGGGAACCCGTGCATGAGCCCCCACAGGGTCGCGCCGGCGAGCAGCGCGCCGGCGGTCTGCACCAGCGCGTAGAGCCCGCTGCGTCCCCAGGAGAGGCGGCCGACGAGGGCGGCGCCCAGCGAGACGGCTGGGTTGAAGTGGCCGCCGGAGGCCCACCCCAGGGCCGAGGTCAGCGCCACCGCGGTGAGACCGAACGCCAGACCGGTGGCGAGGTAGTCGCCCCCGGTCATCAGCAGGGCGCCGACCCCGACGACCACCAGCACGAAGGTGCCGACCGCCTCGGCGCCGAGCGCCTGGCGAGTCGTGGCTGGCACGGACAACGGCTCCCCCTCCCCAGAGCGGTCCGCACGGACCGGGGTGAACCCTAACCCGGCGGGCGCTCCCGCGTGGCGCAATGCCCCCGGCTTTGCCGAGGACCCCGATGTTGCCGCCGGTCAGGGGGACTACTAGCGTCCCAACGGTGACCGACACCTCAGCCCAGATCATCTACACGCACACCGACGAGGCGCCGCTGCTGGCGACGTACTCGTTCCTGCCGATCGTGCAGGCCTACGCCGCGGCCGCAGGTGTGCCCGTGGTCACCCGGGACATCTCGCTGGCCGGCCGGATCCTCGCCCAGTTCCCCGATCGGCTGACCGAGGAGCAGCGCCAGCCCGACGACCTCGCCGAGCTCGGTCGCCTGGCCAAGAGCCCCGAGGCCAACATCATCAAGCTGCCGAACATCAGCGCCTCGATCCCGCAGCTCAAGGCGGCCGTGGCCGAGCTGCAGGAGAAGGGCTACGACCTGCCCGACTACCCCGACAACCCCAGCACGGACGAGGAGCGCGAGACCCGGGCCCGCTACGACCGGGTGAAGGGGTCCGCGGTCAACCCGGTGCTCCGTGAGGGCAACTCCGACCGCCGGGCCCCGGCCTCGGTGAAGAGCTACGCCCGCACCCACCCCCACCGCATGGGCCCCTGGTCGCCCCGGTGCCGCACGAACGTCACCACCATGGCCGCCGGCGACTTCCGCCACAACGAGAGGTCCGTGGTGCTGGCCGCCGACGACGACCTGCGGATCGAGCACGTGGGGACGGACGGGACCGTCACCGTGCTCAAGGAGTCGATCCCCGTGCTCGCCGGCGAGGTCGTCGACGCCACCCTGATGCGGGTGGCCGAGCTCCGCACGTTCCTCGACGACCAGATCGCCCGCGCGAAGGCCGAGGACGTGCTGTTCTCGGTGCACCTGAAGGCCACCATGATGAAGGTGTCGGACCCGATCATGTTCGGCCACGTGGTCCGTGCCTTCTTCCCCTCCCTCTTCGAGGAGCACGGCGCCACGCTGGCGGCCGCGGGGATCAACCCCAACGACGGTCTCGGTGCGCTGCTGGCGGCCGCGGACACGCTCCCGGAGGGTGCCGCGGTGCGGGCTGCGGTGGAGGAGGGCATCGCCGCCGGCCCCGCGCTGGCCATGGTGGACTCCGACCGCGGCATCACCAACCTGCACGTCCCCTCCGACGTGATCGTGGACGCCTCGATGCCCGCGATGATCCGCACCTCCGGGCACATGTGGGGTCCCGACGGGCAGGAGGCCGACACCCTGGCCGTGATCCCCGACAGCTGCTACGCCGGGATCTACCAGGCCGTGATCGACGACTGCCGCACCCACGGTGCCTTCGACCCCGCGACCATGGGCTCGGTGCCCAACGTCGGGCTGATGGCGCAGGCGGCCGAGGAGTACGGCTCGCACGACAAGACCTTCGAGGTCCCCGCCGACGGCACGGTGCGGGTCGTCGACCGGGCCGGACGGACCCTGATGGAGCACGAGGTCGCCGCCGGCGACATCTGGCGCGCCTGCCAGACCAAGGACGTGCCGATCCGCGACTGGGTGAAGCTGGCCGTCACCCGGGCCCGGGCCACCGGTGCCCCGGCGGTGTTCTGGCTGGACGAGACGCGGGCGCACGACGCGAACCTGATCGCGAAGGTCACGACGTACCTGACCGAGCACGACACCGAGGGGCTGACCCTCAAGATCCTCTCGCCCGTGGACGCGATGACCTACTCCCTGGACCGCGTCCGGCACGGCGAGGACACCATCTCGGTCACCGGCAACGTGCTGCGCGACTACCTCACCGACCTGTTCCCGATCATGGAGCTGGGCACCTCGGCGAAGATGCTGTCGGTGGTCCCGCTGATCGCCGGCGGGGGCCTCTTCGAGACCGGGGCGGGCGGGTCGGCGCCCAAGCACGTGCAGCAGCTGGTCAAGGAGAACTACCTGCGCTGGGACAGCCTGGGGGAGTTCCTGGCCCTCGCGGTGAGCCTGGAGAAGTACGCCGAGACCAGCGGCAACGGCGGGGCTCGGGTGCTCGCCGACACGCTCGACCGGGCCACCGGCACGCTGCTGAACGAGAACCGCTCCCCGGCTCGACGGTTGGGCGGCATCGACAACAGGGGCAGCCACTTCTACCTGGCCCTCTACTGGGCCCAGGAGCTGGCGGGGCAGTCCGAGGACGCCGAGCTCGCCGCTGCGTTCGCCGAGCTGGCCCGCTCCCTGACCGAGCAGGAGGAGACGATCGCCGCCGAGCTGCTCGCGGTGCAAGGGCGCCCTGCGGACATCGGGGGCTACTACCGGCCCGACGACGCCAAGACCTCCGCGGTGATGCGCCCGTCGGAGACGTTCAACGCCGCGCTGGGGCTGCTGGGCTGACGCACGCCGGTCCGTCGACCGTGTCCCGGGCGCCGCGCGGGCCCGGGACCAAGGGATGGAACAATCCTCCCCATGTCCTCGCTCATCACCCGACCCGAGACCCAGGTCGCCGAGGCGGGCACCAGCACCGCTCGACCGCGGGTCCTGTCCGGCATCCAGCCGACCGCCGACTCCTTCCACTTCGGCAACTACCTGGGTGCGCTGCGGCAGTGGGTCGACCTGCAGGAGGACTACGAGCCGTTCTTCTTCATCGCCGACCTCCACGCGATCACGATGGACCCGCCGCCGCCCTCGGTACTGCGCGAGCGGTCCCTTCGCGCCGCCGCCCAGCTCATCGCGATGGGCATCGACCCGGCCCGCTCGGCGATCTTCCTGCAGAGCCAGGTCCCCGAGCACGCCCAGCTGGCGTGGGTGCTGCAGTGTCTGACGGGCTTCGGCGAGGCGCGCCGGATGACCCAGTTCAAGGACAAGTCGGCCAAGGAGGGGGAGGGTGCCGCCTCCGTCGGGCTGTTCACCTACCCGGTGCTCCAGGCCGCCGACATCCTGCTCTACCGGCCGCACTTCGTGCCGGTGGGTGAGGACCAGCGCCAGCACCTCGAGCTCACCCGGGACCTGGCCCAGCGCTTCAACCGTCGCTACAAGAAGACCTTCCGGCTGCCCGAGCCCTACATCCTCAAGTCCACCGCCAAGATCACCGACCTGCAGGACCCGCGCGCGAAGATGTCGAAGTCGGCGTCCTCGCCGTCCGGCATCATCGAGATGCTGGACGACCCGAGGGCCAGTGCGAAGAAGATCCGCTCGGCGGTCACCGACTCCGGCTCCGAGATCCGGTTCGACCCCGACGACAAGCCCGGTGTCAGCAACCTGCTGACCATCTACTCGGCGCTCTCGGGCCGGCCTGTCTCGGACCTGGAGGCGGAGTACGCCGGGCGCGGCTACGGCGACCTCAAGAAGGACCTGGGCGAGCAGGTCGTCGACTTCGTCACGCCGTTCCGGGACCGGACGCTGGCGCTGCTCGACGACCCTGCCCAGCTGGCAGCGGTGCTCGCCGAGGGCGCGGCCCGGGCTGGCGCCGTCGCCGCCGCGACACTGCGCGACGTCTACGACCGGGTCGGCTTCGTCCCGACGGTGGCGGGGTAGGTTCGCCCCCGTGCCCACCATCGGTGTCGCCCTGGCCATCCCGGAGCCCTGGGGCCAGCAGCTGCAGGACTACCGCACCTCGGTCGGGGAGGCGACCGCGGCGCTGATCCCGGCCCACATCACCCTGGTGCCGCCGGTGGACGTCCCTGAGGCGGAGCTGGAGGAGATCCAGGACCACCTGGCCCACGTCGCGCTCACGGTCCCGCGGTTCCAGGTGCAGCTGAGAGGGACCGGCACGTTCCGGCCGGTCTCCCCGGTCGTGTTCGTCGCGGTGGCCGCGGGCGGGGACGGCTGCGAGCAGCTCGCCGACGCCCTGCGCCGCGGGCCGCTCGGTGTCGAGCTGCAGTTCCCCTACCACCCGCACGTCACCATCGCCCACCACCTGCCCGACGAGGCCCTGGACCGCGCGCTCGCGGAGCTGGCGGACTTCCGGTGCAGCTTCGACGCCACCGCGTTCCACCTCTACGCCCATGACGCGGCGGACGGCTGGAAGCCCACCCGGGACTTCGTGCTGGGCGCGCCCGTCGACTGATGCCCGACCTGTCCTCGGCCCGCGACCGCGCGCAGCGCACCTTCGCCACCGCCCGTCGGCGTTCCGGCCTGCTCGACCACGGTCTGCGCACCCAGGAGCAGTACTCGGCCGTCCAGGGGTCGATGCACGCGGGTGCGATCACCTACTACGGCGTGCTGTCGTTCTTCCCGCTCCTGGCCCTGTCCTTTTTCGTGGTGGGCTACCTCGCGCGTGTCTTCCCGAACGCCGAGCAGGCACTGGAGACCGCGGTCGAGCAGCTCTTCCCCGGGGTGTTCGGTGGCGGAGCCGACCAGCTCTCGCTCGCCGACCTCGAGCGGCTGGCCGGGACCCTCGGCCTGGTCGGCCTGCTCGGCGCGCTCTACACCGGGCTGGGGTGGCTCTCCGCGACCCGCTCGGCGCTGCTCGCGGTCTTCGATCTCCCGTCCGAGGAGTACCCCAGCTTCCTGCTCGGCAAGGCCCGCGACCTGGCCGCCCTGGTCTCCCTGGGCACCCTCCTGCTGCTCAGCGTCGCGGTCTCGGGCTTCGTCTCCCACTACGCGCGCCAGCTGCTGGAGTGGGTCGGACTCGGAACCGACCTCGGCTTCGCCCTCACGCTGCTCTCGGTCGTCCTGGGCGTGGCGTCCGCCGTACTGCTCTTCTGGCTGATGTTCACCCTGCTGGCCCGCCCCCACGCGCCGCGGCGCTCCCTGTGGCTGGGCGCCCTCCTCGGCGCGGTGGCGTTCGAGGCGCTCAAGCGGCTCGCCTCCTACCTGCTCACCTTCACCACGCAGGCGCCCGCGTTCCAGCTGTTCGGGATCACGCTGATCCTCATCGTCTGGATCAGCTACTTCTCCCGCATCACCCTGTACGCCGCGGCCTGGGCGCACACCCGCCGACCCGTCGCTGTTTGACCGGTTGTCCACAGCCGGGCCGGGCGGGCAATCGGCAGCTCTCATCCCCAGCACCACCTGCGTCTCCAGGAGAGCGGAAGATCCCAGTCACCAGGTGGCTGTTGCGAAATCGCCGGGTGGGGTGCGTG
>NZ_DAOMFK010000193.1:0-6191 GCF_035429765.1 Nocardioides sp. | reverse complement strand
AGGTGAGGAGTCGCAGCGACTCCAGCTCGATGGCGAGGTCGGCGACCGTGAAGGCGACCGACTGGCGGTGGGCGATCGGCTCGCCGAACGCCTCGCGCTGCTGCACGTAGGGGACGACGTGGTCCAGAACCGCCTGGCCGGCGCCGGCCCCCAGCAGGCACCAGGCCAGGCGGGACAGCTGGACGCACGTGGTGTACGTCGAGCCGTCGGTGGCGCCGAGCACGGATCCTGCGGGAACCCTGACCTCGGCCAGACTCAGCCGCGCCGGAGCGCACGCGCGCACCCCCATGCCCGGCTCGGGCACCACCTCCAGACCGCTCGTGGAAGCCTCCACGAGGACCAGGACCGGGCGGTCGTCGAGCAACGCGCCCACCACGAAGAGCTCGGCGTCGAGACCGCCGGGCACCAGCGACTTCTCGCCCGCGAGCACCAGCCACTCCCCGTCGCGGGTGGCGGTGGTGCCGGGGCGGGCGGCGTCGTACAGGACGGTGGGCTCGCTCAGCGCGAGCGCGCCGCGGGGCGGCCGACCGTCCAACAGCGCCCGGGCGTGCTGCTCCGGGGTCCCCCACCGGGCCACCGCGGTGGCCACCGACCCCGGGGCCAGCACCGCCACAGCCAGACCCATGTCCCCGTACGCGAGCGCCTCCGTGACCAGGGCCAGCGCCAGCGGGGCCGACGGCGTCCCGACCCCGCCCCGCTCCTCGGGCACGCCCAGCAGGTCGAAGCCCATCGTCCGGCCCGCGGCCACGACCTCGGCCGGAGCCCGGGCCTCGGCGTCGGCCAGGGCCGCTGCCGGGCGCAGCACCTCCGCGGCGAACTGCCGGGCCGCCTCGACCAGCTGCTGCTCGTCCTCGGTGGGAGCGAGGTCGAACGGCATGTCGGCAGTGTAACTCCGAGTTACACCATGCGTCCCGCCCGGCGTCCCGGTGTGGTCTCCCGCGCGAGAGAGGGTCCGCACCCACCCCTAGGATTCCGCCATGCCGCCGCCCGACCCTCAGGTCCCGCCCGCCCCCCTGCCCCCGGGCGGCTCGGTCCGGCCGATCACCCGGTGGGGGGACCCGGTGATGCACCGGGTGCAGCAGCCCGTGCGTGTCTTCGACGCCCAGCTGTCCAGCCTGGCAGCCGACATGGTGGCCACCATGTACGCCGCCGACGGGGTCGGCCTGGCGGCCTGCCAGATCGGCGTGGACCTGGCGATGTTCGTCTTCGACTGCCCCGACGACAGCGGGACGCACGTCGCGGGAGTCGTCTGCAACCCGGAGCTGATCCTTCCGGGAGGGCGCGAGCGGAGTCTCGACGAGGGCGAGGAGGGCTGCCTCTCCCTCCCGGGAGCCTTCGTCAGCTGTGCCCGGCCCGACCGTGCCACGGTGACCGGTCAGGGTCTCGACGGCACACCGGTGACCTACTCCGGCGACGGGCTGCTGGCCCGCTGCCTGCAGCACGAGACCGACCACACCCGGGGCACGGTGTTCGGGGACCGGCTGCCGACCCGGCAGCGCAAGAAGCTGCAGAAGGCCCACGACGCCGCGGCCGGCGACTTCCCGGCCGGCTGGCCCGCGACGTGAGGCCCCGGCCTCAGCGGTGGCGGGCCACGTAGCAGGCGACCGCGGTCGCCGCGGCCACGTTGAGGGAGTCGATGCCCTCACGCATCGGGATCGTGGCCCTGCGGTCGGCGGCGCGCTCCCAGCGGTCGGACAGGCCGTGGCCCTCCGAGCCGAGGACCAGTGCGAGCCGTCCCAGGCCGGCCACCGCCTCCTCGAGGGGGAGCGCGCCGGGCGCCACCGTCAGCGCGACGGTCGTGAACCCGGCGGCGGACACCGTCGGCAGCGCGTCGAACCAGTCCGGAAGCCGGGTCCAGGGCAGCGTGAACACCGCCCCCATCGCGACCTTGACCGAGCGCCGGTAGAGCGGGTCCGCACAGCGCGGCGCGAGCAGCACGGCGTCCACGCCGAGGGCGGCTCCGCTGCGCATGATCGCGCCGACGTTGGTGTGGTCGACGACGTCCTCGAGCACCAGCACGGTCCGCGCTCCAGCCAGGACCTCGGCCACCGGCGGGAGCGGTCGCCGCTCCAGGGAGGCGAGTGCGCCACGGTGCACGTGGAACCCCGTCACCTGCTCGGCCAGCGCCTCGGTCACCACGTAGCACGGGGCGGTGGAGGTGGCCAGCACGTCGGCGAGACCGTCCAGCCAGCGCTCGGCCATCAGGAAGGAGCGCGGCGTGAAACCGGCCTCCACGGCCCGGCGGACCACCTTCTCCCCCTCGGCCAGGAAGAGCCCCCGCTCGGCTTCCACGTGCCTGCGCAGCTGCACGTCGCGCAGGTCGCGGTAGTCGGCCAGCCGCGGGTCGTCCGCCGCGGTGACGGTCACCAGCTCAGCCATCGGCCGGTGCGTCCCGTCCCACCCGGGCGACGTCGACCACGTCGCCGACCACGATGACCGCCGGCGGGCGGACCTGCTCGCGCTCCAGGTCGGCCCCGAGGTCGGCCAGCATCGACTCGACGAGCCGCTCGCCCGGCATGGTGCCCTCGGCCACCACCGCCACCGGGGTGGTCGGGGGGCGCCCGCCGGCCACCAGCACGGCTGCGATCGCCGCAGCGTTCTCGACCGCCATCAGCAGGACCAGGGTGCCGCGCAGCCGGGCCAGCGCGTCCCACGCCACCAAGGAGTCGGGGTGGCCGGGCGGGAGGTGACCGCTGACCACGGTGAAGTCGTGGGCGACGCCGCGGTGGGTCACCGGGATACCGGCCCGGGCCGGGACAGCCAGCGCCGAGGTCAGCCCGGGGACGACGCTGACCGGCACGCCGGCGGCCCGGCAGGCCAGCAGCTCCTCGAAGCCTCGACCGAACACGAAGCCGTCCCCGCCCTTGAGGCGCACCACGCGACGGCCGGCCCGGGCCCGGTCCACCAGCAGCTGGTTGATCTGGTCCTGCCGCGCCGAGCGGCCTCGAGGCAGCTTGGCGACGTCGACGAGCTCCACGTGGGGCCCGAGCCCGTCCAGCAGCTCGCGGGGCGCGAGCCGGTCGGCCACCACGACGTCGGCCGAGGCCAGGGCGTGCCGGGCGGCGACCGACGCCAGCTCGGGGTCACCCGGGCCACCACCGACGAGCACGACGCCCGGTGACCGGTCGTGGGCGCCCCTGGCGCTCAGGGTGCCCTCGCGCAGACCGGTGAGGATCTCGTCGCGCAGGGCCGCGGACCGTCGGGGCTGCCGGTTGCCGAGCACGGCGACGCTCACCCCGTCGTGGCGACCGACCGCCGGGGTCCAGGCCGTCGCTGCCCGGCCGTCGTCGGAGCGGACACAGAAGATCCGGCGTTCCTCGGCAGCCGCGGAGACCGCCTCGTTCACCTCCGGGCGGTCGGTCGCGGCGATCACGTACCACGCGCCGTCGAGGTCTGCCGCCTCGAAACCGCGCGGGTGCCAGACGAGCTCGGGGAGCATGCCCTCGATCGCCGGGGTGAGCGCCGGGGACACCACCTCGACGCGGGCGCCGGCGGCCAGCAGGGCGGGCACCCGGCGCTGGGCCACGTTGCCGCCGCCCACCACCACGACCCGCCGTCCCCCCAGCCGCAGCCCCGACGGGTAGGGCGGGAGGTCGCTGTCGTCCATCGGCTCATTGTTGCTGGCCTCGGCCACGCCACCTGGCTAGGGTCCGAGGCATGAGCATCGAACGACCCGTCGCCCCCAACCCCTACGATCTGCTCCCCGCGACCGCCTCCTTCACCGTGACCAGCGCCGACGTCACTGCCGGCGCCCCCCTCAAGGACGACCAGGTCGCCGCGCTCGGCAACACCTCGCCCCAGCTCTCGTGGTCCGGGGCCCCTGAGGGGACCCGCTCCTTCGTGGTCACCTGCCTCGACCCCGACGCCCCGACGCCGTGCGGCTTCTGGCACTGGGTGCTGGTCGACCTGCCGCCGAGCTGCACCTCCTTGGCGACCGGTGCGGCCTCCGGTCCCCTGCCCGGCTCCGCCTTCCACTGCCGCAACGACGGCGGCGGCAAGGGGTTCATGGGGGCCGCACCGCCCCAGGGTGACCAGGTGCACCGCTACTTCTTCGTCGTGCACGCCGTCGGCGAGGACTCACTGGGCGTCGACTCGGACGCCTCCCCCGCCGTGGTGTCGTTCAACCTCGCCTTCAAGACGCTGGGTCGGGCGATCCTGCACGGCACCTACCAGCACTGAGGTGCCTGCGCCCGGTCTCTACGGCGCCGTCGCCACCCGGTCCTTCCGTCGGTTCGCCACCTACCGGGCCGCCACTGCCGCCGGGGTGTTCACCAACAGCGTGTTCGGGGTGGTCTACAGCTTCGCCTACCTGGCCCTGTGGGAGGAGCGTCCGCACGCCGGCGGCTACGACGCGGTCGACGCGGTCACCTTCGTGTGGCTGGGCCAGGCGCTGCTGATGACCGTCGCCCTGTGGGGCGGGGGCAGCACCGACGACCTGACCGACCGGGTGCGCACCGGCGCCATCGCCCTGGACCTCTACCGGCCGGCGAGCCTGCTCGGCTGGTTCCTCGCGGCGGACCTGGGCCGCGCGGCGTACCACTTCCTGGTCCGCGGCCTGCTGCCGATGGCCGTCGGTGCCCTCCTCTTCGAGATCCGACCACCGGCCGGGGCGGCCGCGGCCGTCGGGTTCGCGGTCAGCGTCGTGCTCGCCGTGGTGGTGAGCTTCGGGCTGCGGTTTCTGGTCGCCGGCAGCGCGTTCTGGCTGCTGGACGCCAACGGCCCGCGGGTGCTCGCGGGCGCCGTCGCCATCTTCTTCAGCGGCATGATGCTGCCGCTGGTGATCTTCCCCGAGCCGCTGCGCAGCATCAGCCTCGTCCTGCCGTGGGCTTCGATCGTGCAGACGCCGATCGACGTCTGGCTCGGCCAGCGGACGGGGTCAGCGCTGGTTGCCGCGCTGGCGCTGCAGACGCTGTGGATCGGCGTCCTGCTCGGCGCCGGGCAGCTGATGGTCCGGGCCGCGACCCGCCGGGTGGTGGTCCAGGGTGGCTGAGCCGGTCCTGGTCGCTCGGCAGTACGGCCACATCGCCGGCATGTGGGTGCGTGCGTCGCTGGCCTACCCGGCCTCGTTCTGGATGATGAGCGCAGGCGGCTTCCTGATCACCGGCCTCGACTTCGTCGGGATCTGGCTGATGTTTCACACCATCGACACCCTCGGGGGCTTCACCCTGCCGCAGGTGGCACTGCTGTACGGCGCCACCGGGCTGGGCATCGGGGTGGCCGACCTGCTGATCGGAAGCGTGGAGCGGATCGGCACGATGGTGCGCACCGGCAGCCTCGACGTGATGCTGACCCGGCCGGTGCCGGTGCTGGTCCAGGTCTGTGCGGACGGGTTCCAGCTGCGCCGGGTCTCCCGGATCCTGCAGGCGCTGGTCGTCTTCGGCTGGGCCGCCTGGTGGGTGGACTGGACGCCGGCGCGCTCGCTGGTGGCCGGCCAGATGGTGGTCTCGTCCTCGGTGATCTTCTTCTGCCTGTTCGTGCTGTTCTCGTGCGTGCAGTTCTGGCTGGGAGACTCCAGCGAGTTCGCCAACGCCTTCACCTACGGCGGCAACACCCTCACGCAGTACCCGCTCACCGTCTTCCCCAAGGAGCTGGTGGTGTCGCTGACCTTCGTCCTCCCGGTCGCGTTCGTGAACTGGTACCCGTGCCTGTTCCTGCTGGGGCTGCCCGACCCGTTCGGGCTGCCGGACTGGCTCCAGCTCTGCTCGCCGGTGGCCGCCGCCTTCCTGCTCGGGCTCACCTGGCTCGCGTGGCGCTCCGGCCTTCGCCACTACACCTCGACGGGGAGCTGAGATGGACGACGAAGCAGCCCTGATCCGGGCCACGGGGCTCGGCCGGACCTTCGACGTCCGGGGCCGCCGCCCGGACGGACGGCGGGGCCGCCGCGAGGTGGTGGCGGTTCGCGACGTGACCTTCTCCATCGACCCCGGCGAGATGGTCGGTTACCTGGGGCCCAACGGCGCGGGGAAGTCCACCACGATCAAGATGCTCACCGGGATCCTGGTGCCCACCTCGGGTCGGCTGCGGGTGGCCGGGTTGGACCCCAGCCGGTCCCGGACCGAGCTGGCCCGCCGGATCGGCGTGGTCTTCGGGCAGCGCACCGCGCTGTGGTGGGACCTCCCGCTGGGTGACTCCTTCGACCTGCTGCGCAGGATCTACCGCATCCCCGACCGCACCTACCGGGAGAACCTCGA
>NZ_DAOMFK010000192.1:4800-6221 GCF_035429765.1 Nocardioides sp. | reverse complement strand
CGACCGTCTGGGCGGCCGCGCACCGCGCCGACCTCGGCGGCGGGTCGGTCCTGGGCGTGGGGGGGGACAGCGCGGGCGGCAACCTCGCGGCGGTCGTGGCCCAGGCGCACGCGGACCTCCTGGACGCCCAGGTGCTGATCTACCCGGCCGTCGACATGCTCACCGACTACCCCTCCCGCGAGGAGAACGCCACCGGCTACTTCCTCGACCTGCCGACCATGGAGTGGTTCTTCGGCCACTACCTCTCCGGCGCCGAGGCGGCCGAGGACGACGCCCGGCTCTCGCCGCTCAAGGGCAGCCTGGCCGGCACGCCCCCCGCGGTCGTGGCCACCGCCGAGTTCGACCCGCTGCGCGACGAGGGCGAGGCGTACGCCGCGGCGCTCGCCGCAGCCGGCGTCCCCACCGACGCGGTCCGCTACGACGGCCTGATCCACGGCTTCGCTGACATGGGGCCGGTCAGCGAGGCCTGCGCCGCAGCGGTCACCGACCTCAACGGCCGCATCTCCCGGCTGCTGCACCGGGGCTGACCCGGGTCACCCCACCTGGAGCTGCTGGAGCGCGTCGAGGACGGCGCGCACCTTCGCGACCTCGTGGGTGCGGAAGACGCCGGTCCCGCCGAGACGGGCGAGCACCGCGAACATCGGCTCGGCCGTCCGGAACTGCTCCTGGAAGAGGTCGAACGCGTGGGGGAGGGCGTGGCACACGGGCAGGCCCAGCGAGCGCAGCCGGAACGTCCTGAGCAGGACCCGGGTCTGGTAGTCCACCCGGACCGCGGGCTCGGTGAGGTTGCCGTAGTAGAAGCCGAGCCCCGGGTCGAGGACGATCTGGTCGACCCCGCGTGCCCGCGCATTGGCGACCCGCTCCCGGAACGCCTCGAGGTAGCCCGGGACCGGGTCGCCCTCACGCTGGACGTCCTCCACGTCGCGCACGTCGGAGCCCTGCACCGAGCAGAGGACCAGCGTTGCGGCGTACTCCGCGACCAGGTCGAAGACCCTGTCGTCGTGCCCGCGGCCGGTGAAGTTCACCACGTCCGCGCCGGCGTCCAGGCAGGCTCGGGCGACGTCCGGGTCGTAGGTCTCCGCCGACACGCTCACGCCCTCGGCGGCCAGGGCCTTGACCACCGGGGTGAGCAGCTCGATCTGCCGGGTCGGGTCGACGCGCTGCGCGGTGGCGTTGGTCGACTCGGCGCCGAGGTCGACGAGGTCGGCGCCCTCGGCGGCGAGGAGCAGCCCCCGGCGGATCGCCGAGCTGGTCGAGGTGGCGACGCTGTCGCGGTAGGTCGAGTCGCGGGACAGGTTGAGCGAGCCCATCACCACCGGGTGGGCGTCGGTGTCGACCAGCCGTCCGCCGAGCCGGACCGGGGCGACAGGGTGGGACAGATCCTCCCGGTGCCGCGCTGCCAGGTCCGCCAGCGCGGCGAG
>NZ_DAOMFK010000192.1:0-4700 GCF_035429765.1 Nocardioides sp. | reverse complement strand
GTGCTGGTGCTGCGCGGCGCTGGTGGGCGGGCGTTCGCGGCGGGCAACGAGATCACCGACTTCCTCGACACCGACGCGGCGGCGTACGAGGCGCTGATCCGCGGCCTGCTGCGTGAGCTGTTCGAGCTGCCGCAGGTGACCGTCGCCGTGGTCGAAGGGGTCTGCGTCGGCGGCGGCCTGGCCGTGGCCACGCACTGCGACCTGCGGGTGGCGACGCCCGGGTCGCGCTTCGGCTACCCGATCGCGCGGACGCTGGGCAACGCGCTGTCGGCCTCGGTGCTCTACCGCTGCCTGGCGGTCTTCGGCGAGGCGCTGACCCGGGAGATGCTGCTGACCTCGCGGCTGGTCCCGGCCGACCGGGCGTACGCCGTCGGCGCGCTCGTGTCGGTCACCGAGGACCCCGACGCCGAGCTGGCCGAGATCGTGGACGGGCTGCTGTCCGCCTCGGCGGTGACGCTGCGGGCGACCAAGCAGCAGCTCGTGGCGCGGGCGCGCGTGCTCGAGGCGGAGCCGGAGGGTGACGACGAGCTCCTGCGTGAGGTGTACGCAGGCGCCGACTTCGCCGAGGGCGTGCGGGCCTTCACCGCCAAGGAGAGGCCGGTGTTCCGTGGCTGAGCCGAGGATGCGGGTCCTCGTGGACCCCCGTGGCGGGGGCGGTGGCCAGGACGTCGTCACCGACCTGGCCGCCTTCTACGCGCCGGTCTCGCTGCCGTGGCTGCGGGTGAACATGGTCTCGACGGTCGACGGCGCGGCGACCGGCGCGACCGGGAAGAGCGACTCGGTCAACAACGACGCCGACAAGCTGGCCTTCGACGCCCTGCGGGTCCAGGCCGACGCCGTGATCGTGGGCGCCGGCACCGCTCGGATCGAGGGCTACCACACCATGGAGAAGCCGCTCGTCGTGGTGTCCCGGTCCGGGCGGGTCCCCGAGACGCTGCGCGGCTCCAC
This sequence comes from Nocardioides sp., assembly GCF_035429765.1. Taxonomy (GTDB): domain Bacteria; phylum Actinomycetota; class Actinomycetes; order Propionibacteriales; family Nocardioidaceae; genus Nocardioides. Next base: position 3,752 of record NZ_DAOMFK010000192.1, on the reverse strand, counting down.
CCGCGGGAACCTGCTGATGGCCACCTGCGCCGCGGCCGCCGACCTCCCCGCCACCCGCGAGCTGGTCGGTGAGGAGAACGTGCTGCTGCTCGGCTCGCACCGGGTCGACCTGACCGCGCTGCGCGCGCGTCTCGTCGAGCGTGGCCTGCGCAACCTCCTGTGCGAGGGCGGCCCCCACCTGCTGCGCGACCTGCTGACCGCGGGCGTGGTCGACGAGCTCGACGCCACGGTGGTGCCCAAGCTGGTCGGCGGGCTAGGGCCGCGCATCACCGACGGGCCCCTGGTCGAGGTGCCGCTGCGGCTGCACGGGCTGCTGGAGTCCGACGGGACGCTCCTGGCGCGCTGGTTGGTCGGCGTACGCTGACGCGCGGCGACCCCAGCGCACGGAAGGCGGCCGGCAGGTGCAGGAGTTCATCGACTTCCTCGGCAAGCAGGCGCCGTACGACCTGCTCGACGAGGACGACCTGGAGCGGCTCGCGCGCCGGGTCGAGGTGGAGTACTTCCCGGCCGGCGCGGTCATCTCGCCCGACGACGAGCGGGTGGAGAAGCTCGCGGTCGTGCGCACCGGGATGGTGCAGGTGCTCGAGGGCGGCCGGGTCGTCGACGAGCTCGGCCCCGGCGACACGGTCGGCCACCTCGCGGTGCTGTCCGGGCTGCGGCTCTCCCAGACCATCCGGGCGATCACCGACACGCTGCTCTACCTGCTGCCCGACCCGCGGCCCATCCTCGCCCACCCCGACCGGCTGTCGTTCCGGGCCCGCGGCGGCGTCCGCAGCCTGCTCAGCGGCGCAGCCGACTACGCGCTGCGGCCGGTCACCGAGTTCATGCGCGCGCCGCTGTGGTGCCCACCGGGTATGCCGGTGCGCGAGGCCGCCCGGCTGATGACCGAGGGCCGGCAGTCCTGCGTGCTGGTCAACCTGGGCGACGCGCTGGGGATCATGACCGACAGCGACTGCCGCCGGTACGTCGCCACCGGCGAGGTGTCCGTCGACGCGCCCGTCGGGCAGATCGCCACCAGCCCGGTACGCACCATCGACCACGCCGACCCCGCGGCGATGGCGTTCTTGATGATGGTCCAGCACGGGGTGCACCACCTGGTGGTCACCGACGAGGACGACCGGGCGGTGGGGGTGTGCCGGGTCGTGGACCTGTCCACCGCCGACGTCCGCGACCCGCTGGCGGTGCGCGCCACGATCGACGCCGCCGACACCGTCGAGGACCTGGCCCTGGCCGCTGCCTCGATCCGGCCCGCGGCCGTGGAGCTGTTCAGCGCGGGGGTACCGGTGCTGCGGATCGGCGCGCTGACCAGCGCGCTGGTGGAGGCCGTGGTGGAGAAGTGCATCGGGTGGGTGCCGCCGTTCGCCGGGGACGAGGGGGACTTCGCCTGGCTCTTCCTGGGGTCGCTGGCCCGGCGCGAGCCGCTGCCGGTCTCCGACGTGGACACCGCACTGGTGTGGCGGGCGCCCGGGTACGCCGAGCGCAGCGAGGAGCTGCAGGCCGCCGCGGACCAGGTGCTGCGGCTGGTCGAACGGTGCGGGCTGTCGCGCTGCCCGGACGGCGCGAACGCGGACAACCCGCTGTTCAACCGCTCCTTCAAGCTGTGGGTTGCGGCCGCGCGGCACTGGGAGGAGCACTCCGAGGGCCCCGGCGCTCTGCTGCTCGCCGCGATGCTCGCCGACAGCCGCCCGATCACCGGGCTGCGGCTGGGACGCGCCCTGGAGCGCAAGGTCCGGTCGACCCCGGAGAACCCGCAGTTCCGGCGCCGGATGCTGCTGGAGGCGCTGGCGAAGAAGCCGCCGGTGGGGTTCGTGAAGGACTTCGTCGTCGAGCCGGACGGGGAGCACAAGGGCGAGCTGGACCTGAAGAAGCGGGGGCTCGGGCCGATCGTCGCCATCGGCCGCTGGGTGGGCATCTGCACCGGCAGCACGATCAGCTCCACCCAGGACCGGCTGGCGAGGGGGGCCGAGGCGGGTCTGCTCTCCGCCGACGAGTCCCAGCAGCTGCGGCACGCGCACCAGGACATGTACGAGCTGCTCTTCGAGCGGGAGATCGAGGCCCTGCGGGCCGGGGCCGCCCCGTCGACCTGGGTGGACCCGCGCAGCCTGGACACGCTGAGCCGCCGGCACCTGCGGGAGTCGTTCAAGTCCATCGGCCGGGTGCAGGAGCGGCTGGAGGGCGAGTGGATCGGGCGGCACCGCTGAGGGCGCGGCTGGCCCGGGCCCGGCCCTGGCCGTGCCCCGCCGACGGCCTGGGCTGGCGCGAGGCCGAGCTCGCGGTCATCGACGTCGAGACGACCGGGCTGGACCTGCGCCGCGACGAGGTGATCTCGATCGGGGTGGTGCCGGTCCGGCACGGCCGGATCGCCGCCGACCGGTGGTACCAGGTGGTCCGGCCGGAGCGGGCCATCGACCCCGAGGCGGTCAAGGTGCACGCCCTCACGCCCGGCGAGCTCGAAGCGGCGCCACCGCTGGCCGGCGTACTTCCCGAGGTGCGGGCGCGGCTGCGGGGGCGGGTGGTCGTGGCGCACGCCGCGTGGGTGGAGCGGGCGTTCCTGGACCGCGCGCTGGCGCCTTCTCGCGAGCGGCTGCCGAAGGAGCTGGTGGACACGGCCGCGCTGGCGCGTGCCGCGGGGGTACGCCGGCTGGCCACCCACGAGCCCGACCTGGAGCTGCTCGCCCGCGACCTGGACCTGCCGGTGCACACCCCGCACCACGCGCTCGGCGACGCCCTCACGACCGCCCAGGTGCTCCTCGTGCTGGCCACCCGGCTGGAGGCCGCGGCCGGCGACTCCGCCGACCGGGACCCCGGTGAGCCCGCCCTCACCGTGCGCGACCTGCTCCGGCTCACCCGCCGCCACTCGCGCTGAGCGGTTAGTACGGTCCCAACGCGGGGTCTCCCCGGCGTTTCCACCCCGCGTTGGGACCGTACTAACTGGGTGGGTGGGCGGAGTCAACGGTGTTGACAAGGGCGTTGACGGTGGTCAGGATGCGGTGTGCCCACCTCCACGAGGACCCGTCCCGAGCTGTCGCGGGAGCGGATCCTGGACGCCGCGCTGGCCCTGGTGGACCGGGAGGGCGAGAAGAAGCTCACCTTCCGCCGGCTCGGTGCCGAGCTGGGCGCCGACCCGACCGCCTGCTACCGGCACTTCCGAAGCAAGGACGACCTGCTGCTCGCCCTCGGCGACCGGCTGCTCGGCGACGCCATGGACCAGGTCCCGGACGGGCAGCCCTGGCGCGAGACGCTGGGCCAGCTCGGCCTGGCCGTGTTCCGCGGCCTGCTGCGGCACCCGCGGCTGGCGGTCCTGGTCGGCGTCCGCACCACCCAGGGCGAGCAGGAGGCCCGCGGCATTGAACGGGTGCTCGCCGCGCTGGAGTCGGCCGGGCTCTCGGTCCCCGAGGCGGTGGACATCTGGCACGCCGTGGGCGACACGATCCTCGCCTGGGCCGCCTTCGAGGCGACGTACGCCGCCCTGCCCGACGACGTACGCCGCCAGGACAGCACCGCGTGGACCACGACCTACCGGCAGGCACCCGCCGACCGGTACCCGCACATCGCGGCGGCGGGACCGTTCCTGCAGCAGGAGTACGACGCGTTCCCGCTCGCACTCGACCTGCTTCTGGACGCGATCGCCGCCCGACTCGACGACCGGAGGAACCCATGACCCACCCCCTCACCCGCCGCAGCCTGCTGGGCGCCGGCGCGGCCGCCGGAGCCGCGGTCGCGCTGGGCGAGTCGGTGCCCGCCTCCGCCAC
>NZ_DAOMFK010000191.1:0-6222 GCF_035429765.1 Nocardioides sp. | reverse complement strand
CCCGGGCCCGCGCACACCGGACGTGCCGGCCGCACCGGACGCGCCGCCCGCAGCGGCCGGGCCGCGCGCGGTACGACCGACGCCGAGGATCCCCTCACCATCGCTGAGGTACGCCGCGGAGTCCTTGACCACCGGCGCCGTCTCCCCCGCGGCGTAGCGGGCCCCGGCCCCCATGAACCCCGCGCTCAGCAGCCCGAAGCCGACCACGAGCAGCACCCCGCCACTGACGAACATGAAGAACGCGGGTTGGGCCTGGTCCCCCACGCCGCCGGTGGCGAACCGGTAGAAGCCGACGACGACCAGGACGAGCCCCAGACCGCCCAGGGCGATGCCGAGAACCCGGAAGACGGTGCGGGCCGTGCCCTGTCGGGCTCCGCCGGGCGGTGGCGTCATCGGTTCCCCCTTCGAGAGGCCTCGCCCGGGTGCGGGCCGGAGGCAGCCGGATGCCACAATAGACGGGCTGACAGCGTCGTCAAGCATCCGTGCCGCACCGACCGGAAGGTTCCCGATGAGCGACGCCAGCCCGATCACCCTCCCCGCCGATCTCCTCCCGGCCGATGGACGCTTCGGCGCAGGACCGTCCAAGATCGACCCCGCCCACCTCACCGCGCTCGCGGCGACCGGCACCACGCTGATGGGGACCTCCCACCGGCAGGCTCCGGTCCGCGCCCTGGTCGGCCGGGTGCGCGAGGGGTTGGCCGAGCTGCTCTCCCTCCCCGAGGGCCACGAGGTGGTGCTGGGGAACGGCGGTGCCACCGCGTTCTGGGACATCGCCACCTACGGGCTGATCCACGAGAGGAGCCAGCACCTGTCCTTCGGGGAGTTCTCCTCGAAGTTCGCCAAGGCGGCCCAGCAGGCGCCGTGGCTCGCCGCCCCCACCGTGATCAGCTCGGACCCGGGCAGCCACCCCGAGCCGGTCGCGGAGGAGGGGGTGGACGCCTACGCCTGGGCGCACAACGAGACCTCCACCGCCGTGATGGCCCCAGTCGTGCGACCGGCGGGCACCGAGGGCGCCCTGGTGCTCGTCGACGCGACCTCGGGCGCCGGCGGCCTGCCGGTGGACCTCACCGAGGTCGACGCCTACTACTTCGCCCCGCAGAAGTGCTTCGCCTCCGACGGCGGCCTGTGGGTCGCGATCCTCTCGCCGGCCGCGCTGGCCCGGGTCGAGGAGATCGCGGCCTCCGGGCGGCACGTCCCGGCCTTCTTCGACCTGCCCACGGCGATCGACAACTCCCGCAAGAACCAGACCTACAACACGCCTGCGGTGGCCACGCTGTTCCTGATGGCCGAGCAGCTGGACTGGATGAACGCCCAGGGCGGGCTGAAGGGCATGGTCGAGCGGACCACCGCCTCCTCCACGGCGCTCTACGGCTGGGCCGAGCAGACGGCGTACACCACGCCGTACGTCGCCGACCCGGCGCACCGCTCGTTGGTCATCGGCACGATCGACTTCGACGACTCGATCGACGCGGCCGCCATCGCCGCGACGCTGCGCGCCAACGGGGTGGTGGACACCGAGCCGTACCGCAAGCTGGGGCGCAACCAGCTGCGGATCGCGATGTACCCCGCCATCGACCCCGAGGACGTGGCCGCGCTGACCCGGTGCATCGACTACGTGGTCGAGAGGCTCTGAGCGAGCGCGGCGTACGCCGTCTCGTCGAAGGCGACCAGGCGGGCCTCCCGGACCTCGGTCGGGGTGTCCCGCAGGGTCGTCACCGCGGCGTCGGCGGCGTCTGCAAGCGGCCAGCCGTAGATGCCCGCGGACACCAGCGGGAACGCCACCGTCCGGGCACCGAGCTCGTCGGCCACCCGCAGCGCACCCGCGTAGCACGCGGTGAGCAGGGACCGGTCGGTCTCCCCCGCCCGGTAGTCGGGCCCCACCACGTGGATCACCCACCGGGCGGGCAGGTCGCCGCCGGTGGTCCAGCCGGCCTGCCCCGTGGCGAGGCCGTGCGGGAAGCGGCGGACGCAGTCGGCCAGCACCGCGGGCCCGCCACGCCGGTGGACCGCGCCGTCGACTCCCCCGCCGCCGCGCATCCGCCGGTTGGCGGCGTTGACGACGGCGTCGACCTTCTGCTCGGTGAGGTCGCCGCGGACGAGGGTGAGCTGCATGTCTCCCGAGGTTAACGCGTACGCCGCCGGCGGCGGGCCAGCACGGCCCCTGACCCGAGCACCGCGAGGGCTGCGAGAACTGCCGCCCCCGCCCACGTGCGACCCCCGTCCTCCTGGGCCTCCCTGGCGCCCGCCGGGAGCGGAGCCGGGGAGGCCGCCGGGGACGTGGTCGACGACGCCGGGGGCCCGCCGGCCGGCGCTGCCCGGACCCGGGCCGGAAGCTCCGCCCGGAGGACCGGCGTGTGCATCCCCTCGGTGCTGAGCCACAGGGAGCCGTCCGGGGCGACGGCGAGCCCCTCGCCCTGCGGCTGGTCGGGCAGCGGGAAGGACGCGACCGGGTCCAGGCCGGGGAAGGAACAGACCACCGCGCGGGTGTAGGTGCGCAGCACCAGGTGGCGGCCGTCAGGCAGGAAGGCCCCGTCGGTGACCATGCCGGGCACCGGCCCGACGGGTCGCAGCCGGTTCGGGCGCTCGGCCGACAGCCGCCGGGGAGCCGCGAGCAGCGTCCCGCCGAAGACACCCTTGGTGGCCAGGTAGACCCGTCCGGTCACCGGGTGCACGAGCAGCGCCTCCGCGTCGTGCGGGCCGTCGGGATAGGTCAGCCGGTAGGTCGGGGCGCCGACCGTCGTGGTGGACCGACCGACGGGCACCAGGGCGAGGGTGACGTCGTCGCGCGCGGCCCGGTTGTCGCCGATGTCGCCCACCCACACCTCGCCGCCGCTCCGGGGGCCGACGGCCGGCGCGAGCGCCTCGACGTCCACGGGGCTCGAGGACCAGGTGGTGGTGCCGACGGTCCGTCCGGTCGCCGGATCCACGACGAAGACCCGCCCGGTGTCCCCGGAGTCGTTGGTGGTGACCACCAGCCCGTCGGTGAGGACCAGCCCGCTGGACTCGACGATCGCCGGGTCGGCGAAGCGGAGCATCACGTCGGCGCCGCCGCGGTCGGCGTGGCCGAGCCCTGCGGCGACCAGGAACGGTACGACCACAGCGACCAGGCCAGCTCGCTCAGCGTGGCGCACGCGAGATCAGCTCACCGAGCCGGGGGGTGATGCCCCACGTGCGCACGAGGTCGTCGTACTCGGCCGAGGCCCCAGGGTCGGCGGCGGCCCCGGTGCGGACCGCGCGGAGCAGCGTGTTGCGCGGCGTGTGGGCGCTCTCGACGAACTCCACCACGTCGACGCGGTAGCCGGCCTCCCGCAGCAGTGCGGCCCGGACGGCGTCGGTGAGCGTGTCGGCGAGGCGCTCGCGCAGGATCCCGTGCCGCAGCAGCTCGGAGTACGGCGCCGGCGCGGGGTGCCGGCGCAGCTGGGCCGCCACGTCGTGGTGGCAGCACGGGGCCGCGAGGATCAGCGGCGCCTGCCAGGCCACGGCCCGCGCGAGCGCGTCGTCGGTGGCGGTGTCGCAGGCGTGCAGGGCGAGGACGACCTCGGGGGCGGGCTCGAGCTCGACCTCGCCGATGCTGGCGACCACGAACTCCGCGTCGATGCCCAGGGACGCCGCGAGCGCGGCGTTGTGGTCGCGCGACTGCTGCTTGGTGTCGACCCCGGTGAAGCGGACCGGCAGCCCGCGCACCTGGGTGAGGAACCTGTGCGCGGCGAAGGTGAGGTAGGCATTCCCGCAGCCGAGGTCGGCTACCCGGAGCGGCTCGTCCGGGGTCGGCCGGCGCAGGTGCCCGCGCTGGAACGCCTCGGTGAGCGCCGCGTCGAGGAGGCGCACCAGCTCCTCGACCTGGCGGTACTTCGCCTGCCGGCTGGGCTTGACCCTGCCCTCGGGCGTGGCGATGCCCAGCGCGACCAGCACGGGGTCGTCGGCGGGCAGCAGCCGGCGCTTGTCGCGGTCGTGGGTGCGGGCGACCGGGACCTCCTCCGTGCGCGTGCGCGTGTGCAGCACCGGGTCGCCCTTCTTGGTGACCCGCAGCTGGAGCACCTGGCTGGTCGTCTCGACGTGCCAGCTGGCGTAGGGCTGGTCGAGCAGCTCGTCCACGGCCGCCCGGGCGGGCTCCCCGAGCGCATGGTTGCCGGTGTGGGCCTGGGTGGCGTCGTACGCCGTGACCTGAAGGTGGCGGCCGGCCTTGAGGTCGACGTACCTCAGCTCGACGCGCCGCCAGCGGGGGGTCGCACCTCGTCGGCGGCCGGCCGCGACGGCGGAGACCAGCGTGTCCGCGTCGAGGAGCAGGCCGCGCACCCGGGCCAGTGCCCGGGTGAGCGAGGTGGTCATCGCAGCACGGCGGCCAGCACCACCACGAGCAGCAGCCCGCCGAGGGCGACCGGGATGACCAGGCGGCGGTGGCGGGGGTTCACCGCGACAGTTTACCGGCCAGCAGCTCGGCCAGGTGGACCGCGGGGACGTCCGCCAGGTCCGCCAGCTGGGTCCGGCAGGAGAGCCCGTCGGCGAGCACCACCGCCTGCGGATGGGCGCGGGTCGCCGGGAGCAGGTGGGTCTCCGCCACGGCGACCGACGTCTCGTAGTGGCCGCGCTCCATGCCGAAGCTGCCGGCCAGCCCGCAGCAGCCGGGGACCCGGGTGACGGTGGCCCCCGCACGGTGCAGCAGCCGCTCGTCGGCCTCCCACCCGAGCACCGACGCGTGGTGGCAGTGCGGCTGGGCGACGATCTCGGTCCCGGTGAGGTCGGGGGGCGACCAGTCCAGGCGCTCCAGCAGCTCGGCGAGGGTGAGCACCCCGGCGGCCACCTCGCCGGCCCGGGGGTCGTCGGTCAGCTGGGCCGCGTCGGCGCGGAGGGCGGCCAGGCACGAGGGCTCCAGCCCGAGCACGGGCGCGGTGGCGACGTACGGCGCCAGCGTGGCCACCGTCTGCTCGACGATCCTGCGGGCCGCGTCGAGCTGGCCGGTGGTGACCCAGGTCAGCCCGCAGCAGGCCGTCTCCGGGATCACCCGCACGGTGAGCCCGGCCGCCGCCAGGACCGCCATCGCGGCCCGGCCGGACCCGGGCCGGAAGTGGTCGGTGAAGGTGTCCGCCCACAGCCACACGTCCGGCGGGACGTCATCCGGGGGGAGCCGACGTCGGCTCCGTCCGTGTGACGTCCCGGGACGGACGGACGCGCGGAGCGAGCGGGGCGCCAGGGTCGGGAGGGTACGCCGGGGATCGATGCCGGCGGACGCCTTGACCAGCGCGGCCACCGGGCCGAGGGCCAGCGCCCGGTTCACCCAGCCGCCCCGGCCGCCGGAGAGCCGCACCCACCGCGGCAGCCGGCCCAGCGCGTAGTGGCTGCGCGGACGACGCCGGCCGACCCAGGTCTGGTGCAGCACCTCGGCCTTGTACGCCGCCATGTCGACCCCGGTCGGGCAGTCGCTCGCGCACCCCTTGCATGCCAGGCACAGCTCCAGCGCCTCGTGCACGGCGGGGTCGCGCAGGCCGCGCACCAGGGTGCCGTCCAGCGCCTCCTGGAGCACGCGGGCGCGGCCGCGGGTGGCGTCCTTCTCCTCCCGGGTGGCGGCGTACGACGGGCACATCACGGCGGTCCCGGTGACGGCGACGCACCTGCCGCCGCCGGTGCACCGGTGCACCGCGTCGAGCAGCGAGCCGGCGTCGTGCGGCAGCCGGAGCGCCAGTGCCGGCTCCTGGGCGGGCCGTCCCGGGCGCAGGTCGGCGTCCAGCGGCGCGGGGTCGACGAGCACGCCGGGGTTCAGCAGCCCGTCGGGGTCGCAGACCGCCTTGACCGCTGCGAAGAGCCGCAGCGACTCCTCGTCGTACATCAGCGGCAGCAGCTGGCTGCGGGCCCGCCCGTCGCCGTGCTCCCCCGACAGCGAGCCGCCGAAGTCGGCCAGCGACGTCGCACAGGCGAGGAGGAAGTCGCGGAACCGACGTCGGCCGTCCTCGTCGAAGGTGAAGTCGATGCGGGCGTGGACGCACCCGTCGCCGAAGTGGCCGTAGGGCACGGTCTCGAGGCCGTGCGCGGCGAGCAGCTCGTCGAACCGCCGCAGCCAGGCGCCCAGCCGGGCCGGTGGGACGGCCGCGTCCTCCCAGCCGGAGTACGCCGGGCGGACGAGGCTGCGGGCGGCGAGCCCGGCGCCGTCCTCCCGGATGCGCCACAGGGCGGCCGCCTCGGCGGGGTCGGAGACCACCCGGTGCTCGAGGGCGCCGGCCAGCGGGA
>NZ_DAOMFK010000190.1:0-6224 GCF_035429765.1 Nocardioides sp. | reverse complement strand
GAGGCGCGAGTCAACGGTTAGGTTTCGCCGCGCATCGAGAACGACCGCAGCCGCTCCCCGGCGAACCAAGCCGTGAGGAGCACCAGCACCGCGGTCGCCACCAGGAGGTAGCCGGTCCCGACCGACTTGCCCTGCAGCGCCACGGTGTCGTCCAGGGCGGAGGCCAGGTTGCGGCCCCAGGCGCCGATGCTGAGCCAGCGCACGCCGCTGAGCAGGTTGCCCAGCAGGCCCTCCCACAAGAACACGAACAGCAGCCCGAGCACGACGGCGTGCCGGGTGACGGCGGAGAGGGCCAGGAACAGCCCGCAGTACGCCGCGGAGGCGAGCAGCCCGGCCGCGAACCACGCGACGGCGGCCCCGGGCCGCGAGGCGTCGATGACCAGCCCCGCGATCGGCAGGGACAGCGCCCCGAACCCGATGGTGGCCGCCAGCGCGACCGCGAGCTTGCTGGTCGCCACCAGGTAGCGGTTCACCGGCTTGGCCAGCAGGTAGACGATCGAACCGTCGTCGATCTCGGGTCCCAGCACCGAGGAGGTGGCCAGCAGCGCCACCAGCGGCACCACCAGGGTGAGGCCCAGCCCGGAGACGATGTCGAGGTAGCCGACCCCCTCGCCGGCCAGCGCCCGCACGACCACAGCGAGCGCGACCATGACCGCCGGGATGCTCAGCAGCAGCAGGAAGCGCCGACGCCCGAGGAGCGCCTGAGCCGAGAGCCGCACGACGGTGGCGTTCATGACTGCACCAGGTAGGAGAACACGCTCTCCAGAGACTCGTCGGTGGGCACGACCTCCAGCAGGCGGATGCCGCTGTCCCGGGCCAGGTGCGGCAACCGGTGCGCGAACACCCCGAGGTCGGCGACCTCCACGTCCAGGCCGCCTCGGGGGCGCAGGGCCACTCCGTGGACCGAGGGCTCACGGATGAGCAGCGCCGCCAGCTGCCGTTCGTCGCTGCAGGCGATCACGTAGCGGTCCGGCCGGTCGGTCATCAGCCGCCGGATCGCCCCGAAGTCCCCGGACGCGGCGTGCCGGCCCGACACCACCACCTCGATGTGGCGTGCCACCTGCTCCACCTCCTCGAGGATGTGAGAGCTGAACAGGACGGTGCGCCCCTCCTCGCCCATCCGGTGCAGCAGGTCCATCAGGTGCAGCCGCTGCCGGGGGTCGACGCCGTTGAACGGCTCGTCCAGCAGCAGGACGCCCGGGTCGTGCACGAGGGCCGACGCGAGCTTGACCCGCTGCCGCATGCCCTTGGAGTAGGTGCTGATCCGTCGGTCGGCCGTGTCGACCATCTCCACGACGCCGAGGGCCCGGTCCGCGGCGGCGCCCGGCTCCGGCAGCTTCTGCAGCTCGGCGTTGGCTCGGACGAACTGGCGACCGGTGAGGTAGCCGAAGCTCAGCTCGGGCTCGGGGACCAGGCCCATCAGCCGGTAGGCGTCGGTGTGCCGCCAGACGGCGGTCCCGTCCAGGGTCACCGTGCCGGACGAGGGGGCGAGGAAGCCGGCCATCATCGCGATCAGCGTGGACTTGCCGGCGCCGTTGGGTCCGAGCAGGCCGGTGACCCCGGGCCCGACGCGCATGCTCACGTCGTTGACGGCGACCACGTTGCCGTACCACCGTGAGGCGCGGGTCAGCTCCAGCACACTCATCGTCCGGCCACCCTCCGGTAGCGCAGCACCAGGGCGCCCGCGCCGCCGACGACCAGCGCCAGTGCCACGACGAGGTAGCCGGCCTCCATCGCGGCCCCGGTCGGCGGGGTGATCGACCCGGCGCTGACGTCGGCGAGCGACTCGGCGAGCCCGCGGTAGAGCGAGTACGGCGAGAGCAGGCCGGCGTACTCCCCGACCCACAGCTGGTCCTGGCTGTGGGCGATGCCCTGGATGGCGGCGATCACGCCGTACCCGAACAGCAGCACCGCGATCGTCGCGACGACGGCGAACCCGCGCCGGGTCGACCAGGAGCTGATCAGCCCGGCGACGGCGGCCAGCATGCCCGCGAGCAGGGTGGCCAGCAGCGCGGCGATCCCGGCGTCGCGGGACTGGTCGGTCACGTCGGTGCCGGCGAGCAGGGCGCCCACGTAGAGGACCAGGACGGGGGTGAGCAGGAACACCAGCAGCGCGGCGACGAGGGAGGCCCAGCGGGTCACGGCGTACGTCGCGGCGTGCATCGGCCGCGCCAGGTACAGCACGATCGAGCCGTACCGCAGGTCGTGGGAGAACAGGATCGGTGCCTGCGCGGCGGCGAAGACGCTGACCAGCATCTGCGTGGTGCCGGCGTACGCCGCGTAGTCGGTCGGCAGCTCCTTCAGGCGCAGCGTGACCATCACCGTGACCAGGATCAGCGCTGGCACGAGGTTCAGGCCGAGCAGGATGAACGGCAGGATCTTGGACTTGCCCGACCTGCCCAGGCCGAAGGCGTTGCGCAGCCCGGTGACGAACAGCGCCCGGGCGATCAACGGCTCGGCCTGGCGTGGTCCGGCGTACGGGCGGTAGCCCAGGTCGTGGATGACGCCGGTGCGGCTCTGCGCGCGCGGAGGGTCAGGCGTGGATGACATGCTCTTCCCCTTCCCGGAACACGTCCTCGATCCGTCGGTGGTCGACCTGGATCCGGACCAGGCCCACGCCGAGCGCGCAGGCGGTGTCGCGAATCAGGTCGTGCACGTCCTGCTCGGCGCTGCTGGCGGTCGCCTCGACCGCGATCACGTGGCCGCGCGGCCGGCAGGGGAGCCCGGCTGCGGCCAGCGCGTTGCCCATCAGGTCCTGGGCGCCGTGGTCCCCGATCACCTCCACCAGCAGGGTCCCGGTGGTGTGGAGGAAGTCGGTGGTCGCGGAGGCGCGCAGCAGCCGGCCGCCGTCCAGGACGACGACGTGGTCGCTGACCCGTTCCAGCTCGCCGAGGAGGTGGGAGGTGACCAGCGCGGCGATGCCGAAGTCCGCGCCGATCCGCTGGATCAGGTGGAGCATCTCCTCGCGCGCGGCGGGGTCCAGCCCGTTCGTGGGCTCGTCCAGCAGCACCAGCCGCGGGTCGTGCACCAGGGCCTGGGCCAGCTTGGCGCGCTGCTTCATCCCGGTGGAGTAGCCGCCCATCGGTCGGTACCGCTCCTCGCCGAGCCCGACGTGGCGCAGCACGTCCGCAGTGCGCTCCCGGGCGGCGTGCCGCGGCAGCCCCGACATCTGGGCCAGGTGCACCACGAAGTCGCTCGCGCTCACGTCCGACGGCAGGCAGTCGTGCTCGGGCATGTAGCCCACCAGGCCCCGGATCGCCGCGCCCTCGGTGGCGATGTCGTGGCCCAGCACCGTGGCACCCCCCGAGGTGGGCGCGAGCAGGCCCAGCAGGATCTTGATCAGCGTGGACTTCCCCGCCCCGTTGGCGCCCACCAGGCCGGTGACGCCCTCCCCGATGGCGACGTCGAGGCGGTCGAGCGCGACCACGGACCCGAAGTCCTTGGTCAGCTGCTCGGTCCGGATGGTGTCACCCATGCCCAGGACCCTACCGACTGCACCGTGCGGTTGGATGGTTACCGGGACAGCGGGGTGCCGTTGACCCGGTGCCAGGGCAGCGGGGGCTCACCACGGGACTGGCGGACGAACTCGCCGAGGAACCAGCGCTGGAACTCCGCCTGCTCGGGGGAGCGGGCCAGGGTCAGCAGCCGCTGGCCCCGGCAGAACTCGTCGGCGAGGTCCAGCAGCGCCAGCATCTGCTCCACGGTCACCGCGACGTCGCGGTGCATCGTCACGTGGAAGTCGACGGTGTCGTTGCCCGCCTCGATCGCCTCGTTGAGCTGGGCCCGGACTTCTGGGGGGTAGACCACGTCGAAGCGGTGGAAGATCTCGGCGAGGTTCTTGGCGAGCGGGTAGTCGGCCTCGTGGGCCAGGGACAGCAGGTGCACCTCGCGCCGCAGCTCGCGGTAGTGGCGGCGCAGGCCCAGCACGGACCCGACCGGCACGTCCTGCAGGGCCACCGGGGCCAGCTCGGCGGGGTCGTCGGGCACGCGGGGGCTCGGCAGGTCGTCGAGGTGGAAGACCGACCCCTCGATGAAGCCGTCGTGGCTCGGGGCGGTCGCCGGCTCGAACCAGACGACCTTGCCGTCCTGCTCCATGGCCGCGCCCCAGGCCACCGAGCAGCGGGCGACGATCGACAGGCCGCGACCGAAGGTGGCCAGCAGGTCGTCGAACTCGTGGCTGGGCTCGGGCACCAGCAGCACCGGGGGCTGCTGGGAGCCGTCGGCGACCTCGACCCGCGGGTGCTGGGAGGTGCCACGGACCCGGACCACGATCGGGTCGGCCGCGTGCAGCAGGGCGTTGGTGACCAGCTCGGAGACGCCGAGCTCCGCGCACTCCTGCAGGTCCGTGCGACCGATCTGCTGGCACGCGGAGGCCACCCACCGCCTCGCCTCCTGCACGGAGCGCGGGTCGGTGTCGAGCGTCAACGCGAAGTGGCTGGTCGGCACGCGGGGGTCCTGGGTCGAGGGGTGGTCGTCGGCTGGCTCCTACCCGGTCGGGGGTCCGCCAAAACCCCTGCCCGAGAAGTTTTGCTTTGGCCCAGCCTGCCACAGGTTTCTGCGGTGGGTGCTGCCACGGGTATTCCCCGGAGGGCTGTGAGTAAGGAAACCCTAACCTCAACTGGCCCGGGAGCCCTCCTCCGCGAACAATGGAGGCATGACCACCCCACCCAGCACCGACCCCCGGCACCGCGTCGTCGTGATCGGCTCGGGGTTCGGCGGACTCTTCGGGACCAAGGCGCTGCGCCGCGCGGACGTGGACGTCACCGTCGTCGCCAAGACCACCCATCACCTGTTCCAGCCGCTGCTGTACCAGGTCGCGACCGGCATCCTCTCCGAGGGGGAGATCGCCCCGCCCACCCGCGAGATCCTGAGCCGCCAGAAGAACGCCCGGGTGCTGCTCGGCGAGGTCACCGACATCGACCTGACCGCCCGCACGGTCACCTCCCAGGTGCTGGGACGCGAGACCGTGACGCCGTACGACTCGCTGATCGTCGCCGCGGGGGCCGCGCAGTCGTACTTCGGCAACGACCGGTTCGCCGAGTTCGCACCCGGCATGAAGAGCATCGACGACGCCCTGGAGCTGCGCGGGCGGATCTTCGGTGCGTTCGAGCTCGCCGAGCTCGGTGCCGCGAGGGGCGAGGACGTGGACCACCTGCTGACCTTCGTGGTGGTGGGGGCCGGGCCCACCGGCGTGGAGATGGCCGGGCAGATCGCGGAGCTCGCCCAGCGCACGCTCAAGCGCGACTTCCGAGCGATCAACACCCGGCACGCGCGGGTGCTGCTGGTCGACGCCGCCGCCCAGGTGCTCCCGGCCTTCGGGGCCAAGCTCGGCGCCAAGGCCGTCGACCGGCTCGCCGACCTCGGGGTCGAGGTGATGCTCGGGGCGATGGTCACCGAGGTCGACGAGCGCGGCCTGCAGGTGTCCTTCGCCGACGGCCGGCAGGAGCGCCTCGAGGCGGTGACCAAGATCTGGGCCGCGGGCGTGCAGGCCTCCCCGCTCGCCGCGATCCTGGCCGAGCAGACCGGGGCGTCCCTGGACCGGGCCGGCCGGATCGGCGTCAACCCCGACCTCACGCTGCCGGGGCACCCCGAGGTGTACGTCGTGGGCGACATGATCGACCTCGACCAGCTCCCCGGGGTGGCGCAGACGGCCATCCAGAGCTCCCGGTACGCCGCCAAGGCCATCGACCGGCGGGTGAGGGGCAAGGCCCCCCAGCCCCCGTTCCGCTACTTCGACAAGGGGTCGATGGCGATCATCTCCCGCTTCGGGGCGGTGGCGATGATCGGCCGGCTGCGGTTGTCCGGTCTGCTGGCGTGGGTGCTGTGGCTGACGATCCACCTGCTCTACATCGCCGGCTTCAAGAGCCGGGTGACCGCGCTGCTGCACTGGGCGGTGTCCTTCATCGGCCGTGGCCGGGCCGAGCGCACCACCACCGAGCAGCAGGTCTTCGCGCGCCGGGCGCTGGCACGGCTCGACGGTGGCGTGGCCGGCCTCGTCTCCGAGCCCGCCGAGCGTCCGCTCCAGGACCGAGCGACCGGCTGAGTCAGCGGCTCAGAACAGCGACCGGGTGGTCACGGTGTTCGTGGTCAGGAACACCGCCACGGCGGTGAGCATCGCCAGCGGCCGGAGCACCCCCTGCCCGTCGTGGAAGAACGTGAGGTAGCCGGTCGTCACCACCCCGAGCAGCGCCACCAGCATCAGCGAGCCGATCACCAGTCGCAGG
>NZ_DAOMFK010000189.1:0-6285 GCF_035429765.1 Nocardioides sp. | reverse complement strand
TCGGCCGCGTCGGCCATCGCCGGGTAGCCGAGCAGCAGCAGCGTCCGGCAGGGCTCGTCGGCCACCAGCTCGACCTCGGCCTCGAGCACGACCCCGAGGGTGCCTTCGGAGCCGACCAGGAAGCGTTCCAGCCGGGCGCCCCGCTCGGGGAGCAGGTGCTCCAGGGAGTAGCCGCTGACCTGCCGGGAGAAGCGGCCGAAATGGGTGCGCACGTGCCCGAGGTGCGCGGCCACCAGGGACCTCAGCGCCGCCGGGGCCGCGCCGTCGCGACCGGGGAGGTCGAGGACCTCGCCGGTGCCGAGCACCACGGTGAGCGCGGCGACGTTGTCGGCGGTGCGGCCGTAGCCGAGCGCCCGCGACCCGCACGCGTTGTTGCCGATCATGCCGCCGACCGTGCAGCGGGTGTGGGTGGAGGGGTCGGGGCCGAAGCGCAGCCCGTGCCGGGCCGCCTCCCGCTGCAGGGTGGCGTGGACGACACCGGGCTGCACCACCGCTCGCCGCCGCTCCGGGTCCAGGGACAGGACCTGGTCGAGGTGGCGGGCGCAGTCGACCACCAGCCCCGGCCCGACGGCGTTCCCGGCGATCGAGGTGCCGGCCCCGCGCATGGTGACCGGCAGGCCGGCCCCCCGGGCCACCTCGAGCACCGCGACCAGCTCGTCGCGGTGCCGGGGGCGGACCACCAGGTCCGGGACCACCCGGTACAGCGAGGCGTCGGAGGAGTAGAGCGCGCGGGCCAGGGTGGAGGAGTCGACGTCGGTGACCCCGGCCCGCCGCAGCTCCTCGGCGACCTCTCGGGTCACCAGAGCTCCATCGAGTCCCGGAAGATCGCCGCCAGGTCCTCACCGGTGACGTCCTTCGGCGCGGTCGCCAGCAGCCGATGCTGGCGCAGCGCGCCCTCGACCAGGCCGTCCACGTCGGGGTCGGCGTACCCCACCGCCGCGAGGCCGGGTGGCAGTCCGACGTCGCGCATCAGCCGGCGCAGCACCTCCGGCAGCACGTCCGGACCGCTGCCGGTGGCCCCGGGGTCGAGCAGCCGCGCGGCAGTGAGGTGGCGCTCGGGCGCAGCCTCGAAGGTGAACCGGAAGGCCGCGGGAGCGGTCAGCGAGACCGCCATCCCGTGCGGGACCAGCGGCTCCGCGCTCGGGTACCCCTCCGGGCGGAACGACCGGACCCGGCCGGCGATCGGGTAGGCGTTCGCGTGCGGCACGTGCACGCCGGCGTTGCCGAACCCCAGGCCGGCGAACGTGGCGGCGAGAGCCATCTGCGTGCGCGCCTCGAGGTCGTCGCCGTGGGCCACCGCGGCCCGGAAGGCTCCGGCGAGGAGCGAGAGCGACCGCTCGGCCCACAGGTCGGCGATCGGGTTCGCCCCGCAGTAGGGGACCCGCTGCTCGGGCGTCTTGGCAGCGAAGTCGGCGTACCAGCGGGCGGTGTAGCTCTCCAGCGCGTGGCAGACGATGTCCATCCCGGCGGCGGCGGTGACCTGCGCGGGCTGGGTGAGGGTGAGCGCGGGGTCGACCACCGCCAGGGTCGGTCGCAGGCGGGGGTGGCTGATCCCGGTCTTCACCGCGAGCGCCAGCACGTCCAGGACGCAGATCGTGGTGCTCTCGCTGCCGGTGCCGGTCGTGGTCGGCACCGCCACCAGGGGCAGCAGGGGGTGCTCGGGCGCGCGGGCCCGGCCGACCGGCGCGTTCAGGTAGTCGGTCAGGTCGCCGGGGTTGGTGGTGAGCAGGTTCACCGCTTTCGCGGTGTCGATCGCCGAGCCGCCCCCGACCGCGACGACGGCGTCGAACGGGCCGGCCTCGCGGGCGACGGCGACCGCGTGCTCCATCGAGGCGTCGGTGGGCTCGACGTGGACCTGGTCGTACGTCGTCACGGCGAGTCCCCGGGCGGCCAGCTGCTCGGCGATGCGCGCCGGGTGGCCGGTGGCCGCCACCCCGGGGTCGGTGACCAGCAGCACCCGGCGGGCGGCGTACTGCTGGAGGTCGAAGCCGATCTCCGCCGACGCGCCTACGCCGAACTTCAGGCCAGGTGCGGCGTAGGTGAAGACGCTCTCGCGCTGCGTGGAGTCCGCCATAGGGGCCAGTGTGCCGTCTCGAGGCGGCCGCATGGGCTTCGGCTCGGCGGTCAGATCCCGAGCAGCCGGGCGGCCTCCGCGAAGGCCGCGTCGGGGTCGAGCACGTCCAGCAGCACCGCCTGCATGCCCGCGTCGGCGCCGGCCTGCGCGTAGCGTGGGTTGTCGTCGACGAAGACCAGGCTCCCCGCGGGCAGGTTCACGTCCGCTACGACGGCGTCGTACGCCGCGGGGGTGGGCTTGCGGACGCCCC
The DNA here is from genome assembly GCF_035429765.1 of Nocardioides sp. Classification (GTDB taxonomy): domain Bacteria; phylum Actinomycetota; class Actinomycetes; order Propionibacteriales; family Nocardioidaceae; genus Nocardioides. Next base: position 3,961 of record NZ_DAOMFK010000189.1, on the reverse strand, counting down.
GCTCGGTCGCGTCGAACACCACGTCGAACAGCGGGAACCACGCCTGGGCCTCGACCCACTCCCGCCCCTGGAAGTCCATCAGCTCGTTGCTGAACACGGCGGTGGTGACCCCGGTGGCCCGGGCTTGGCGGAGCAGGTCGACCGCTGCCGGCCGGGCCGGGTCGATCCCCGGGCTCTGGAACATCGCGCGCATCAGGTGCGGGTGGCCGTCGAGCGGGGCGCCGCGGCGGACCGCCTCCTCGGCGTTGCCGAGCCAGTAGTCCCGCTCGGTGAGCTCACCGGCCAGGTGGCGCTCCCAGAGCGGGTCGCCCCCGGGGTCGAAGGGCCCGCGGCCCGGGATCGTCCGCGGCGCCAGCCCGTGGAGCCGCTCGAACTCGTCGGCGATCTCCCAGGCCGACTTGAGGAGCACGACCCCGACGTCGAGCAGCAGCCCTTGCCTCCGTTGCACCCCAGCCACCGGCCCACGGTAGCGGCGGCGGGTCCGACGTACCCCCTGGTGGTTCCCCAGGGCGGGACGCTTCTGCGACCTCGCGGGGCAAGCCGTCACCTGTCGGGGGTTGCAGCCCGCGACAGGTGCGGGTTTCCCCGCCCGGGCGTGGGAAACCGACCGCGCCTCACCCCAGCGCGGCGCGCACCACGTCGGTCACCGGCACCGCACCCGAGGCCACCTCGGCCAGCGCCACCCAGGCGACCGCGTCGGTGGTACCGCCGACCTCGGCGACCCGTGGCTGCGCGTCGGGGGGCACGGTCGCCGCGAAGAGCAGGTGGATCCCGTGGAAGTCCTCGTGCCGTCCGGAGGGGGCGGTCCCCGCGAAGTGCAGGTCGTGCACGTCGAGCAGGTCTCCGACCCGGCACGCCACCCCGCACTCCTCGGCCACCTCCCGGGCCAGCGCCACGGCGGGCGGCTCCCCATGGTCGATCCCGCCGCCGGGCAGCGTCCACAGCCCCGGGTGGTGGGCGCGCGCGGAGAGCCGGGTCAGCAGCACGGTCTCCCCGCGCCGGACCACGGCGTACGCTGCGACCCGCTGCCGCTGGAAGGGCCGGTGGTCGGCCAGAGCCTGGAGGACCAGGGCGGCCACCGAGACCGTGCCGTCCAGCACGTCACGGAGCCGGATCCAGGCCGCCTCGGCGGTGGAGCCGTCCACCTCGACCACCTGGGGCTCGGGCGCGTCGGGGGGCACCCACCCGTCGTAGACGATGCGCAGCGCGTGTGCGTCCACCCGCCTCCCGTCCCGCCTGACCCCGGGCAGGTGGGCCGAGTAGACCCGCGCGGTGTCGCCCACCTCGGCGTCGAGCCCCGTCTCCTCCTGGATCTCGCGGACCACCGCGTCCCGCGGGTGCTCACCGTGGTCCACCCCCCCACCGGGCAGGGTCCACAGCTCCTCGCGCGAGATCCGCGGGGAGAGCCGGCACAGCAGGATCCGGTCGTCACGGAGCACCACGGCGTACGCCGCGACCCGCTGCTGCCGGGGAAGAGCCCTCACCCTGCCAACCTATGCCCGGCGCCCGTGCGGGTGCGGTCTACCCTCGCTAGGTGGGCTCCAGCTCGACCCGGCAGCGCGATCCATGGCTGGACAACACCAAGATGTTCCTGGTCACCGCCGTGGTGGTGGGGCATGCCTGGGGGCTGCTGATCTCCACGGGCTACGCGAGCTGGCTCTACGACTTCCTGTTCTTCTGGCACATCCCGGCGTTCGTGCTGGTCAGCGGCTACCTGTCCCGGTCGTTCCGGTGGGACCGCCGGCACCTGCGCTCGCTGGTCACCACCCTGCTGGTCCCCTACCTCCTCTTCGAGCCGGCGCTCTACTACTTCCGGCACTGGCTGGGGCAGGTCAGCACCGGCAACCTGTGGATCGTGCCGCACTGGACCATGTGGTACCTGCCGGCCCTCATCATGTGGCGGCTCGCGACGCCGCTGCTGCGGGTGAACGCCGCGGTGGTGTTCCCGCTCTCGGTCGTGGTCAGCCTGGTGGGCGGCCTGTGGTCGGGGCAGATCCTCTGCCTGGCCCGGGTGATGGGGCTGCTGCCGTTCTTCGTGCTGGGGCTCTACCTGACCCCGGCCTCGCTGAGGACCATGGACCGGCGCTGGGTGCGCGGGCTCGCGGTGCTCGCCATGGTGGGCATCCTGGTCGCCGCCCACTCCACCGACGAGTGGGCCCGCACCGCGTTCCTGTACTACGACGCCGGCTACCAGGACCTCGGCTGGCACCCGCTGCCCGCGATGCAGGTGCGGGCCATCGTGATCGGCCTCGGCATGGTGGGATCGCTCAGCGTGCTCGCCCTCATCCCTCGCCGCGGCGGCTGGTTCGCCGCGATGGGCTCGGCGACGATGATCGTCTACCTCTTCCACGGCTTCCCGATCCGCTACGCCGACTACCTCGGTTGGCCGGAGTGGGCGGTGGCGCACCCGGTCGTCGGGACACTGGTCACCACGCTGGGGGCGGTCGGCCTGGCGCTGCTGCTGGCCAGTCCGCCGGTACGCCGGCGGCTGGTGTGGGCGGTGGACCCGATCGGCAGCTGGGAGCGGCGTCGGGCCGCGCTCAGGAGAACGGCGGACGAGGGTCCCGGGCCAACGACCTCCGGCCCGCCCAGCGCCACACCCGCGCCGCCCGATCCCGGTCCTCGTCGGTGACCAGGTTGCCCATCCACCGCAGGGCGAGGGTCATCAGCCAGTCCGAGCGCATCCCGGCCGGGCCCAGGGTGGGCAGCAGCCGGGGCACGGTGACCAGCCCCGCCAGCCGGCGGGCGATGGAGAACGACTCGCCGTAGTGGTGACGCAGCAGCGCGGGCCAGGCGCCGGCCAGGTCGGCCGTCCCGTCGGCCAGCAGCTCCGCGGCGAACCGGCCGGTCTCCAGCCCGTAGTCGATGCCCTCCCCGTTCAGCGGGTTCACGCACGCCGCGGCATCGCCGACCAGCACCCAGTTGGGGCCGGCCACCCCGGAGACCGCGCCTCCCATCGGCAGCAGTGCCGAGGTGGGGGCCCGCAGGTCGCCGGAGAGCCCGAACTCCTCGCGGCGCTCGCGGGCGTAGAGCGTCATCAGCGGGCGGAGCGCCACGTGCGCCGGCCGCTTCGCGGTGGCCAGGGTGCCGACGCCGAGGTTCACCTCCCCCGTGCCGAGCGGGAAGATCCAGCCGTAACCGGAGAGGATCTCCCCCGCCGTCCCCCGCAGCTCCAGGTGGGAGCTGATCCAGGGGTCGTCGGACCGCTCGGAGGTGACGTAGGAGCGCCCGGCCACGCCGTACACCGTCTCGCGGTGCCAGACCCTGCCAAGCAGCTTGCCCAGCGGCGAGCGCACCCCGTCGGCGACCACCAGCCTTCGGCAGGCGACCTCGAAGCGCTCGCCCTCGCGGGAGAACTCCACGGCGGTCACCCGGCCGCCGTCGCGGCGTACGCCGACGGCGCGGACGCCGTCCAGCGCGGTGGCCCCGGCCTTGATCGCGGTCGTGCGCAGGTGGTCGTCCAGCTCGGTCCGCGCCACCGCCGACCCCCAGTCCGGCAGGGTGCCCCCGGGCCAGGGCAGCAGCAGGGTCTGGCCGAAGCCGTGGGCGCGCAGGCCCTGGTTCACCGTGTGCGCCCGCAGCCACTCCTCCAGCCCGAGCCTGGTGAGCTCGCCGACCGCACGGGGGGTGAGTCCGTCGCCGCAGGTCTTGTCGCGGGGGAACACGGCGGCGTCGGTGAGCAGCACGTCCAGGCCGGCCCGGGCCGCCCAGGTCGCCGCGGCGGAGCCGGCCGGCCCGGCGCCCACCACGAGCACGTCGGTGCTCAGTGGCTCACGCGCCCCGGCCCCGCCGGTCGCAGCGGCGGTCGCAGCGGCGGTCGGGGCCGCGGGTCGGGTCGGGTCGGGCACCGGAGGCGCGAGCGGTCGCAGGCCCCGCAGCCACGCGTCGGAAGGGTGCCTCGAGGACACCCGATGTCGGTGCGGCAGACCGTCTCGCCGCGCTCAGACCGAGCCGTAGAGCC
>NZ_DAOMFK010000188.1:0-6316 GCF_035429765.1 Nocardioides sp. | reverse complement strand
ACCTCCGGCGTACCGCGGACCGGGTCGGCGTCCAGCCGCGGCAGCCGCCGGTCCAGCCACGCCGGCAGCCACCAGTTGGCCCGGCCGAGGAGCGCCATCGTCGCGGGGACCAGCACGAGCCGGACCACGGTCGCGTCGACGAGCACGGCGGTGGCGAGTCCGAGGCCGAGCATCTTCATCGTCGGGTCGCTGCCGGTGATGAAGCCGCCGAACACGCACACCATGATCGCCGCGCCGGCGGAGATGGTCCGTGCGGTCACCCCGATGCCGTGCACGACCGACCGCGCGTTGTCGCCGGTGCGGAGGTACTCCTCGCGGATCCGCGACAGCAGGAAGACCTCGTAGTCCATCGAGAGGCCGAACAGGATCGCGAACATGAACAGCGGGATGAAGGAGATGATGGGCACGGTCTCCTCGAGGCCGATCAGGTCCTTGGCCCAGCCCCACTGGAAGACCGCGACCAGGACGCCGTACGCCGCGCCGACGCTCAGCAGGTTGAGGATCGCGGCCTTGACCGCCACGACGGGCGAGCGGAACAGCACGACCAGCAGCAGGCACGACAGCAGGACCACGGCCGCCAGGAAGATCGGCAGCCGCTCCTGGACGCGGTTGCTCATGTCGGTCATGACGGCGGTGTAGCCACCGACGTGGGCCGAGGCGGAGCCGTCCACGAGTGCGTCCGGGAGGACGGTGGACCGCAGCCGAGCAAGGGTCTGCTGGGTCTCCCGGTCCTGCGGCGTGCTCGTGGCCTGGGCCGTGACGACGGCCACGTCCGAGCCAGGGGTCGTGGGCAGCGCACGAGCCGAGACGATGCCCCGGTCCCCGGCCACTGCCGCGGTGACCCGGTCCACCGCGGATCCGTCGCCCGCGGTGTCGACGGCGATCACGATCGGGCTGATCGCGCCGGGGCCGAACCCCTCGGCGATCAGGTCGTAGGCGCGCCGCTCGGTGCGGGCCTGCGGGTAGCTGCCCTCGTCGGGCATACCGAGCCGCAGAGCGGTGACCGGCGCGGCCAGGGCCAGCAGGAGGGTCGTGCCGCCGACGAGGTAGGCGACCGGGTGGCTGGTGACGTGGTTGCCCCAGCGGGTCCAGCGGCGAGTCGTCGAGTCGCGCGTCGTACGCCGTGCGAAGCGGTGGTGGGGGTTGATCCGCGGCCCGGCCAGCCCGAGCAGAGCAGGCAGCAGGGTGATCGCAGCCAGCACCATGACCAGGACGACGACCGCGATGCCGACGCCTCCGGCCGCGACGAAGGGCAGCCCGGCGAACGCGAGACCCAGGATCGCCACGACCACGGTGCCCCCGGCGAAGATCACGGCCTGGCCCGCGGTGGCCACCGACCGGCCCACCGACTCCGGGACGCTCAGCCCGGCGGCGAGGTACTCCCGGTGCCGGGTCACGAGGAACAGCGCGTAGTCGATGCCGGCGCCCAGCCCCACCATGGAGGCCATCACCGGCGCCCAGACGGGGATGTCGACGCCGTACGCCACGAGCGAGAGGGCGCTGGTGCCGACCAGCAGCGCGAACAGCCCGATCACCAGCGGCAGCCCGGCCGCGACCAGGGACCCGAAGGCCACCAGCAGGATGACCAGCGCGGCGACGATGCCCACGGCCTCGTAGGCGCTCATCGGCGCCTCCTCGAAGCTGAAGTAGAGGTCCCCGCCGGCTTCGAGCCGCAGCGACGAGCCGGACCGGGCCTCCTCGAGCGCGGTCTTGAGCGCGGCCAGCGCGCTCTTGTCGGTCTTCTCGATCGCCGGGTACTGCAGGCGCACCAGCGCCACCCGTCCGTCCGGCGACACCATCTGGGCGTCGACCGCCCCTTGCTGGTCGGTGGCGAGCATGCCCGCGGGGTCGGTGGCGCCGACCAGGTCCGGGAGCCCGGTGAGCGACTGCTCCAGGTCGGCGAGACCGGCCCGGGCCCGGGCGGAGTCGAAGAACGTGTCACCGGCGGCCCTCGGCGTCGCGACGACGTACGACGTGAGCCCGTCGGCTCCGGTGTCGGCGGCCGCCAGCAGGTCGGCGGCGGCCTGGGAGTCGCTCCCCGGTGTGGTCATCGTGTCGTCGAGCGCGTGCCCGACGGTGGCCGAGGCGGCCGTGACCGCGACGGCGAGGAACAGCCAGGTCGCGATCGCCACCCACGGTCGACGGGCGGCCCAGCGGCCCCAGAGGTAGAGCACGTGTGACATGACGACTCCTCGATTTCGGTTTGCCTACGGCTCCACGCTCCCGCCGGGGGAGGGGGTGGCACATCGGCGTCGGGGCCCGTCCCGGCTCCGCCGTCCGGACGAGCCGGCACTCGTCCTTTCGGCCGGTACGCCGAAGCCCGCCGATGCCTACCCTGGAGCTGTGAGGAACGAGGGAAGGCGCCCGGTCTGGCGCGAGCCGCGGCCCGGCGACGCGCCTGCGCGGCGCGGGAGCGACTGGCTGCTGGTCGGTGCGTTCGAGCTCGTCGCCGTGGGCGAGGCGATCTTCCGCCCCGACGTGGCGTGGCGCCCGCTGGCCACCCTCGTCGCCCTCGCCGCGGCCCCGGTGCTCCTCTGGCGTCGGAGCCACCCGCTGGTGGCCGCGCTGGTCGGGTTCGGAGCGGTGCTGGTCCTCTCGGTCGCCCAGCTGGTCACCGGCAGCGGGGACCTCGGCCTGTACGCGATGATGTTCGTCCTGATCCTGCTGTACTCCCTCGTGCGGTGGGGCTCGGGCCGCGAGGTCGTGCTCGGGCTCGGGTTCGTCTCGGTCACCGTGGCGCTCGGGATGTACGTCTCCTTCACCGGGTGGGCCGACGTCTTCGGAGGCACCGTCTTCCTGCTGATGTTCGTGGCCCTCGCGGCGGCGTTTCGCTACCGCGCCGACGTCTGGCACCGTCAACTCGCCGAGATCCGCAACCAGGAGCGGGTCGGCCTGGCCCGCGAGCTGCACGACACCGTGGCCCACCACGTCTCCGCGATCGCGGTGCAGGCCCAGGCCGGCCGCGCCGTCGCGGACACCAGCCCCGAGGCGGCCGTGGCGACGCTCGCGGCGATCGAGAGCGAGGCATCGCGCACGCTGGCCGAGATGCGCGCGATGGTGCGCGTCCTCCGCGACGGCCAGGCGACCGAGTACGCCCCGCAGGCGGGCATCGCGGACCTGTCGGCGCTGGCCAGCAGCGATGACATCCCGGTGGTGCAGGTCACCCTGACCGGCGAGCTCGGCCACCTGCCCCGGGGGATCGACGCCGCGGTCTACCGCCTGGCGCGCGAGTCGCTGACCAACGCGCTGCGGCACGCCCACCATGCCGGCCGGGTGCTGATCGAGGTCGCGGGGGAGCCCGACGTCGTACGGCTGCGGGTCGCCGACGACGGCGAGCCGGACCCGTCGTCCGTCGCGGCGCCGGGCTTCGGGCTGATCGGGATGGCCGAGCGAGCCCAGCTGCTGGGTGGCACGCTGTCGGCCGGACCGTCGCCCGGTGGCGGCTGGACGGTGCGGGCCGAGTTCCCTCGGGAGCTGCCGTCGTGACCGTCCGCGTCGTGGTGGCCGACGACCAGGACCTGGTGCGCACCGGGCTGGCGATGATCCTGGACGCCCAGGACGGGATCGAGGTGGTGGGCCAGGCGCCGGACGGCCTGGTGGCGGTGGAGCTGACCCGGCGGCTGCGCCCCGACGTGCTCCTCGTGGACATCCGGATGCCCGGCCTGGACGGCATCGAGGTGACCCGGCGGCTGGCCGGACCCGACGTGGCCGACCCGACGGCAGTGGTGGTGATCACGACCTTCGACCTCGACGAGTACGTCTACGGGGCACTGCAGGCGGGCGCCCGTGGGTTCCTGCTCAAGGACGCCGGCCCCGAGCTGCTCGTCCAGGCGGTGCACGCGGCGGCGGTCGGCGACGCGCTGATCGCGCCCAACGTCACCCGGCGGCTGCTCGCGACCCTCGCCGCGTCCCGCCCGGCCGCCCCACGCCCGCAGCCGATCGAGCCGCTCACCGACCGCGAGGAGGAGGTCCTGGCCCTGGTCGCCCGCGGTCACACCAACGCGGAGATCGCCGAGGAGCTCTACATCGGCGTGACCACCGTCAAGACCCACGTCGCCTCGCTGCTCACCAAGATCGGCGCCCGCAACCGGGTCGAGATCGCCATGTGGGCCTACGACACCGGTCGGGTAGGCGAGTAGGCCCGGCCGCTCCCGGGTCTCACCCGCGCACGGGCTCCACGTGCGCGAAGATCACACTAAGCACTCCTTCCTCGATCGACAGCCGGTAGCGGGTCCGCCCGACGGCCACGACGGTCCCGACCCGCCCCTGGAACCGGCCCGGCCCAGTCACCCGGGCCGGCGTCCCGACGCCCAGCCGCACCGGCCCGCTGCCCCGGAGGATCGCGTCGAGCTCGGCCAGGTAGTTGGGGTGCATCGCGGCCGGCCTTCCCCGGTAGGTCCACTCGAGGATGTGCTCGGGCCGGAAGACCTCGCTGCACCTCGCGCAGGACATCACCCGCTCCGGGCGCCGGTGCCGCTCTCGGGTGTGGCCCGCCGAACACACCCCCAGCCAGGCGCCGCTGACCCGGGGGGCGTCCGCGTGGACGCAGCGCTCACCGCTGCTGCCGATCGCCACGGCCGTACGCCGCCAGACCTCGTCGTGGCCGTGCTGGGCGCCGACCAACGCGTGCGCGATCTCGTGCAGCACGGTCTCGCGGACCTCTGCCTCGCTGTGCAGGCGCGTCAGCGGCAGGCTCAGCGAGATCACCCGGTCGTGCTGTCGGCACAGCCCGGCACGACGCTTGGCGTTGTCGAGCTCCACCCGCCACCCGGTCAGGCCGTGCTCCGCGACCAGGCCGGTAGCCATCCGGTACGCCTCTGTCAGGTCCATGGCACCGTAGCCAAGCACGCGCCACCGACAGCTGCGGGCAGGATGCGCTCCGGGCGCACCGCGTGCCGAGGTTCGTCGATCACAGGGGTCACCTCCGGCGGTGGAACGTGACCGAGCCGTCGGGGGCTCGGGTGTGGTGGTAGGCGGGGTCGTGGATGCGTTGGTGGTGGAACCCGCAGAGGGGCTCGGCGTCGGCGAGGTTGGTGGTGCCGCCGTGGGACCAGGGTTGTCGGTGGTGCAGCTCGCACCAGGCGTAGGGGCGGTCGCAGCCGTCGGCGGCGCAGGTGGTGTGCCGGGTGCCGAGGGCGACGCGCTGGGCCTCGGTGAAGAAGCGTTGGGCGCGGCCCAGGTCCAGCGGCTGCGAGGCTCCGTTGAGGATGGCCGGCAGGATCCCGGCGGCGCAGGCCAGGCGCCGGGCCTCGGCCGCGGAGATCTCGTCGCCGGTGTCCAGACGGGCCGCGCGCAGGTCGTCGCGCAGCTGGTCGTGGTCCACGGTGACCACCACCGTGGCGGCGGTCTTGCCGTGCAGGTGGCTGGTGGGCAGGTGCTCGAGCAGCTCGACGAAGGCCCGGCCGTACCGGTGGGCCCAGTCCAGGCCGTCGCCGACGGGACCGGTGTGGGCCTTGCTGGCGCCGAGGCGGCCGCGGCGGGGCGAGGCCATCTGCTGGAGGGTCTTGCGCAGGATCGCCCCGGCCAGGGTAGGCACGGTGAAGTGGCCGGTGACGGTGCCGTCCGCGTTGTCGTGCAGGGTCAGCCGGGTCCGGGCGCGCGCGGCGGCCTCCTCCTCGCGGAGCAGCTGGTCGTGGTGGCGATCCGTCTCGACCTTGCTTGCAGCCGCCTCGAGGGCGCGGCGCGCCTTCTTGCGCAGGGCGGAGGGGTCGAGGGTCTTCGCCTGCCCGACCAGGCGCTCCTCGACCGCGGTGACCTGCTCAGGGGCCAGCCCGGCGGGGAGCCGCCTCGTGGTCGTGGCGATCACCGCGGCGTGCTCGGGGGAGACCTCGCCGGCGGCGAGGGCGGTCCGGGTCTGGGGCAGGTCGTCCAGGGCGGAGGCGAGGGCGACCTGCCCGGCTGCGGAGGCACCCGTGGCGTGGGTCTCCCTGGCCAGCCACTGGCCGGTGCCGGGCAGTCCGGACCCGGCGGCCACGTCGGCGTTGTCGGCGCCGCGCAGCAGTCTGAGCTTGACCGCCTGGAGCCGACGGATCGCCCGCTCGGTCTGGCGGACCAGGTCGGCGTAGTCCCCCGTCCGCAGGGCGGCCACGTCACCCAGGCCGTCCAGCACCTCGTGGATCTGGGCCAGCCCGGAGTACGCCGGGTGTGCGGCGTCCGGGTGCAGGTCCAGCAGTGCGGTCATGTAGAGACAGTAACAGAACATAAGTTCGATTGCAAGGCATCGGAGAAGCATGTGGAGGGTGTGTGGAGGGAGCGGCGCCGCCAGGTTGGGTAGGTTGTCCGGGTGTCCCGCCGTCCACGCAAGCGCCCCGACCAC
>NZ_DAOMFK010000187.1:0-6369 GCF_035429765.1 Nocardioides sp. | reverse complement strand
TATTGCCGGCGCACCCGAGCGAGGCTCCGCCCGAGGTGGATCTGGTCGAACTGGAGAATCGCCCGGCGGCGCGGGCAATACCACAGCATCGGCATGGAGCGCGCCGGCCACGGGAAGATCCCGCGGCGGTAGGCCTCGACCAGCGCCCGGGGCGAGCGGAAGCCGCGGCCCAGCACGGCGAGCCCGCCCGCGGCCCAGCCCTGGCGTCCCGCCAGCGCGACCACGTCACCCGCCTCGGCGCCCGAGCGCAGCACCGGGGCCACCGTGCACGACCCCAGAACGGTCACGGCCACGACCACCTGGTCGGCGGAGGTCAGGTCGCCACCCACCACGTGCGCGCCGACCAGGGCCGCCTCCTCGGCGAACCCGGTCGCGAAGTCCACCGCCCACTGGACCGGCAGGTCCGGCGGGGCGGCCAGGCCGATGGTCAGCCAGGCGGCGCGGCCGCCCATCGCGTTGACGTCGGAGAGGTTCTGCGCGGCGGCACGGTGCCCGATGTCAGCGGCCGAGCACCACTCACGGCGGAAGTGGCGGCCCTCCACCATGACGTCGGTGGAGACGACCACGTGGCCGGTCCGCACCCGCAGCACGGCGGCGTCGTCCCCGGGCCCCACGAGCACGTTCTCGTCCTGCTCGAACAGCGGCGTGAGCGTGCGCAGCAGGCCGAACTCCCCGGCGTCGGCCAGGGTCGCGTCGGGTGGGATCGCCATAGGCCCATCCCACCAGATCGCCCCGCCCCCGGGGCCCTCGACGCGGCGAGACGCGGCTATCGGGTCCTGCCCGTGGCGCGGTAGGTTGGCGGGGTCGAAGTCCGCCGTCGAACCGAGGAGTCCCCATGGTCGTGCAGGCCTACATCCTGATCCAGACCGATGTCGGCAAGGCCGCCGAGGTCGCCAAGGAGATCGCTCAGGTCAAGGGGGTCACCCTGGCCGAGGACGTGACCGGACCGTACGACGTGATCGTGCGCGCCGAGGCACGCAACGTCGACGAGCTCGGCAAGCTGGTCGTGGCGAAGGTGCAGACGCTGGACGGCATCACCCGGACCCTCACCTGCCCGGTCGTCCACATCTGAGCCGTTGACCCTGCCCCGTCGGCGCCCCGTGTCCCGAAGGACACGGGGCGTCGCCACGTGCGGCCTGCTGGCCGCCACCCTCGCCCTGGCCGGCTGCGAGTCCGACAAGGTGCCGCTCGACTCCCCCACGCCCTCGCCGGTCGTGGGTGCCGCGTGCCAGCGGCTCCTCGACGCCCTCCCCGACACGGTGGACGACGAGCTCCGGCGTCCGGTCGACCCCGAGGACGCGCTGGGCGCCGCCTGGGGCGACCCGGCGATCACGCTGACCTGCGGCGGGACGATGCCCCCGGACTTCGACCGGTTCGCGGCGTGCGAGGAGGCCGACGGCGTCGGCTGGTACGTCCCGGAGGAGCAGGTCTCCGACCAGGGGCTCGACGTGGTGATGACCACCATCGGGAGGCGGCCGGTGGTGCAGGTGCGGGTGCCTTCGTCGTACCGCCCCGCAGGGCCGGCCGCCGCGATGGTCGACCTGGCGCCCGCGATCAAGGAGCACACCCGGCTCCGCAAGCCCTGCGTGTGAGTGCCCGTCAGCGCAGCCCGGTGCCGCGGGCCAGCGCCAGCTGGAGGAGCCGGTCGACCAGCGCCGGGTAGTCCAGCCCGGAGGCGGCCCACATCCGCGGGAACATGGACGTCGGGGTGAAGCCCGGCATCGTGTTGATCTCATTGACCACCACGGTGCCGTCGGGCATCACGAAGAAGTCGATGCGGGCCAGCCCCTCGCAGCCGACCGCCTCGAACGCGCGCGCGGCGAGGTCCTGGAGCCGCTCGGCCACCCCGGCGGCCAGCACGGCAGGGACGTCGAGCTCGGTGTGCTCCTCGGGGAGGTACTTCGCGGCGAAGTCGTAGAACTCGTGGTCCCCGCCGATCCTGATCTCGGCGGGCACGCTGGCCTCCGGGGCGCCGTCCAGCCCCTGGAGCACCCCGCACTCGACCTCGCGCGCGCCCTCGGCCGCCACCTCCAGGAGCACCTTCGGGTCATGGCGCTGCGCCTCCTCGACCGCGGCGTCGAGCTCAGCGGCGTCGTGGACCTTGGAGATGCCGATGCTGGAACCCCCGCGGGCCGGCTTGGCGAACAGCGGGTAGCCCAGGTCCGCGACCCGCGCGCGGCACCCCTGCGGGTCCTCCTCCCACTGCCGCCGGGTGAGCGTGACCCACGGCAGCACCGGCAGCCCCGCGGCGGCGAGCACGACCTTCATGTAGCCCTTGTCCATGCTCACGGCCGAGGCCAGTACCCCGGCGCCGACGTAGCGAACGCCGGCCATCTCGAGCATCCCCTGGATGGTGCCGTCCTCGCCCCACGGCCCGTGCAGCAGCGGGAAGACCACGTCGACCTCGCCCAGCGTCCGCGGCGGCCTCGACGGCTCGGAGACCACCAGCTCGGCACCTCCGCCGTCACGTGCGAGGGCGACCGACGCCCGGCCGGCGTCCACGCTCGGCAGCCGGTCGTGGCTGTCGATGCGCAGCCGTTCCGGCTCCTCGGACTCCAGCACCCACCGGCCATCGGTGGCGATGCCGACCGGCACCACGTCGTACTTCTCCCGGTCGATCGCCTGCAGCACGCTTCCGGCGGTGACGCACGAGATGGCGTGCTCGCTGGACCGTCCGCCGAAGACCACCGCGACGCGGGGCTTGCGCTTGGGCTCGTTCATCGCCACGACCCTATTGCCTAGGCTGGCCGTATGCCGTCCGACCCGCCCGCGCTCACGCCCGCCACCGTCGTCGTGTCAGCGGGGCGTCCCGACCACGGCCCCGATCAGCCGCTCAACCCGCCGATCACGCTGGCCTCGACGTACGGTGCGGGCGGTGTCAGGGAGTACGGCCGCTACGCCAACCCCACGTGGGAGGCGTTCGAGGAGACGCTCGGCGCCCTCGAGGGGGGCCGGTGCCTGACCTTCGCCTCCGGGCTGGCCGCCGTGGCAACGGTCCTCGACCTGGTGGCCGCCGGTGACCGGGTGGTCGCTCCCCGGCACGCCTACAACGGGGTCACCATGCAGCTGGCCGACCTCGAGGTGCGGGGACGGCTGGAGGCGGTGCTCGTCGACGTCACCGACACCGAGGCGGTCCTCGCCGCCAGCGCCGACGCCGCCCTCGTCTGGCTGGAGTCGCCCACCAACCCGGCGCTCGAGGTCGCCGACCTGCCGCGGATCATCGAGGCGGCACACCGGGCAGGGGCCCGGGTCGTCGTCGACAACACGTTCGCGACTCCGCTGCGCCAGCGCCCGTTCGAGCACGGCGCGGACCTGGTGGTCCACTCGGCGACGAAATACCTCTCCGGCCACAGCGACCTGCTGATGGGGGCGGTCCTCACCCGCGAGGAGGAGGTGTACGACGCCCTCCGGGGCCGTCGTGAGCTGGTCGGTGCGATCCCCGGTGCGTTCGAGGCGTGGCTGGCGCTGCGCGGGCTGCGCACGTTGCACGTGCGGCTGGACCGCGCGGAGGGCAACGCCCGCGAGCTGGCCCGGCGGCTGGCCGGGCACCCGGCCGTGGAGGAGGTGCGCTACCCGGGCTTCGGCGCGATGGTGTCCGTGGTGCTGTCCGGCGGCGCGGAGGCCGGCGACCGGCTCACCCGGAGCACCTCTCTGTGGGTGCACGCCACCTCCCTGGGCGGGGTGGAGTCCACATTCGAGCGTCGTCGTCGGTGGCGCAGCGAGCCGTTGACGATCCCCGAGGGCCTGGTCCGCCTCTCGGTCGGCATCGAGGACGTCGAGGACCTCTGGGCCGACCTTGCGGCCGCGCTCGACGTACTTCGCTGAGGCGCCTCAGTCGGTCTCGGCCTTCGTGTCCCTCGCGGTGAACGCGCGGACCAGGTCGCTCGCGGTCATCCGGCCGGCCACCACCGCGTCGACGTGCTCGGCGATGGGGGCGTCGACGCCGGTGCGCCGGGCCAGCGCCAGCAGCGAGGAGCAGGACTTGGCGCCCTCGGCGACCTGGCGGGTCGAGGCGACGATCTCCTCGGTCGTCATCCCCTTGCCCAGCTTCTCGCCGAACGTGCGGTTGCGTGAGAGCGGCGAGGAGCAGGTCGCGACCAGGTCACCCAGCCCCGCCAGCCCCATCAGCGTGAGCGGGTTGGCGTCCAGGGCGACGGCCAGGCGGGCGGTCTCCGCCAGGCCGCGGGTGATGACCGAGGCGGTGGTGTTGTCGCCGTACCCCATGCCCACGGCCATGCCCACGGCCAGCGCCACGACGTTCTTGTAGGCGCCCCCGAGCTCACAGCCCACCACGTCCACGCTGGTGTAGGGGCGGAACGTCGGCGAGTGGCAGAGGTCCTGCAGGCGCTTGGCCATGTCCTCGTCGGCGCACGCGACCACCGAGGCTGCCGGCTCGCGGCGGGCGATCTCGCGGGAGAGGTTGGGGCCGCTGATCACCGCGATCCGACCCGGGTCCGCTCCCGTGACCTCGCCGATGACCTCGCTCATCCGGTCCAGGGTGCCCAGCTCCACCCCCTTCATCAGCGACACCAGCGCCGCTCCGGGGGGCAGCACGGGCGCCCACTCGGCGAGGTTCCCGCGCAGCGTCTGGGAGGGCACTGCCAGCACCACCACCTCGGCTCCGGCGACGGCACGCTCGGGGTCGTGGGTGGCGCTGATCGTGGGCGGGAGCTCGACGCCGGGCAGGTAGTCGGCGTTCTCGTGCCGCAGGTTGATCGCCTCGCAGACCTCCTCCCGGCGTCCCCAGACGGTCACCTCGTTCCCGCCGTCGGCGAGCACGATGGAGAACGCCGTCCCCCACGATCCCGCTCCGAAGACCGCGACGCGGGTCATGGGCTCTCCTTCCGCGGGGGCTGCTTCTTGGGGTTGCCGGTCCGGCGCACCCCGGCCTTCGCCGGGTCGAACCGCACCGCCGGCGGCGTCTCACCACGCAGGTCGGCCACCAGCGCCGTGAGCGCGTCCATGATCCGGTCGGTGGCCTGCTGAACGACGGCCGGGGTGAGCGGCTGGTCGGCCAGGTCGTGCAGGTCCACCGGGTCGCCCACCTTCATCGTGATGTGCTTGCGGGGCAGGAAGTCGGGCTTCTTGGCGTACGGCGCCAGCAGCTCTTGCGGCCCCCACTGCCCGATCGGGATCACCGGGGCGCCGGTGGCCAACGCGATCCGGGCGGCGCCGGACTTGCCCGCCATCGGCCACAGGTCCGGGTCTCGCGTCAGCGTGCCCTCGGGGTAGACCACGACGCACTCGCCGGCGCGGACCGCCGCCACCGCGGCGTCGTAGGCGCCGGCCGCGTTGCGGCTCAGCCGCTCCACCGGGATCTGGCCGGCGTCGCGGAGGAACCGGGCGAACGCCTTGTTGCGGAACAGCCCCGACTTGGCGAGGTAGCGGGCCAGCCGGCCGTGGTCGTAGAGGATGTGCGCCGCCATCAGCGGGTCGATGTGCGAGACGTGGTTGAACACCACGACGCAGCCGCCGGTTGCGGGGATCTTCTCACCGTCGATCCACGTCCGTGAGCTCGCCGCGAGCAGGGTGGGTTTGACGAGGGCAACCCCGATGCCCCACGCCCAGCCGCGCTTCTGGGAGAGCTTGCGTACCGGCATCGCCCTTCTCCTCCTCGTCAGCGCCCCGCCTGCCTTCGTTCGGTCGCCTGTGCGTCGGAGAGCAGGCTACTCGCCCATCGTTCACCCGGTCCCCGCGCAACGCACGCGTGCGCGCACTGGCAGGATTCCTGGACGTGACCCCGTCGTTCGTCGTGCTGGTGCCGGTGAAGTCACCCCGGGTGGGCAAGTCGCGCCTGACGGCGCTCGGACCCGCGACCCGCGAGGCGCTGGCGCTGGCGTTCGCGGAGGACACCGTCGCCGCCGCGTCGGCCACGCCGGGGGTACGCCGGGTGGTGGTGGCGACCGGCGACCGCCACGTCGCCTCCCGGATGCGCGCCCGCGGGTGCGACGTCGTGCCGGACCCCGGCGGCCTGAACGAGGCGCTGTCGGACGCGGCCAGGTGGGCAGGTCCGCGGTGGCCCGATGCCCGTCCGGTGGCGCTGTGCGGGGACCTCCCGGCGCTCACGTCCACCGACCTGGCCGCCGCGCTCGGGGCGGTGGCTGGGGACGACGGGGCGGCCGTCGTCGTGGACCACCACGGCACCGGCACCACGCTGTACACCGCCCCCTACGACCTGTTCGCCCCCCGGTTCGGTCCTGGCTCCGCGGCCAGGCACATGGAGGCCGGAGCCCGCGCCCTTGCGGGGGAGCTGACGACGCTCAGGCTCGACGTGGACGATCCCGAGGACCTGGGCCGGGCCTGCACGTTGGGGGTGGGGGGACGGCCCGGCGCGGCCCTGGCCTCCCGCTGCGCAGGCGACCAGAACTA
>NZ_DAOMFK010000186.1:0-6394 GCF_035429765.1 Nocardioides sp. | reverse complement strand
GGTGCCGCAGTGCCCAGCGGGGGCCGAGGCCGGCGCCGTAGTCGGCGACCCGCAGGTCTAGCTGGCGGTCGTGGCTGAGCGCCAGGGCCACGCCCGGCGCGCCGCGGATCACCAGCAGCTCAGCGGCCGCCACGTCGCGGGCTGCGGTGAGGACGGCGCGGTGGTAGCCGGCGTACTCCAGCAGCCGCCGCCGTGCCTCGCGGCCGGGGTGCCGGCGTGCCGCCCTGCTGCTGGTGGTTCCGGGAACGGTGCGGGACAGCTCGTCCACCCGGCGCAGGTCGACGTGGTCCCAGCCGCCGAAGGCCGCCTTGCCCACCTCGCCCCAGAAGGGGCAGTCGGCGTAGGAGGACCCGCAGGCACAGGAGATCTCCCCGGACGCTCCCGCCGGCCACTTCGTCACCAGCGCGCCGAGGTGGAGCACGCCCGGCCGGATCGCCAGCCGCTCCTCCGCCTGCCGGGCGCGTTCCTCGTCCCCGACCAGGTGCAGCACACGCGGTGCACCGGGCAGGACATGCGGCCCCCGGCCCGAGACCGGCTGGGACATCAGCTCGGTGAAGTTGCGGGCAGCCGCGGACTCCGCGACGTCCGCACGGGTCTCGAGCCTGGTCCCGGTCCCGGGAAGAGCGGCGAGCTGAGCGTCGAGGTCCTCCGGCGTGCGCGCCAGCAGGACCGGGCCCCGTGCCGCGCACCAGGGCGCGAAGCGCAACTGGTGGTCGTCGACGTGCTCGCCGAGGCCCGGGTCGCGGGGGAACACGATCGGCCGGTGCCCGCCCCACCGGGCGTCGGAGATCGTGCCGGGGCCGCCGTGCGTGATCACCACGTCGGCCTCGGCGACCGCCTTGCGCAGCTCCGCCGGCGACAAGAAGGCCACCCCGCGGGCGGTGGTGGGGGGTGCGGACAGGCCGTACTGGATCAGCACGTCGTCCTCGGGGAAGCGCTGCTGGTGCGCGTCGGCCCAGGTGACCGCCCGGTCGAAGGGGTGGTGGTCGGTCCCGACCAGGATCACCAGCCGGCGCAGGCCGTTCACAGCAGGGGTCCGATCACCACGGCGTCGTCGTAGAGCGCAGCCTGCTCGGGCCACTGCACCATCATCACGTCGGTGAACGGCCGGCAGAGTCGCCCGGTGAGCGTCGCGGTCTCCACCCGGTCGTAGACCTCGACGTAGGCGGTGCGCGCGCCCAGGAGCCGCCCGAGCACGAAGAACGGCACAGCGGTGCCCGCACCTGTGGACACCACGACGGTGGGCCGGAACTCGCGCAGCACCCGCCAGGCGAGCCGGGTGTTGCGCAGCAGGTTCGGGATGTTGCGGGTGGTCGGGTGGAAGGCCCACCACACGTTCTTCTCGTCGGCCAGCGTGTAGATGGCATCCGGGGTGTCGAAGGTCACCCAGCCGCGCTCACCGCTCTCCCACCACGACCGCAGCGCGAAGAGCTGGGTCAGGTGGCCACCGCTGGAACCGACCAGCAGAGGGCGCACGACATCCCGCGAGGTGCGCTGACGTCGCTTCCACATGGCCATCGGGCGACATGCTAGCGACCACCAGGCGTCGGCGTGGCGTTTGGGTCAACTCCGCGCCGCGCGGTCAGCGCGTTCGCGGGCGGCGCCGCCTCAGCAAGGGCAGCGTGGGCAGCAGCCACGATCCCGCAGGTGCGGGATCGTGGCTGCACCGGACCCGGTATCCACAGCACCCAGCCAGCACGTGCGGGATCGTTGCTGTCAGGAGCTTGCGGACCAGGGCTCAGTAGGCCCCGCGAGACCGGGTCACCGCGTCGACGGTCCGCACCCCGATGCCGAGGTCGTCGACCAGCCGCCAGTTGTCGGTGTAGCGCAGGTCCAGCTCGACCGACTTCTCCCAGCTGAGGTTGGACCGACCGCTGACCTGCCAGAGGCCGGTCACGCCGGGCCGGATGGCCAGCCGCCGACGCTCGCGGGCGTCGTACTGCGCGACCTCCTCGGGCAGCGCAGGCCGCGGACCCACCAGCGACATGTCGCCCTTGACCACGTTGATCAGCTGGGGCAGCTCGTCGAGGGAGGTCTTGCGCAGGACACCGCCCACGCGGGTGATGCGCGGGTCGTGCTTCATCTTGAAGAGCAGCCCGGCGCCCTCGTTGCGGTCGGCCAGGCTCGCCTTGACCTGCTCGGCGTCCCGACGCATCGTGCGCATCTTGTACATGGTGAACTCGACGCCGTCCTTGCCGACGCGGGTCTGCCGGAAGATGCCGGGACCGCGAGAGTCCAGCCGGACCAGGGCGACCATCACCAGCAGCACCGGCGACACCAGGGCCAGCAGCAGCCCGCCGACGACCCGGTCGAAGGCGGCCTTGAGGAAGCGGACGAACACCGACGGCCGGCTCGATGCGACGTGGATGAGCGTGGTGTCGGCGAAGGCGACCGCGTCCACCCGGTGGGAGGCGACGTGCGCGAGCGGGGAGAGCAGGCTGATGGCTGCGGGACCGCCCTCGAGCTGCCAGCCCAGCCGCTGCACCCGTTCGCTGGTGACTCCGGGACCGGGGACGACCACGACGACGTCGGCCTGCCGAGCGCCCACCCAGGCGGCGATGTCGTCGCTGTCGTGCACGACCGGTGCGCTGAGGAGGGAGTCGGAACCGGGCGGGATCGAGGAGTCCGGGTCGATGAGCACGCCGCCGACGACCTTGGCCCGCCGGTCACCGGCCCACTTGGTGGCGAGCTGGACGATCGAGGGGGCGTTGCCCATGACGACCAGCCGGACCGGCCCGACGTGGTGGTGACGAACCATCGACGCTGCGGCCGCGGCCGCGGTGACGGTGAGGATCACCAGGCCGGAGCTGCTCAGGGTCTGCTCGGGCACGCCCAGGAACGCAACCGCCACCGCCACCGCGCTGAACGGCAGCGCGGCGTCGCGCAGCAGCCTGCTCATCCGCGGCATGCCGGGCCGGATCGCCTCGACGCCGGAGTAGTAGTGCACGGCCAGCGTCGTCGCCACGACCAGGGCGAGGTACAGCGGCGCAAGGCCCGCCAGCACGCCGACCAGCAGCCCGGCGCAGGTGGCCACAGCCACCTCGACGCCGAGCATGACGGACTTCGGCAGCCGCGCCAGGTCGAACTCACCCGGGGCGGACAGCGGAGTCGCTGTACCCACCTCGGAGGTGAGCGCCACGGCATCCCCCCTGCCGGCGCCCAGGCCGACCCCGTCCGGGTCGGCGCGCCGCTGCCGCGGCACGATGACCGCATCAGCGGTCCTCGGAGCCGGAACCATCAGGTCCGGACCGAACGAGACTTCATCCATTGTCGCCCTACCCCCATGTAAGACTTCCCCCGTCGGGGGGTGCACCAGCCCGAGTCAACTCAGTGCGATCACCCAGCGGTGTCGCAGCGTCAAAGAACCCTGACTCGAGCTGTGAGTACCTCCGAGAAGGAGGAGCGACGAAGTGTCGGAACGCGCCCCGCTCTGACGGGCGCTGGACCCCATAGTCCGCACGGCACAGCCAACCGAAAGGTCATAAAGACCACCCCCACGTCACCGGGTTCCCCATGTTCCCGGGTCACCCCCATCCTCCTGACCAGCGGTGGCTGGTGTCAAGGCGGAATGTGTGTGAGAACTCGGAAACTGTAGTCGTTTGGGTAGATTTAACCGACGTGGGACACGTCACTGCCTGGCCGGGGGCATGGCTCAGGAGTTGAACTGCTGCTGCGTCGCCGCCAACCCCTTCAGCACCAGCGACTCCACGGCGTCGGCGGCGTCCTGCACCGAGAAGGGGAGCTCCTTGCGCTCCGTGGCGGAGAAGTTCGACAGTACGAAGTCGGCGACGTCCTGGCGGCCGGGCGGTCGCCCTACCCCCACCCGCACGCGGTGGAAGTCGCCGGTGCCGAGCGCGGCACGCATCGATCGCAGGCCGTTGTGGCCGTTGTCGCCGCCGCCGACCTTGACCCGGAGCGCGCCGAACGGCAGGTCGATCTCGTCGTGCACGGCCACGACCTGCTCGGCAGGGACCTTGTAGAACGCGGCCAGCGAGGCCACCGGGCCGCCGGTCTGGTTCATGTAGCAGCGGGCTCGGGCGAGCACGACCCGCGGGCCGGGCACGCCGGGGGCACCGAACCGCCCTTCGACGACGTCCGCGCGACGCGACTTGTGCGCCCGGAACCGGGAACCCATGCGGGACGCCAGCTCGTCGGTGACGAGGTAGCCGACGTTGTGCCGGTGCCCGGCGTACTCAGGCCCGGGGTTGCCGAGCCCGACGACGAGCCAGACCCCGTCGCTGGGCGTGCTCATCAGCGCACCTCTCCCCCGGCCCAGGATCCTCCCGAGCCGGGCGTGGGTCACTCCGCCTCGCCGCCCTCGGCGACCTCGGCAGCGCCACCCTCGGCCACGCCGGCCTCCGCCTCGACAGCCTCGGCCTCCTCGGCCGCCTGCGCGGAGATGTTGACGATGAGGGTCTCGCCGTCGGTCAGCAGCGTCGTGCCCTGCGGCAGCGCGAGGTCGGCTGCCAGGATCTGGGTGCCGATCTCAGCACCCTCGATGTCGACCTCGATGAACTCGGGAATGTTCGTGGCCTCCGCCTCGACCTGGATGGTGGCGGCGTCGGTGACCACGAGCGACTCGCGGACCGCCTCGCCCACCAGGTGCACGGGGACGTCGACGGTGACCTTCTCACCCTTCGTCACGGCCACGAAGTCGATGTGCTCGAGGACCCGGCGGATGGGGTCGACCTGGACCTGCTTGGTCAGCGCGAGCTGCGGCTTGCCCGCCACGTCCAGCTCCAGCAGGGCGTTGGCGCCGCCGTGCTTGATGGCCATCATCGTCTCGTGGCCAGGGAGGGTGAGGTGCACCGTCTCGTTGCCGTGCCCGTACAGGACCGCGGGCACCTTGTCCTCGCGACGGATCCGGCGCGCCGCGCCCTTGCCGAACTCGGTACGCAGCTCGGCGGTGATCTTCTCGGCAGCCATGGGTCTCTCTCCTGACGGGGTGGTACGACGGTTCGCGGGCTGGCCTCGACCGGCACGCCCGGCCTGCCACAGAAGACCTGTCACAGACGAGCGCCGCGCGACCGATTCGGCGCGGCGCTGTGTGCCGGGCCCAGTCGATCACGGAGATCCCAGGGGGACTCCCTCGCCGAGGCAACCGCAGCAGTCTATCCCCGGCGCCGCCAACCGGCCCAATCCGGTGGGGGCGGCTCAGGGAGCCGTGTCCGAGCGGCCGGCCTCGGGGTGGGCCGCGAACCAGTCGTCGACACGGTCCTCACGCACCGACTGCCAGAGCCCGGCGTTCTCGGGCGGGTCGAGCCGCAGCGCAGGTCCGCCCCCCTGCGTCGGAGCGGTGAGGTAGCGGATCTGGGCCGAGCGGAGGTTCCGCAGCGACACGACGAGCCGGCCCATCTGCAAGGGAGACCAGCCCTCGTCGACCGCGAGTCTCGCGGTGACGGTGTCGAGGAAGTCGTAGAGCAGCCAGGGGTACTTCCGCATCTCCTGCTGGAGCGAGGCGTCGAGGACGGTGCGCAGGACCTCGTGCTGCTGGCGGATCCGGCGGCGCTCCGGCCTGGCCGGCAACGGCTGCGTCTCGGCGCCACCGTGCTGCGCAGCCAGCTCCTCGAAGGCCGCCCAGTCGACCACCGCAAGGTGGTCGATGCGGACGCCGGTCTCACGCTCCACGGCGCCCACCGTGAGCGCGGGCCCGCCCATCCGGAAGGTGTCGGCGAGGGTGCCGGCGCCGTGCCCGGGGATGGCCATCTGGGCGGCGGTGGGGATCGAGATGACACTGGCCCCGAGACGGTCTGCGGAGAGGTGCACGACCATCACCGAGGCACCTGCGGTGAGTCCCGGGAACCACTCCTGGGTGTCGGCAGCCGAGGAGGCCTCAGGGCGGGCGCCCAGGAGCAGGATGTCGACGGCACCCGAGGCCGCCTTCTCCGGCCGTCCCTCGAGGCCGGCGAAGGCCCCGGGGATCCGTCCCACCTGCGCCGTCAGCCGGTGCTCCAGGTACCACCCGACGGCGAGGCAGCCCATCAGCAGCCCCGCGGCCACGGCCAGCAGCGTGCGCCGCGATCGCCTCTGCCTGCCGCCCCCGACCCCCGTGTCCGGGGTGGGGTCCCCGTCCGTGGCCGTCACGCCCGCTCAGGCGTGCCCGTCGAACATACTGGTGACCGAGCCGTCCTCGAAGACCTCCTGGATGGCCCGGGACAGCAGCGGGGCGATCGAGAGGCAGGTGAGCTTGTCGAACCGCTTGTCGTCGGAGAGCGGCAGCGTGTTGGTCACGATGATCTCGGTGGCGGGGCTGTTCTTGAGCGCGTCCACCGCCGGGTCGGACAGGAGCGCGTGGGTGGCGGCGATGATCACGCCGGCCGCCCCTTCGGCCATGATCGCCTCAGCCGCCTTCACGATGGTCCCGCCGGTGTCGATCATGTCGTCGACCAGCACG
>NZ_DAOMFK010000185.1:0-6398 GCF_035429765.1 Nocardioides sp. | reverse complement strand
ATGTCCCACCAGCCCCATCCGTCACCGCGAGCACGGCACACTCTCACTTCGCACCGGTTGCTTGCCTCCACGCTGCGGACCCGCCCGGGGAATCCGACACCCACCGCCAGAGGTACGGCGCCGCAGCCCGGCACAATGGGCGGCACCATGACCGGCGAGCCGCACATCTCCTACCCCCCGGAGCTGCCGGTCAGCCAGCGCCGCGAGGACATCGCCGCCGCGATTCGCGACCACCAGGTCGTCATCGTCGCGGGAGAGACCGGGTCGGGGAAGACCACCCAGCTGCCGAAGATCTGCCTGGAGCTCGGCCGCGGGCGCACCGGCCTGATCGGGCACACCCAGCCGCGGCGGATCGCCGCACGGTCGGTGGCCGAGCGCATCGCCGAGGAGCTCGGCACCGAGCTGGGCGACCTGGTCGGCTACCAGGTCCGCTTCACCGACCGCACCAGCCGCAGCAGCCGGGTCAAGCTGATGACCGACGGGATCCTGCTGGCCGAGCTCCAGCGCGATCGCCAGCTGCGCCGCTACGACACGATCATCATCGACGAGGCGCACGAGCGCAGCCTCAACATCGACTTCCTGCTCGGCTACCTCAAGCGGCTGCTCCCGCGGCGCCCCGACCTCAAGCTGGTCATCACCTCCGCCACCATCGACCCCGAGAGGTTCGCGGCACACTTCGCCGACCGGCGCGGCCGCCCGGCCCCCATCATCGAGGTGTCCGGACGCACCTACCCGGTCGAGGTGCGCTACCGGCCCCTGGTCGAGCTGCCCGAGCAGGACGAGGAGGGCGAGGCGGTCGTCCGCGACCAGACCGAGGCGATCCTGGCCGCGGTCCGCGAGCTGACCGCCGAAGGCCCCGGGGACGTCCTGGTGTTCCTGCCCGGCGAGCGGGAGATCCGCGACACCGCCGACGCCCTCGCCGACCTCGGGTCCGCCGACCGCCGCGGTGGGCTGGAGGTGGTCCCGCTCTACTCGCGGCTCTCCGCGGCCGAGCAGCACCGGGTCTTCGAGCCGCACGGCGGACGCCGGGTGGTGCTGGCCACCAACGTCGCCGAGACCTCGCTGACCGTGCCCGGGATCCGGTACGTCGTGGACACCGGCGTCGCGCGGATCAGCCGCTACTCCACGCGGACCAAGGTGCAGCGGCTGCCGGTCGAGCCGGTCAGCCAGGCCTCCGCCCGCCAGCGCTCGGGCCGGTGCGGCCGGGTGGAGGCGGGCATCGCCGTCCGGCTCTACTCCGAGGAGGACTTCGCGGCCCGCCCCGAGTTCACCGACCCCGAGATCCTGCGCACCAACCTGGCGTCGGTCATCTTGCAGATGGCCAGCCTCGGGCTGGGCGACCTGGCCCGGTTCCCGTTCGTCGACCCGCCGGACCGGCGTACCGTCACCGCCGGCGTCCAGCTCCTCGAGGAGCTCGGCGCGCTGACCGTGGGGTCCGGCACGTCGGCCGACGGTCAGCGGGCGTCGAGGCAGCACCGGCTCACCGCGCTCGGCCGCCGGCTCGCCCGGCTCCCCATCGACCCTCGGCTGGGGCGGATGATCCTGGAGGCCGAGCGGCTGGGCTGCGTGCGCGAGGTGGTCGTGATCGCGGCGGCGCTGTCCCTGCAGGACCCCCGGGAGCGGCCGGTGGAGGCCCAGGCCCAGGCCGACCAGCAGCACGCCCGGTTCACCGACCCGTCCTCGGACTTCCTCACCTGGCTGAACCTGTGGCGCTACCTGCGCAGCCAGCAGCGGGCCCTGTCCTCCAGCGCCTTCCGGCGGATGTGCCGGCGCGAGTACCTGAACTACCTGCGCGTGCGTGAGTGGCAGGACTTCGAGTCACAGCTGCGCCAGGTCTGCCGCGAGATGCGCGTCACCGTCGGCCACCCCGCCGACAGCCCCGACGCCGACGGCATCCACCAGTCCCTGCTGTCCGGGCTGCTCTCCCACGTCGGGCTGCTGGAGGAGTCCCCGGCCCGCGGCGGTGCTCCGGCACGCGGTCGGGCGCGCGGCCCTCGGGAGTACCTCGGCGCCCGCGGGACGAGGTTCGCGATCTTCCCGGGCAGCGCGCTGCGGGGGAAGAACCCGCAGTACCTCATGGCCGCCGAGCTGGTGGAGACGTCGCGGCTGTGGGCCCGGCAGAACGCGGCGATCGAGCCGGAGTGGGCCGAGCGGCTCGGCGCGCACCTGGTCAGGCGGAGCTGGTCGGAGCCGCACTGGTCGAAGAAGCGGGCCGCGGTGATGGCCTACGAGCGGGTGACGCTGTACGGCGTCCCGCTCGTCGCGGACCGGCTGGTCAGCTACGGCCGCATCGACCCCGCGCTGTGCCGGGAGCTGTTCATCCGGCACGCGCTGGTGCAGGGGGAGTGGGACACCCGGCACCGCTTCTACGCCGAGAACCGCCGACTGCTCGCCGAGGCCGAGGAGCTCGAGCACCGGGCCCGGCGCCGGGGCATCGTCGTCGACGAGCACACCCTGTTCGACTTCTACGACGCCCGGGTGGGTGCCGAGGTCGTCAGCGGGGCGCACTTCGACCAGTGGTGGCGCCGCGCCCGCCAGCAGCGGCCCGACCTGCTCACCTTCGACCCGGAGATGCTGACCCGGGAGGAGGGCCGGGTGCAGGAGGCCGACTACCCCAGCACCTGGGAGGAGGAGGGGCTCACCTTCCCCATCCGCTACCACTTCGAGCCCGGCGCGGTGGAGGACGGCCTCACCATCGACGTACCGGTCGCCACCCTCAACCGGGTCGGTGCCGACGACTTCTCCTGGAACGTGCCCGGGCTGCGCGAGGAGCTCGTCGTCAGCCTGCTGCGCAGTCTGCCCAAGGCGCTGCGGGTCAGCTTCGTGCCCGCTCCCAACACCGCCCGGGCTTTCCTGGCCGCCGTGCCGCCCGGCGAGGAGCCGCTGCTGGACGCCCTCGAGCGTTACCTGCGCGCCAGCACCGGGGTGGTGGTGCCCCGCGAGGCGTGGGACTGGTCGAAGGTGCCCGCGCACCTGCGGCCGACGTTCCGGGTGGTCGACGAGCGCGGGCAGGAGGCGGCTCGCGGCAAGGACCTCGAGGCGCTCAAGCAGCCGTTGCGGCCCAGCTTCGCCGAGGCGATGGCCGAGGTGGCGGCCGACAGCGGCGTCGCGGCCACGGGTCAGCGGCGCTGGACCCTCGCGACGCTGGCCCCCTCGCTCACCCAGCGGCGCGCCGGGCACGAGGTGGTGGTCCACCCCGCCGTCGTCGACGAGGGCGGCACGGCTGGGGTCGCGGTGTTCGGCTCCGAGGACGAGGCCCTGGCCCGGCACCGGCTGGGGGTCCGCCGGCTGCTGCTGGTGGAGCTCGCGGACACCGCTGGCCCCACGCCGCTGCGCGCCGTGCTGGACTCCCTGGGCAACGCCGGGAAGCTCGCCCTGGCCGGGTCGCCGTACCCCTCGGTCGCCACCCTCGTCGAGGACGTCGAGGCGGGCCTGGTCCTGGACCTGGTCGACGCGCACCCGCCCGTACGGGACCCGAAGGCGTACGCCGCCCTCCTCGCCGCCGCCGGCACCGACCGGGAGCCCCGGCTGCTGGCCGCCGTCCACGTGGTCAGCGAGGTGCTCGACGCCTGGCGCAGCGCGGGACGGGCGCTCTCCGGCCGCGCCGAGCTGCCGCTGCTGCCCGCGCTGAGCGACATGGGCGCACAGCTGGAGCGGCTGGTGCACCGGGGCTTCGTCGGCGAGGTCGGCCTGGCCCGGCTGCGGCACTACCCGCGCTACCTGCGGGCGTTGGAGCTGCGCCGCGAGCAGCTGCCCGACCAGCTCGCCCGTGACCGGCAGCTGATGGACCTCGTCACCGACCTGCAGCAGGCCTACCTGCACCAGGTCGCGGCGCTCCCCGGGGACGCGGCACCGGGAGCGGCGCTGCGCCGGGCCCGGTGGCTGCTGGAGGAGTACCGCGTCTCCCTGTGGGCCCAGCAGCTGGGCACCGCGGAACGGGTCAGCGACCAGCGGGTTCGGGCGGCGCTGGCCGGGACGGCGACGTAGTCTGAGTCGGTGAGCCAGCGCCCGCACCACCGTCCGTCGACGCCGGGGGACGCCTTCTTCGCCGAGCTGTCCGGCGGCGTGGACCCGGCGCTGCTGACGGAGAGTGCCGAGCGCGCCGCCACCGTGCTGGTCCGCGGCGCCCGGGACGCGGAGAGCGCCGAGATCGCCGACCGGCTGGTGCTGCTGGCCGAGACCGAGGGCCTCGAGACGCTCGCCGAGCTGTGGGCGGGCGCCCCACCGGACTCCCTCGCCGGCTGTCTGTGGCGGCTGTACCTGCTGCGCACCTGGGTGTACGCCGAGCCCGCGCGGGTCGCCGCCGAGTTCGAGGCCGGCCGGCTCCGCGCCCAGGTCGCCCGTGTGGTGGCCGGGGTCGCGGACCCGCCGGGTCCCGAGGAGGTCAAGGTGATGATCGACCAGGTGCTGCGCGGCATCGCGCAGGGCGACTTCGCCGACGTACTCCTGCGGGCCGCAGCGTTCGCCCGCGTGGTCGCCACCGGTCGCGCCGTCCTGCCCGCCGAGAGCGGCGCCGACGCGGCCCGGATGCTGGTCCTGGCCGAGCAGCTCGAGAGCGCCGGGCACGTGGAATTGGCCCACGGGCTGGGCTGAGGGCCTAGACTCGACGCGAGTACGCCGGGCCGCGGCAGCCCCGGGTCCCACAACTAGCCGCTGCGAGCGGCCACGCGCCGTGAGGCGCTCCCGGTCCGGCGTACTCCCCAGCACCGTGCGCGTGCCCGTTGCCATGGTCGGTATCGTGGGCTACGCGGTGTCGTGGGCCCGCGGGACGAAGGGGGTCATGGTGTCGCGTCGGTGGTCCGGCGGTGCAGCGCTGCTGACGGTCGGGGTGCTGGTCGCCGCGGCCCTCGCGGGGTGCACGGGGTCCGGGTCGGCCACGCCCTCGGCGAGCCCCTCACCCACGGCCGCCCCGTCACCGGTCTCGCTGACGTTCGGGGTGTTCGGGCCGGACGCCGAGCTGGTGGCCTACTCCGACCTGGCCCGCGCCTACACCGCCGGGCACGACAACGTGAACGTGACCGTCGTGCCGTGGGCCGACCGCGACGCCCAGGCCAAGGCGTTCCGCTCCGGTGAGCCGGTGCCCGACGTGTTCATGCTCTCCCAGCGCGACCTGGCCTGGGCGCTGGACAACGGCGTCACCCAGCCGGTCGACGAGCTGCTCGACGCCCGCGGTGTGTCCTTCGGCGACGACTACGCCCGCGACGCGCTCGCCGCCTTCGCCGGGGACAACTCGCTGGCGTGCATGCCCTACTCCATCTCGCCGATGGTCATCTACTACAACACCGACCTGATCGACTTCGACCGGATGCGCCGGCGCGGCCTGGACGCTCCCGAGGAGCTGGACTCCTGGAACTTCGACCAGTTCACCGCTGCCGCCGAGTTCGCCACCCGGCCCGCGCGGGGGACCCGCGGGGTCTACATCGCGCCGTCGCTGCAGGGACTCGCGCCGTTCATCTACTCCGGCGGCGGGCAGGTCTTCGACGAGCCGAAGGACCCCACCTCGCTGGCGTTCTCCACCGGGGACACCCAGAGTGCCCTGGAGGCCACGCTCACCCTGCTCCGGGACGCCCAGGTCACGCCCACGCCCGCACAGCTGGCCGAAGAGGACCCTCTCACCCTCTTCAAGGAGGGCAAGCTCGGCATGATCGCCGGGTTCCGCAACCTCACGCCCGAGCTGCGCACGGTCGAGGGGCTGAGCTTCGACGTGATGCCGATGCCGAGGATCACCCGCTCCGGGACGGTCGGCGACGTGGCCGGCATGTGCATCGCGGCCGACACCGACAACGTCGAGGCCGCGGCCGACTTCCTGGTCAACGTGCTCTCCGAGGAGGCGGTGGCCACGGTCGCGAGCCAGGGCTACATCGTGCCCGCCAACGTGGCCGTGGCGACCTCGGACGCGTTCTTGCAGCCCACCCAGCTGCCCGCCAACGCGGCGATCTTCAACGCCAGCGTCCGCGACATCGTGGTGCCGCCGCAGCTGGACTCGTGGGCGCGGCTCGAGGCCGCCGCCGCGCCGGGGATCCACGAGCTGCTCACCGTCACCGTCCTCGACGAGGCCGCGATGGACGACATCACCGGCCGGATCGACGAGGCCTCCCAGCCGGTGCTCAACCCGCCCAGCCCCTCGTCCAGCCCGTCCGCGACTCCCTCCTCGTAACCCGCGAGGCGGGTTGCGAGGGTGTGAGCCCCGTCGGTTTCCCTGGGTGGGGAAACCCTCGCTTCGTGGGGGTTGCTACCCCCGATAAGTGACAGTGTGCCGTGCTAGGTCGGGGCAGTCCGCGGCCTGAGGACCCGCGGCCGGCAGCGCTGGCCGGGGTCAGGCGGGAGGGGCGTCGGCGAGGATGATCGCCTCGACCAGGAGGGCCCGGGTCTGCTCGACCTGCCCCGGACGGGTGCCG
>NZ_DAOMFK010000184.1:0-6445 GCF_035429765.1 Nocardioides sp. | reverse complement strand
GTCGCCGGCGCGCTGGGGGGTCGCGGCGGGCCCGTCCGGCCCGGTCCGGCCGGGCAGGCGGGCGATGAGCGCGCGCAGCCTGGCCGGCACCTGGTGGACGGGGGTCGAGGTGATCACCAGGACACCGAACCCGGCCAGCAGCATGAGGAGCGGCACGACGACGTACGGCGTGCGCAGCAGGTCCAGCAGCAGGTTCGCCACGACGAAGCCGACCGCGCCGCCGGCCTGCTGGAGGTCGGAGGCGTCGCCGAGCTCGGGCTGCGGGTTGCCGTTGGCGATCTGGACCAGGCCGAGGACGCCGAGGGTGAGCGCGCTCCAGCCGACGACCTGGCGCCCGACCGGTCCGTTGCGCTCCGGGTTGCGCAAGGTGCGCCAGCCGAGTCCCAGCAGGACCAGCGGCACCAGCCAGGCGATCTTGCCGACCGAGCCGGCGACCACCGTGCGCACGCCGGACATGACCGACCCGGGCAGCTGCCACCACACGGCTCCGGCGACCACGACCGCGAGGCCGACCAGCAGCAGCCCGAGGCCGTCGCGGCGGTGCTCGGGGTCCAGGTCACGGGCCGCGGAGCCGACCCGGCGCGCGGTGGCGCCGACGGCGTGGGCCAGACCCACCCAGACCGCGGCCAGGACCCGCCACGCCCCGGTGAACAGGCGCAGGACCGGCCCGGGACCCGACCGGACCGCCCGCGGCGGGCGACGGGTCTTCGAGCGAGCGGACCGGGCCGGGGAGCGGGAGCTCTTGCGGCTGGTACTCCGGGATCGGGCGCGCGAGCGGCCGGAGGTGCTGCCTTTGGCCGTGCTCTTGCTCCGCGACCCCGGCGGGGAAGACGTACGGGTCGCCATGCTGAGACCTTAGGTGATCGTCACTCCAGCATCACGCTTCACAGGAGCGTGTCGGCCGGCGGCAGCCCGGGTCAGCCCAGCCCCGCCAGCCAGGGCTCCACCACGAACACCGTCGGCAGCAGCAGCACCGCGGCGGACGCAGCGACCAGCGCCGCCGCCTGCACCGGCCGGGGGCGCGCCTCGGCCAGCAGGACCACCCGCGCCGCCAGAGCGGTGCCACCCACCCCCAGGGTGCCGGCCGGGAGCCGGCCCTCGGCCATGGCCTGGAGCGCGGAGGCCAGGGGTCGCGCCAGGCCCGCCCGGGCCGCCGCCCGGTCGGCGAGGGCCTCCACCAGCAGCCCTACCTCGCCCAGCGCGAGCCCCGAGGAGCGCAGCCGGGGGAACGCCCGGTGCAGCACGCCGAACGCCTCCAGCACCAGGTCGTGCCGGGCCCGAAGGTGGGCCCGCTCGTGGAGCAGCACGGCGCGCAGCTGGTCGGGCTGGAGCCGGCCCAGCGCGCCGGAGGACATCACGATCCGCGAGCCGCCCATCCCCGGCAGGCAGTAGGCCACCGGCAGCGGGTGGTCGAGCACCCGCACTCCCCCGTCGCTCACCCTGCGGCCGACCAGGTCCACCTGCTCCCGGTGCCGGCGCCGGATCGTCCGCAGCTCGGTGCCGACCCGGTGCGCACTCAGGAGCAGCCGGACCGCCACCACGCCGGTCACCAGCACCGCTGCGCCGGCGACGACGTACGACCCCGGGCCGGGGGACTCGCGCCAGGCCCGGTCGGTGACGAGCGAGAGCCCTGCTCCCAGCGCGCCCAGGACCGCGGCGGCCGCGACCGACTGCCACAGCAGGAGCGCGGGGCCGGGGGTACGCCGCAGCCGGGGCAGCCGAGCCAGGAGCGCGGGCAGCGGCCAGGCCAGCGCGGCCGCCAGGCCGGCCAGCAGCGCAGGCGTCACGTCATCTCGTCGAGGGTCGCGAGCGCGCGGCGCAGCGCCTCGAGATCCTCCGGGGAGGCCTCACCCACGAAGGCGACCAGCGCCTGACCCCGGTCGTGGCTGGTGAAGTCGTCCAGCGCACCGTGCATGAGCTCGGCGGTGAGCTCGGCCCGGGTGGCCCGGGCGGTGTACAGGTGCGCCCGTCCGTCGCGGCGGCGGCCGACCAGGTCCTTGCGGGAGAGCCGGTCGAGCACCGTCATCACCGTGGTGTAGGCGAGGTCGCGCTGTGCAGCGAGGGCCTCGTGCACCTCCCGCACGGTGGACCACTGGCCGGGGCCGGAGGCCCACAGCACGTCCATCACCGCACGCTCGAGGTCGCCAAGGCGAGGCTTCACTGGGTTAGGCACCGCACAAGTGTAGAGGGCCACCCCGGTTGTTACTACGACTCGTAGGAGGTGTTTACTGCCAATTGTTGATTCTCGCACCACCCTCAGCCCGAGGAGTTGCCCGTGGACGTCTTGGACATTGCCCGGTGGCAGTTCGGCATCATCACCGTCTACCACTTCCTGTTCGTTCCGCTCACCATCGGTCTCACCGCGGTCATCGCGGTCCTGGAGACCGCGTGGCTGCGCACGCGCAAGCCGGAGTACCTCCGGCTGACGAAGTTCTTCGGCCGCCTGTTCCTGATCAACTTCGCCATCGGAGTGGTCACCGGCATCGTGCAGGAGTTCCAGTTCGGGATGAACTGGTCGGACTACTCCCGCTTCGTCGGTGACATCTTCGGCGCCCCGTTGGCCGTCGAGGGCCTGCTGGCGTTCTTCCTGGAGTCCACCTTCCTCGGGCTGTGGATCTTCGGGTGGGACCGGCTCCCCGGCAAGGTCCACAACCTGATGATGTACCTGGTCCACCTGGGCACGCTGGCCTCGGCCTGGTTCATCCTCGCCGCGAACTCCTGGATGCAGCACCCGGTCGGGTACCGGTACAACCCCGACACCGGCCGTGCGGAGCTGACCGACTTCTGGGCGGTGATGTTCAACAAGGTCCAGCTGATCACGTTCCCGCACGTCGTGCTCTCGGCGTACATGACCGCCGGGGCGTTCGTGCTCGGCGTCGCGGCGTACCTCTACGTGAAGAAGGACAAGCAGCACGACCAGCCGCTGTACCTCAAGGCGATCCGGATCGGCGCCTGGGTGGCGCTGATCTCCGGGCTGGGCGTGGCCTTCACCGGTGACGTGCAGGGCAAGGTCATGACCGACGTCCAGCCGATGAAGATGGCGGCGGCCGAGGGGCTCTTCGACACCGAGCAGCCGGCATCGTTCTCGATCCTCACCATCGGCACCCCCGACGGCCAGACCGAGAGGTTCGCGATCAAGATCCCGAACCTGCTGTCGTTCCTGGCCACCGGCGACTGGAACGGCGAGGTGAAGGGCATCAACCAGCTCCGGGAGCAGTACCTCCAGGAGTTCGGCCAGGACCCCGGCGCCACCTACTACGACCCCGGTGACTACACCCCGGTGATCCCGGTGACCTACTGGTCCTTCCGGTTCATGATGGGCCTGGGCTTCTTCGTCGCGGGCGGCGCGATCCTGATCCTGTGGCTGACCCGGCGTGGTCGTACGCCGACCTCCCGCTGGTTCGGCGCGTTCGGCATCTCGCTGCCGGTCGCGGCCGTGCTGGCCAGCTCCTGGGGCTGGCTGTTCACCGAGATGGGCCGGCAGCCCTGGGTGGTGTTCGGCCTGATGACCACGCGCAACGGCGTCTCGCCCGGCGTGGCCACCTACGAGGCCTGGATCTCGCTGATCCTGCTGACCGTCCTGTACGCCGTCCTCGCGGTCGTCGAGATCGGCCTGCTGGCCAAGTACATCAAGCGCGGCGCGGACCCCTTCGAGGAGCCGCCCGACGTACCGCTCGGCGGCTCCGACGAGGACGCCCCGATGGCGTTCGCCTACTGAGAGGGGAAGGAGAGAGCCATGGAACTCACCACTGTCTGGTTCATCCTCATCGCGGTCCTGTGGATCGGCTACTTCACCCTCGAGGGCTTCGACTTCGGCGTCGGCATGCTGCTCCCGGTGCTGCCCAAGGACGAGAAGGAGAGGCGGGTCCTCTACAACACGATCGGCCCGGTCTGGGACGGCAACGAGGTCTGGGTGCTGGTGGCGGGAGGCGCGACGTTCGCGGCCTTCCCCGAGTGGTACGCCACCTTGTTCAGCGGGTTCTACCTGCCGCTGCTGCTCATCCTGGCCGCGCTGATCGTGCGCAACCTCGCCTTCGAGTACCGCGGCAAGAGGGACGACGACACCTGGCGGCGCAACTGGGACTGGATGGCCATCCTGGGCTCCTACGTCCCCGCGCTGCTGTGGGGCGTGGCGTTCGCCAACATCGTCGCC
This sequence comes from Nocardioides sp., assembly GCF_035429765.1. Taxonomy (GTDB): domain Bacteria; phylum Actinomycetota; class Actinomycetes; order Propionibacteriales; family Nocardioidaceae; genus Nocardioides. Next base: position 2,292 of record NZ_DAOMFK010000184.1, on the reverse strand, counting down.
GGTGTCCCGATCGACGCCGACAAGGAGTTCACCGGGAACCTGTTCACGCTTCTGAACCCCTACGGGCTGCTGGGCGGGCTGGTCACGATGACGCTCTTCCTCGCCCACGGCGCGATGTTCCTGGCGCTCAAGACCGACGGCGACATCCGGCACCGCGCCCGCGCCCTGTCGGTGAAGCTGGGCCTGGTCGCGGCCGTGGTGGCGGTGGTGTTCATCGTGTGGACGCTCGCGAAGTACGACTGGGAGGCCATGCCGATGGTCCTCTTCGCCGTGGCGGCCGTGGCCCTGCTGGCCTCGGTCTGGATGGCGATGCAGGGTCGCGAGGGCTGGGCGTTCATCGGGACGTTCGTCACGATCGCGGGGGCGGTCGCCGGTCTGTTCTGGGCACTGTTCCCGGCCGTGATGCCGTCGTCGACCGACGCCGCCTACTCGCTGATGGCCTCGCACGACCCGGCCGTGGGCGTGTCCGCGGCAGCCACCCAGTACACCCTGAAGGTGATGACCTGGGTCGCGGTGATCTTCACCCCGATCGTGCTGCTCTACCAGTCCTGGACGTACTGGGTGTTCCGGAAGCGGGTCGCCACCCACCACATCCCGGACCCGGTCGACACCACGGTGAGCGCGTGAGGCTCCGGGACAGCCGTGACATCGTGAGGGCATGAAGCCGCTGGATCCGAGCATCCTGCCCGCCCTCCGGCCAGCGCACCGACCACTCCTCGGTGTGCTGGCCGGAGGCACGTTGGGGGGGCTGCTCACCGTGGCGCAGGCGTTCGCGATGGGCACGCTGATCGTGCGCCTGGTGGAGGACCCGGGCGGCACCGGCTGGCAGGTCGCGGCGTGGTGGCTGGTCGCGGTGGTCGTCGGCCGCGCGCTGGCGGCGTACGTCGTCGACGCGGCGTCCGCGGCCGCGGCGGCGCGGGTCTCCCTGCCCCTGCGCCGCCGGCTGGTCGAGAGCACCCTGGAGCTGGACGCCCAGGCCCGCTCGCGCCGCAGCACCGGGGAGCTGACGGTCCTCGCCACGCGCGGCATGGCGGCGATCGAGCCCTACCTCACCCGCTACCTGCCGACGCTGGTGCTGGCCGTGGTGCTGCCCACGGCGACGGTGGTGGCCATCTTCTGGCTCGACTGGCTCAGTGGGCTGGTCGTGCTGCTCACGCTCCCCCTCGTCCCGGTCTTCGCGGTCCTGATCGGGCAGGCCACCCAGGAGCGCGCGGACCGGCAGTGGCGGCAGCTCTCGGCGCTCTCGGGGCACTTCCTGGACGTGGTCCGCGGCCTGCCCACGCTGGTGGCGCACCGTCGGGCGTGGGCGCAGGCGGGCACGATCCGGGCGATCACCGACCGGTACCGCCGGGCCACGATCGAGACCCTCAAGATCGCGTTCGTCTCCTCGGCCGCGCTCGAGCTGATCGCGACGATCTCGGTGGCCCTGGTCGCGGTCGAGGTCGGTCTGCGGCTGCGCGACGGGAGTCTGGACTTCTGGACCGCGATGGTTGTGCTGCTGCTCGCCCCCGAGGCGTACTGGCCGCTGCGCCGGGTGGGCGCGGAGTTCCACAGCGCCGCCGAGGGCACCGCCGCCTTCTCCCACACCTCCACGCTGACCCGTCGCAGTTTTCCGGCTTATCCCCAGCAGCCCGGTCAAACAGCGACGGGTCGACCGGAAAACAGCGACGGGTCGATCGAGGTGGAGGGGGTGGTCGCCCGGTACGACGGGCGGGAGCGGCCGGCCCTCTCGGGGGTGACGGCACGCCTGCCCTCCCCCGGCCTGACCGCGGTCGTCGGCCCCTCCGGGTGCGGCAAGACCACGCTCCTCTCGGTGCTGCTCGGCGAGCTCCCCCCGGAGTCCGGGCGGGTGCTGGTCGGGGGCCGCGACCTCGCCACCACCGACCCCGACGCGTGGCACGCCCGGCTGGCCTGGTCGCCGCAGCGGCCCTGGCTCACCGCCGGCACCGTCGCCGAGAACCTCCGGGTGGCGGACACCGTCGCCTCCGACGCGCGGCTCTGGTCGGTGCTCGAGCAGGTGCTGCTCGCCGAGGTGGTGCAGGCGTTGCCGCAGGGGCTGGACACCCCGCTCGGCGAGGACGGCGCCGGGCTCGCCGCGGGCCAGCAGGCCCGGCTCGCGCTGGCCCGGGTCCTGCTCGCCGACCGGCCCTACGTGTTCCTCGACGAGCCGACCGCGCACCTGGACGCGGTCACCGAGTCCGTGCTCCTCGGCGTGCTGCGCGAGCTGGCCGCCCGCTCGTGCGTGGTGGGGGTGGCCCACCGCCCCGCGGTCGTGGAGGCGGCCGACCTGGT
>NZ_DAOMFK010000183.1:0-6492 GCF_035429765.1 Nocardioides sp. | reverse complement strand
CTCGCCCCCGGGGTCCGGGGTCGCGGTCGATCTCACGGTGCGCATCCCGGGTAGCGCGAGGTGAGCACCCAGCGAGGAGCTCAGCGCGAGCGGCGCCAGACCACCACCGACTGGCCGGCCAGGGACTCGCGGACCGCCGGAACCCGGCTCGTCGGCGGGGTGGCCGCGCCGGGGCGGGCGGCCAGCGCCTGGCGCAGCGCCTCGCGGGTGGCTGCCAGCTCGGCCGCCAGCTCGTCGTGCCGGATCCGCACGGCGGCCAGCTGGTTCTCCAGGTGCAGGATCCGCCGGACCCCCTCGATGCCGATCCCGAGCGAGGTCAGGTCGGCGATCTCGCGGAGCAGTTCGATGTCGCGGTGCGAGTAGCGCCGGCCGCCGCCGCCGGTGCGGCCGGGGGTGATCAGCCCCAGCCGCTCGTAGGAGCGCAGGGTCTGCGGGTGCAGCCCGGTGAGCTCGGCGGCCACGCTGATCACGTAGACGGCGGCCTCCGGCCCCGGGGTGGGTACGCCGGTCATCACGCCCCCTCGAACAGCTTGGCCCGCAGCGGCTTGCCCGCCGTCGCGGCGCGGTAGGACTCGACAGCCTCCCGGGCGACCGGGTCGAGCGTGGCCGGGACGTGCACCTCGACCGTCGCGAGCAGGTCGCCGCGCGTGCCGTCGGCGCGCGGGGCCCCCTTGCCGCGCACCCGGAACGTGCGCCCGTTGGGCGTGCCCGCCGGCACCTTGAGCGTCACCGGCGCCCCACCCAGCGTGGGGATCTTGATCTCGGCACCCAGCGCCGCCTCGTCGAAGGAGACCGGGACCTCCAGGGTCAGGTTGTCGCCCCTGCGGCCGAACAGCCGGTGCGGGGTGACCTTCACCGTCACGAACAGGTCGCCGGGCGGGCCGCCGTTCTCACCGGCCGCGCCCTTGCCGCGCAACCGGATCCGCTGGCCGTCCTTGACCCCGGCAGGGATCCGGGCCTGGATGCTGCGCGCGGACAGCCCCCGCCCGTTGCCGTGGCAGGTGGGGCAGACCTCGTCGTAGACGAGCTGGCGGCCGGCGCAGGTCGGACACGTCTCGTTGAGGGCGAACGCGCCGCCGACCGAGGAGACCACGAACCCGGCGCCCTCGCACTGCGGGCAGATGTGCGGCTTGGTGCCGGGCTTGCCGCCGCTGCCCTTGCAGTCCGGGCAGGGCGCGTCGGAGGTGAGCCGCAGCGAGATGGTCACCCCGTCGATGGCGTCGGTGAACCCGATGGTGGCCGTGGTCTCGACGTCGGCGCCCTTCGCCGGACGGGGCCGCTGGCTGCGGGCCCGGCCGCCGAACAGGTCGCCGAACATGTCCCCGAAGCCGCCGCCGCCCGCCCGGTCGCGCAGCAGGTCGTTGAGGTCGAAGCCGCCGGCCCCTCCGGTGCCGAAGCCCCCGGGCCCGCCCGGCATCGGCCCGCTGCGGTACAGCGCCCGGATCTCGTCGTACTTCTTGCGCTTCTCGGGGTCGCCGACCACGTCGTACGCCTCGGCCACCGCCTTGAACTTCTCGTGCTTGGCGTCGTCGCCGGGGTTGGAGTCGGGGTGGTTGGCGCGCGCGAGCTTGCGGTAGGCCTTCTTGATCTCCTCGGCGCTGGCCGTCTTGGTGAGGCCCAGCTCCTGGTAGAAGTCCTTGGTGGCCCAGTCGGTGCGGATGCCCTCAGTGCCGCTCATGCACGCACCTCCCTTCACTCACTCTGCGCGCTGGCTCTCCGTCTGCTCCGGCGCCGGGTCGACGACGAGCACCTGTGCCGCCCGGAGCACCCGGTCCCCCAGCCGGTAGCCCGCCCGGGCGACCACCTTGCAGGTGGTGACCTCCACGTCGGGATCCTGCCCGATGTGGGAGAGCGCCTCGTGCAGCATCGGGTCGAAGGCGTCCCCCGGCGCGCCGTACCGGACCAGTCCCTGCCCGGCCACCACCCGCTCCAGCTGCTCCGCGACGGCCCGCAACCCCTCCTCGAGGGGCCCGTGCTCGCGCGCCCGGTCGATGGTGTCGAGCACCTCGGTGACCGGCGCGAGGGCCGTCCAGGTGGCGTTCTCCCGGACCAGCTCGCGGTCCCGGTCCACGCGGCGCTTGTAGTTGAGGTACTCGGCCTGGAGCCGTTGCAGGTCGTCGGTGAGCGCAGCCACGTCGGCCCTGGCCTGGGCCGCGTCGCTCTCGGCCCGGGACAGCTCGTCGGAGAACTCGACCTCGGTAGCGTCGGGCGCCTCCCCGGCCGCATCCCCGAACCCCTGGGCCGGGGCCTCCGCAGAGGCCTCGGCCGGGGTGGCCTCGGCCGGGGTGGGCTCGGCCGAGGCGGGCTCGGCCGGGGCGGGCTCGCCCTCCACGACGGGCTCGACCGGTGGGGTGTCGCTCACTTGGTCTCGCCCTCGGTGCCCTCGTCGACGATCTCGGCGTCCACGACGTCCTCGTCGGCCTCACCGGTGGAGCCGGTGGAGCCGCCGGCCGCCGCCGACTCGGCCTCGGCGGCGGCGTACATCGCGGCCCCCATCTTCTGGCTGGACTCGCCGAGCTTGTGGATCCCGGCCTGCAGCTCCTCCGCGGAGGCCTCGGCGTTCTCCAGCGTCGCCTTGAGGGCGTCGAGGTCGGCCCGGACCTCGGTCTTGACGTCCTCGGGGATCTTGTCGGTGTTGTCGGTCAGGAACTTCTCGGTCGTGTAGACGAGCTGGTCGGCCTGGTTGCGGGTCTCGACGGCCTCGCGACGCCTGGCGTCCTCCGCGGCGTACTGCTCGGCCTCCTTGACCATCCGGTCGATCTCGTCCTTGCCCAGCGCCGAGCCGCCCGAGATCGTCATCGACTGCTCCCGGCCCGAGGCGTGGTCCTTGGCGGAGACGTGCACGATGCCGTTGGCGTCGATGTCGAAGGTCACCTCGATCTTGGGGATCCCCCGCGGAGCCGGCGGCAGGCCGGTGAGCTCGAAGTTGCCCAGCGGCTGGTTCTGCGCCCACATCGGCCGCTCGCCCTGGGCGACCTTGATCTCCACCGACGGCTGGTTGTCGTCGGCGGTGGTGAAGATCTCCGACCGCTTGGTGGGGATGGTGGTGTTGCGCTCGATCAGGGTGGTCATCACCCCGCCCTTGGTCTCGATGCCCAGGCTGAGCGGGGTCACGTCGAGCAGCAGCACGTCCTTGACCTCGCCCTTCAGCACGCCGGCCTGGAGCGCGGCGCCCACGGCGACGACCTCGTCGGGGTTCACGCCCTTGTTGGGCTCCTTGCCGCCGAGCAGCTCCTTGACCAGCTCGGTCACCGCGGGCATCCGGGTCGAGCCGCCGACCAGGACGACGTGGTCGATCTTGCTCACGTCGACCCCGCCGTCACGCAGCACCGCCTTGAACGGCTCCTTGGTGCGGTCGAGCAGGTCGGAGGTCAGCTTCTGGAACTCCGCGCGGGTCAGCTTCTCCTCGAAGTGGAGCGGGCCGGCCTCGCCGTGGGTGATGTAGGGCAGGTGGATGGTGGTCTCGCTGGACGCCGACAGCTCGATCTTGGCCTTCTCGGCGGCCTCGGTGAGCCGCTGGCGGGCGATCTTGTCCGCGCCCAGGTCGACGCCGTTGTTGTCCTTGAACTTCTTGACCATCCACTCCACGACGCGGGCGTCCCAGTCGTCACCGCCGAGGTGGTTGTCGCCGGAGGTGGCCTTGACCTCGACGACGCCCTCCCCGATCTCCAGCAGCGACACGTCGAAGGTGCCGCCGCCGAGGTCGAAGACGAGGATCGTCTGGTCGTCGCCCTTGTCCAGGCCGTAGGCGAGAGCGGCCGCGGTCGGCTCGTTGACGATGCGGCTCACCTTCAGCCCGGCGATCTCGCCGGCCTCCTTGGTGGCCTGACGCTGGGCGTCGGAGAAGTACGCCGGCACGGTGATCACCGCGTCGGTGACGGTCTCGCCGAGGTAGGCCTCGGCATCACGCTTGAGCTTCTGCAGCACGAAGGCGCTGATCTGCTGGGGGGTGAAGGTCTTTTCGTCGATGGTGACCGACCAGTCGCTGCCCATGTGGCGCTTGACCGAGCGGATGGTGCGGTCGACGTTGGTGACGGCCTGCCGCTTGGCGACCTCACCCACCAGGACCTCGCCGGACTTGGCGAAGGCGACGACCGACGGGGTGGTGCGGGCGCCTTCCGCGTTTGCGATGACGGTGGGTTCGCCACCCTCGAGAACGGCCACGACGCTGTTCGTCGTACCCAGGTCGATGCCGACCGCACGTGCCATGGTGTTACCTCCGGATCAGATGTCTGTCGTGGCCATCCTGCCCGCTGCGGACGTTCCCGGCCAAATTCCTGAGTCGAATCGACTCAACTCTGTTCAGGAACTGTAACGCAAGGACGGCGGGCGATGTTCCCCGGGGTGCGTGCGGAGCCGGGTGCGTTCGCGCACGGTCGGGGCCCGCGGGCGGCGGCCGGGCACCGCGTAGTCTGTCGCCTCGTGGACACCCCCCTGCCCGAGGCCGACCTGCCCGACCAGATGCGGGTACGCCGGGACAAGCGCGCCCGGCTACTCGCCGCCGGGGCCGCGCCGTACCCGGTCGTGGTGCCGCGCACGCACACGCTCGCCGAGGTGCGGGCCGGCTGGTCCGGGCTCGACGCCGGGGAGGAGACCCAGGACGTGGTCGCCGTGGCCGGGCGGGTGATCTTCGTCCGCAACACCGGCAAGCTGTGCTTCGCCACCCTCCAGGAGGGCAGCGGCACCCGGCTGCAGGTGATGCTCAGCCTCGCGGAGGTGGGCGAGGAGGCCCTCGAGGCGTGGAAGCACCTGGTCGACCTGGGTGACCACGTGGCCGTGCGGGGCCGCGTCGTCTCCAGCCGCCGCGGCGAGCTGTCGGTGATGGCGAGCGAGTGGTCGATGGCCTCCAAGGCGCTGCGCCCGCTGCCGGTGCTGCACAAGGACCTGTCCGAGGAGTCCCGGGTGCGGCAGCGCTACGCCGACCTGGTGGTGCGCCAGGAGGCCCGCGACATGGTCCGCACCCGGGCCGCGATCGTCTCCGCGGTACGCCGAACCCTGGAGGACCGCGGCTACCTGGAGATCGAGACCCCGGTGCTCCAGCTGGTCCACGGCGGGGCTCGGGCACGGCCGTTCACCACCCACATGAACGCCTTCGACCAGCAGATGACCCTGCGGATCGCGCTGGAGCTGAACCTGAAGAAGGCGGTGGTCGGCGGCGTCGACAAGGTCTTCGAGATCGGCCGGATCTTCCGCAACGAGGGGGTCGACTCCACCCACAGCCCGGAGTTCACGATGCTCGAGGCGTACGAGGCCTACGGCGACCAGCACACCATCGCCGAGCTCACCCGGGCGATGGTCCTCGCGGCCGCCGACGCCGCCGGTGGTCGGGTGGTGGACACACCGCTGGGCGAGGTGGACCTGGACGGGGAGTGGCGCTGGCTGCGGGTGTACGACGGGGTGAGCGAGGCCGCCGGCCAGGAGATCACCCCCGACACCGACGCCGCGACGCTGCGCGCGGTCATGGAGCGCCACGGCCTGGAGCACGACCCGGGCTGGGACGCCGAGAAGCTGGTCCTCGAGCTGCTCAGCGGGCTGGTCGAGCCGACGCTGGTGCAGCCCACCTTCGTCTACGACTACCCGCCCTCCGCCCAGCCCCTGGCGCGGCCGCACCGCGAGGACCCCCGGCTGATCGAGGCGTGGGACCTGATCATCGCGGGGGTCGAGCGGGCCACCGGGTTCAGCGAGCTGGTCGACCCGGTCATCCAGCGCGAGGTGCTCACCGCGCAGTCGCTGCAGGCCGCGGCGGGCGACGTCGAGGCGATGCAGCTGGACGAGGACTTCCTGCGCGCGCTGGAGTACGGCGCGCCGCCGATGGGCGGGATGGGCATGGGCATCGACCGGCTGGTCATGCTGTTCACCGGGGCCGGCATCCGCGAGACGATCCTCTTCCCGCACCTCAAGCCGGAGGCGCCGCACTGACCCGGCGCGGTCAGCCCACCCGCAGCAGCGTCCCCGCGGCCCGGCAGGCCGTGACGACCCTGGTCGACAGCGGCGCCGGGGGCAGCACCGCCTGCCAGGCGTAGAACCCCGGCCGGCCGACCCGCACCCGGCCGGTCGTCCCGTGCCCAGTCGGTGCGGTCACCGGCACCTGCCGGCGGCGTACGACGCGGTCGGGGTCGCAGCGCGCCGCGGCCCTGGTGCGGTAGGGACCGATGAGGCGGACCCGGACCGGCTCGGCGTACCCCGGCACGAGCCCGGCCGCGCGGACGGTGGCGCGCACCCGGCCGCCGACGTCGATCCGCGTGGCGCTCCCGGTGACCGAGAGGGTCGGTACGGCGCGCAGCAGCAGTGGCGGGCCGCAGGCCCAGGCGGGGAGGTTGAACTCGTCGGCGGCGAGCCGGGCCGACCACCGGTAGTAGCCCGCCACCGGGGCGTGGAGCATCGGGACGCCGTAGACCGCGTCGCCGGTCACCCTCACCGACCCCGTGGCCGCGCCGGCGGTCGCGCAGGTGGCGGCGGTGGTGGCGGCGAACGGCCCGTGCAGGGTCACCT
>NZ_DAOMFK010000182.1:0-6494 GCF_035429765.1 Nocardioides sp. | reverse complement strand
CCCTGGTGGGCGCCGTGGTAGTCGTACGCCCTGGGCGTGCGGCCCGCACACGGCGCCCGGTCGGCGGTCACGCGCCCGGCCGCAAAGCCGCCCCCCGCGGAGCCGGCCGCGAGCGCCGTACCACCCAGCAGCCCCCGGCGGGTGACCCGCGCGGTCATCGCAGGACGGAGGCGGTCAGCTGCGACAGGGGCTCGGACAGGGCGTTGACCGCGTCCGCCAGCTCCTTGACCTGCTCGGGCGTCAGCTCGTCGTAGGAGCGGAACCCGTCGCCGTCACGCTGCGCGTCGAGCAGCGCCTGGAGGTCGGCGAACTCGGCGGTCAGGGTCCGGGCCAGCTCGGGGTCCGTGCGCTCCAGGATCGGCTGCACGCCCTCGTAGGCGACCCGGGCGCCGTCGACGTTGGCCTGGAAGTCCCACAGGTCCGTGCGCGACCAGTACTCCTCCTCCCCGGTGATCTTGCCGGTGGCCACCTCCTCGAGGAGGCCGCGTGACCCGTTCGCGATCTGGTCGATGCTGAAGGTGAGGTCGTCGAGGCGCCGGTCCAGGACGGTGGTGTTCCGGAGCAGGTCCTGGGCGAACACGGCGCGCTGCGCGGAGGTCAGTGGCGTGTAGTCCTCCGCCCGCTCGGGCCAGAGGTCCTTCTCGATGCGGTGCCACCCGGTCCACCGTTGGCCCGGCTCGAGGTCGGCCTCGCGGGCGTCCATGCGCGGGTCGAGGTCGCCGAAGGACTCCGCCACCGTCTCGATCCGCTCCCAGTGGGTGCGCGCCTCGGGGTAGAGGGCGCGGGCGGCGTCGTCGTCGCCGGCCTGGTAGAGGGCGACGAACTCCCGGGTCTTGGCCACGAGCTGGTCGGACTGGTCCTGGACGTAGGCCTGGTAGTTGGCCGTCGCCTGGTCGATCAGCGCCTGGTCGTCGGCGGAGATCTCGACGGCCTCGCCGGACTCGGTCACGGTGAAGCCTGCACGCAGCCCCTCACCCTTCATGCCGGGCTTGCAGACGGTGACGTAGCTGCCGGCGGGGGCGGACACCACCAGCGCCCGGTCCAGGCCGGGTCCGATGTTCTCCACCTCCCCGACGATGCGCAGGCCGTCCTCGGCGAGCAGGTAGAACTCGGTGACGTTCGAGCCGGTGTTGTTCACCGTGAAGGCCAGGTTGCCGGCGGGGGCCTCGGTGGACGACAGCTCGCACTCGGTGTCGCTGGAGGTGACGGTCAGCGACCGCGGGTCGCCGGGGTCGGCGTCGACGTTCTCGGTGCAGGCGGCCAGCAGCGGCAGCACGGCGAGGGACAGGGCAGGGTGGAAGAGACGCATGGTGGCTGCTCCGGGTGGCGAGGGATCAGGAGGCGGGCGGGCCGGCCACGGCGGACGGCACGGGTGCGGTCGGGGCCGGCGCCGGGCGGCGTACCCGGTTGAGGTACACGAGCATGGTCGGGACGACGTAGGCCACCCACGCCACCGCCTCGAGCACGGTGGTCGCGGGGCTGAAGTTGAAGATCCCCTTGAGCAGGGTGGCGTACCAGGTGCCGGGGTCGATCACGTCGGAGACGTCGAAGAGCAGGTTGTTCAGCCCGGGAAGCACGCCGGCCTCCTGCAGGTCGTGGACGCCGTAGGACAGCACGCCGCCGGCGACGATGATGAGGAAGGCCCCGGTCCAGGTGAAGAACGCGGTGAGGTTGATCCGCAGCGCCCCGCGGTAGAACAGCCAGCCCAGCAGCACCGCCGTGGCCAGGCCCAGGCCCGCCCCGACGAGCGGCGCCCAGGTGGACCCCCCGTCGCTGGTGGTCGCCTTCGTCGCGGCCCAGAGGAACAGGGCGGTCTCCAGCCCTTCGCGCCCGACGGCCAGCATGGCGACGAGAGCGAGCGACCACCGGGCCTTCCCAGCGGCCTCGTCCACCTTGCCGCGCAGCTGGGCGCCCATGCCTCGGGCGGCGCCGGCCATCCAGAAGATCATCCAGGTGACGAGGCCGACGGAGAGGATCGAGAGGGTGCCGCCGATCATCTCCTGGGCCTCGAAGGTCAGGCCGCGCGGCCCGAAGGTGAGGGCGGCACCGAACAGCAGGCTCACGCCGACCGCCAGCGCCACGCCCGCCCAGATCCGCGGCAGCAGCTCGCGGCGGTCGGTGCGGACGACGTAGGCGATGAGGATGCTGACGACCAGCGCGGCTTCCAGCCCTTCGCGCAGGCCGATGAGGTAGTTGGCGAACACCCCGGAACCCCTTCAGGTAAGGCATGACTTACTTAGGTCTGCCTAACCTAACAGATGTGGTGGCCACTGCGCTGCCGGCGTTCTGGTCCGCGGAACCCCGCCGTGCCAGGGTGGGTCCGTGTCGATCCCCACCGAGCGGCTGCTCCTGCGCCCCTGGCGGCACGAGGACGCGGAGCGGGTGCTGGCCGTCTACTCCTGCCTCGAGGTGGTGCGCTGGCTGGGCGACGGCCCGCCGCGGCCGATGGCCGACCTCGGCGAGGCGCACCGGGCGGTCGACCGCTGGGCGGCGCGTGGGGCGCTCCCCCCGCTCGGCGTCTGGGCCGTCGAGGTCGCCGGGACCGGTCAGGTGGCGGGCACGGTGCTGCTGGCGCGGCTCCCGGGCGAGCCCGACCCGGACGGCGCCGTGGAGATCGCCTGGCACCTCCACCCGGACTCGTGGGGCCACGGCTGGGCCACCGAGGCGGCGGCCGCGCTGCTGGACCACGGCTTCGCCCTCGGCCTTCCGGAGGTCCTCGCCCTCACCCACCTCGACAACACCCGGTCCCAGGCCGTGTGCCGCCGGCTGGGCATGCGCGAGCTCGACCGGGGCCAGGAGTGGTACGACGTCCCGATGCGGGTGTTCTCCGTGACCCCGGCCGAGCGCTGACGGGGGACGTCCGCGTGGTTCAGCGGGTGGCGGTGCCCTCGACGTAGTCGGTGTCGTGGGACTTCACCCACGCCATCAGCTTGCGCAGCTCGCGCCCGGTCTGCTCGATGGGGTGCTGCTCGGCCTTCGCGCGCAGCGCCTTGAACTCCGGAGCGCCGGCGTCCTGGTCGGCGATGAAGCGCGCGGCGAAGGAGCCGTTCTGGATGTCGGCGAGCACCGCCTTCATGTTCTCCTTCACGTGCTCGTCGATGACCCGGGGGCCGGAGACGTAGTCGCCGTACTCGGCGGTGTCCGAGACCGACCAGCGCTGCTTGGCGATCCCGCCCTCGTACATCAGGTCCACGATCAGCTTCAGCTCGTGGAGGCACTCGAAGTAGGCGACCTCGGGCTGGTAGCCGGCCTCGGTGAGCACCTCGAAGCCGTACATGACCAGCTGGGAGGCGCCGCCGCACAGCACCGCCTGCTCGCCGAACAGGTCCGTCTCGGTCTCCTCGGTGAAGGTGGTCCTGATCCCACCGGCGCGCAGACCGCCGATCGCCTTGGCGTACGACAGCGCCAGCGGCCAGGTGCCGCCGGACTCGTCCTTCTCGACCGCCACCAGGACGGGGACGCCGCGGCCGTCGACGAACTCGCGCCGGACCAGGTGACCCGGCCCCTTGGGGGCGACCATGAAGACGTCCACCCCCGCAGGCGGAGTGATGTAGCCGAACCGGATGTTGAAGCCGTGGCCGAAGACCAGCGTGTCGCCCTCGGCCAGGTTCGGCTCGACGGCCTCGGCGTACAGCCGGCGCTGCACGTGGTCGGGGGCCAGGATGACGATGACGTCGGCCTCCTCGACCGCCTCGGCGGGAGTCAGCACCCGCAGCCCCTCCGCCTCGGCCTTCGCCCGGCTCTTGGAGCCCTCGGGCAGCCCGACGCGGACGTCGACACCGGAGTCGCGCAGGGACAGCGAGTGGGCGTGCCCCTGGCTGCCGTAGCCCAGGACCGCCACGTGCTTGCCCTGGATCAGGGACAGGTCGGCGTCGTCGTCGTAGAACATCTCAGCCACGGTGGGCTCTCCTTCTTGCTGGTGCCGGTTGGCGTCGGACTCGGGTGGGATCAGGCTCCGCCGACCCCGGCGGAGGGTGGCGGGACGGGGACCGGGCGCACGGTGCGCTCGCTGATGGACCGGGCGCCGCGGCCGATCGCGACCATGCCGGACTGGACGAGCTCCCGGATCCCGAAGGGCTCGATGATCCGGAGGAAGTCGGCCAGCTTGTCGGCGTTCCCGGTGATCTCGATGGTGACCGCCTCGGGGGCGACGTCGACGACCCGGGCCTTGAACAGCTGGACGGCGTCGAGGACCTGCCCGCGGGTGTCGACGTCGGCCCTGACCTTGACCAGCAGGAGCTCACGGTTGACCGAGCCGGGCCCGTCGAGCTCGACGATCTTGATGACCTCGACCAGCTTGTTGAGCTGCTTGGTGACCTGCTCCAGGGGCAGGTCCTCCACGCTGACCACGATCGTCATCCGAGACACGTCGGGCAGCTCGGTGGGCCCCACGGCGAGGCTGTCGATGTTGAAGCCGCGGCGGCTGAACAGCCCTGCGATCCGGGCCAGCACGCCGGGCTTGTCCTCCACCAGGACGCTCAGGGTGTGCTTGCTCACAGGTCGTCCTTCTCGAAGTCCGGCGCCAGGTCGCGGGCGTACTTGATGTCGTCGTTGCTGGTCCCCGCGGCGACCATCGGCCAGACCATCGCGTCGCGGTGCACCCGGAAGTCCACGACCACCGGCAGGTCGTCGATCTCCATCGCCTTGGCGATGGTCGCGTCCACCTCCCCCGGCGAGTCGCACGACAGCCCCACGCATCCGTAGGCCTCGGCCAGCCTGACGAAGTCGGGGATCCGCTTGGAGTGCAGGTCGGTGTTGGAGTAGCGCTCGTTGTAGAACAGCGTCTGCCACTGGCGAACCATGCCGAGCGACTCGTTGTTGATGACGGCCACCTTGATCGGGATCCCCTCGATCGAGCAGGTGGCCAGCTCCTGGTTGGTCATCTGGAAGCAGCCGTCGCCGTCGATGGACCACACCGTGGCCTCGGGCCGTCCGACCTTGGCGCCCATCGCGGCCGGGACCGAGAACCCCATCGTGCCCAGACCACCCGAGTTGATCCACGTGCGGGGGTTCTCGTAGCCGACGTAGTGGGCCGCCCACATCTGGTGCTGTCCCACGCCAGCGACGTAGACCGCCTCGGGACCGACCAGCGCGCCCAACCGCTCCATCACGTACTGCGGCGCGAGGCTGCCGTCGCTGGGCCGGTCGTAGCCCAGCGGGTACCGCTCCCGGGTCGCGACCAGGAAGTCCACCCAGGCCTCGTAGTCGCCGGACCGCCCGGCCTCCCCCTCGGCCCGCAGCGCCACGACCAGGTCGCTGATCACCTCACGGCAGTCGCCGACGATGGGCACATCGGCGTACCGGTTCTTCCCGATCTCGGCGGGGTCGATGTCGGCGTGGATCACCTTGGCGTGGGGGGCGAAGGAGTCGAGGTTGCCGGTGACCCGGTCGTCGAAGCGCGCGCCCAGGCTGATGATGAGGTCGCTGCGCTGCAGCGCGGCGACGGCGGCCACCGTGCCGTGCATCCCGGGCATCCCCAGGTGCTGGGGGTGGCTGTCCGGGAACGCCCCGCGTGCCATCAACGTGGTGACCACGGGGATCCCGGTGAGCTCGGCAAGCACCCGCAGCTCACGGGAGGCGTTGGCCCGGATGGTGCCACCGCCGACGTAGAGCACGGGTCGCCGCGACTCCAGGATCAGCCGGGCCGCCTCGCGGACCTGCTTGCTGTGCGGTCGGGTGACCGGCCGGTAGCCCGGCAGGGAGAGCTCGGTCGGCCACGCGAACGTGGTCATCGCCTGCAGGGCCGACTTGGCGACGTCGACCAGAACCGGTCCGGGCCGTCCCGTCGAGGCGATGTGGAAGGCCTCGGCGATGGTGCGCGGAATCTCGGCCGGGTCGGTGACCAGGAAGTTGTGCTTGGTGACGGGCATGGTGATGCCCCGGATGTCGGCCTCCTGGAACGCGTCGGTGCCGATCATCGCCGCACCCACCTGCCCGGTCACGGCGACGATCGGGACCGAGTCCATGTGCGCGTCCGCGAGCGGGGTCACCAGGTTGGTGGCCCCGGGACCCGACGTGGCCATGCACACCCCCACGCGTCCCGTCGCGGCGGCGTAACCCTGGGCGGCGTGTCCGGCACCCTGCTCGTGACGGACCAGGATGTGGCGGATCCTGGTGGAGTCCATGAGCGGGTCGTACGCCGGGAGGATGGCGCCGCCGGGGATGCCGAAGATCGTGTCGGCACCGGCGTGCTCGAGGGACCTGATCAGGCTCTGCGCGCCGGTGACCTGGCCGGCGGCCTCCTGCTCGCTCATCTGCGTTCCTGTTCGTTGCTGTGGTGGCGGTGCGCCGTGGTGGGCCCAACAAAAAACCCCTCGGCCACGGTGGGCGACGAGGGGATGACGCGCGGGCGGAGGAGCCTGGGCTCTCAGCTCACGCGTCGCGTGCGTACGAGGATCTCGGTGCGCATGGTCCTACGGTCCCCGTCGCGGGCGGCGGCCGTCAAGTCGGTGTGCGACGCGTCCCAGCATACGGAACAGCGAGTCCACCATGTG
>NZ_DAOMFK010000181.1:0-6531 GCF_035429765.1 Nocardioides sp. | reverse complement strand
TCGGCCTCGGCCGACGTCGAGGGGGCGGGATCCGGCGGGGTGGGGGCGGTCGACGGCAGGTCGGGGTGGAACACCGGGACGGCGCCGTGGGCGGGGAGGGCGACGCCCGAGGGGTCCCCGACGAAGGCTCGGAGGTAGTCCGCCACCCCGCGGGCGGTGGAGAGGTCGAAGCCGTGACGGGGCCGACGCAGTGCGGCCGAGGCTCCCAGGACGTCCTCGCACAGCGCGTCCAGCGGTCGCGGGATCCCGGCCCGCACCTGGCGCGGTCGCAGCACCCGGCCCGCCTCGACCGGCGCGGGCGGCAGCAGCGAGTGCGACACCCCGGCCCAGCGTGCGGTCAGCCCGGCGTACAGGATCGCGGCCAGGTCCACCACGTCGGTGGAGCGCCGCCCCGGCGGCAGGCCGTGCAGGGCGGCGTCGACGGCCAGGCCGATCACCCGCACCGAGCCCTGGTGGTCCAGGAGCACGTTCTCGGCCGCCAGCCGGCCGTGGCTGACCCCGGCGTCGTGGGCGGCGCTGACGGCCGCCGCCACCTCCGAGGTGATCCAGGCCGCCCGGCGCGGCTCCAGCGGGCCCTCGCCGGAGACCATGATGTCCAGCGAGGTCCCCGCACCCCACTCGTTGACCACGTAGCACCAGCCGTCCTGCTCGGCGGCGTCGAGGACCCGCAGGAAGCGGCGGTCGGGGACGGCGGCGGAGCGGCGGGCAGCGGCGAGCAGACCCTCGGCCCGCTCGTCGTCGGAGGAGATCACGTGGACGGCCACGTGGCGCGCCAGGACCCGGTCGCGGGCGCGCCAGAAGCGCGCACCGCGGCTCTCGTCGAGGAGGTCCTCCAGGCGGTAGCGGTCGGCGAGGACGTAGCCGGGCCGGATCGACGCAGACAATCCCGGGCGCCCCCTGTTCCGGCTCGCTGATGGACGGCTCAGGCCATGGTAGGCGCGGTCAGCCCCGCCCGCGTCGCCGCAGCCGCCCTGCGACCATGGTGACGATCGTGGTGACCTCCCGCAGCCGCAGGGCCCGGGCGGCGGCCAGGTAGGTCGCGGCGGCCACCACGGCGAGCACCCCCAGCAGGACCCCGGACAGCACCCAGCTCGGGTCCTCGGGCACCACGCGGTGCAGCGCCAGCGACACCAGCGCGCTGACGGCCACCACGGCAGCCACCGCCAGCCCGGTCCGCACCAGGAACTGCACGGTCACCCGCCCCTCCAGGCCGCCCACCTGGCGGCGCAGCACGCCGAACGAGAGGGCGGCGCCCACGGCGTACGACGCCGTGTAGGCGAGCACGAGTGCGGGGGCCGTCCGGACCGGCGTGGCCCGGTGGACGAGCAGCAGGGCGGCCGCGATGTTGGTGGCGGCCACCGCGCACTGGATCCAGAAGACGGTGCGGGTCCGCTCGAGGGCGTAGAAGCCGCGCAGCATCAGGTAGTGGACGGTGAAGAACACCAGGCCGACCCCGAACAGCGACAGCGTGGGCACGTAGAGCCGGTAGTCGTCCCGGCCGGCACCGTGGCCCCAGAGCAGGTTGGCCAGGTCGGTGGCCCACAGCGGCAGCAGCGCGGCGAACGGCAGGATCAGCACGAGGGCGGTGCGCAGGGTGTCCATCAGCGTGTGCGACAGGCGGGAGAGGTCCGCCTCGGCCGCCCGTGCGGAGAGCATCGGCAAGATCGCGGTCGCGAGCGACACCGTGATCACCGAGTGCGGCGTCATGATGATCAAGAAGGCCTGGGAGTAGACGGTGTAGCCGGTGGCCTGGCCGACCGCCTCCACTGCCGACTGGGCCGTGCCGCTGGAGGCCAGCCGGACCACCACGGTGTAGGCCAGCTGGTTGACGATCACGAAGAGGACCGTCCACACCCCCAGCCGCAGCGTGTGCCCCAGCCCGGAATCGCGGAAGTCGAAGCGCGGACGGTAGCGGTAGCCCACCGCGGCCAGGTAGGGGAGGAGGATCGCGAACTGAGCCACGATGCCGACCGTCGAGCCGAGCCCCAGCAGCAGCTCCTGACGCGGCGTGAACGCGCCCTGCAGGTCGGTGGCCGGCCCGTAGACGGCCAGGTAGACCACGAGCACGCCGATCGAGATCACGTTGTTCGCGATGGGCGCCCACATCATCGGGCCGAAGCGCCGGTGGGCGTTGAGGATCTGGCCCACCAGCACGTACATGCCGTAGAAGAACACCTGCGGCAGGCAGAACCGGGCGAAGGCGACCACCGACTCGCGCTGGGCGCTCAGCTCGGGGCGGGCGAACTCCGGGTCCAAGAACAGGTTCATCACCCAGGGTGCGGCGACCACGAGCAGCACCGTGACCAGGCCCAGGAACAGCCCGGCCAGGGTGATCACCCGGTCGGTGTACGCCGCGCCGCCGTCCGCGTCGTTGCGCATGCTCCGCACCAGCTGGGGGACCAGGACGGCGTTGATGACGCCGCCGGCCAGCAGGATGTAGAGCATGTTCGGGATGGTGTTGGCGATGTTGAACACGTCCGCGTGCAGCTGCTGGCCCAGGGCCGCGACGAGCAGGGCGGTGCGCAGGAAGCCGCTGAGCCGGGAGATGACCGTGCCCGCGGCCATCACCGCGGTGGCCGTCAGCACCTTCGACTGGGAGTCGGCCCCCTCCGCGTCGCTCACCGTGCCGACCGCCCGGCGCGGGCGGCGCGGATCCGTCGGGTGAGGCGGAAGCCGATGGCGACCACCAGCATCGCCACGCCCACTCCCACCACGACCCAGATCACGTCGCTGACCTCGGCCGCTCGCAGTGGGAAGGAGGCCGTACCGCCGACCTGACGCCCCTCCTCGTCGGCCACGACGAGCTCGACCCGGTGCACGCCGAGCAGCGAGCTGTGCGCCTGCATCAGGACCGTCGCGCGCTCGCCGGGACCGAGGTCGACCATGTCCGAGGGCGGGATCACCAGCTGCGGGTCGGTGCGCGCGAGCACCCGCACCCGGACCGGCTCCGCCAGGCCGTTGGTGACCGTGGCCGAGAACTTGCCGGTGTCGCTGGAGAGGGTGACCGAGGCGGGGGGCCGGATGCTGACCGACGCGAGCTCACGCTGGATCGCGGCGGTCGACCGGATCGTGCTCGCCAGCGAGGTGGCCGGTGACGTGCGGGTCCAGTAGGAGACGCCGGTGAGTGCCTCGTCGCTCACCTCCTGCGCGACGGTGTCGTTGGCGGGCAGCAGGGCGTCCAGCCGCGCGCCGGCCTCCATCAGGGCCCGGGCCCCGGCGAACTGGTGGTCGTCGAGCTCGCTGCGCTCCTGGTGGGTGGGGTAGTCGAGGAGCTCGGTCTGCGCCACGCCGGTGGTGCGCAGGGCGATCCGGCGGGTGGTGGTCAGCCGCAGCCAGGGGACGTCCAGGCCGGCGAAGAACTCCTCGGACTCCACACGGGTCGAGGGCGGGTTCCACCCGGGCGGGAAGACCACCACCATGGCGTCCTGGCCGGCGAGGAGCCGCAGCGCGGCCTCGCTGAGCAGCCGCTGGCGGACGGCCACCGGGCTGAACCGCTCCCCGGGCCCCGGGCCGCCCGCCAGTGCACCGCTGGCGGAGACCAGCAGCCGGTGTCCCCCGAGCTCGGCCAGCGCCGCCGTACCGCCGCCCAGCGCCCGGTCGGACACGACCACCGTCGAGGCGCGTGGGAACAGCTCCAGGCTGGAGGTGGGCAGGTAGCCGCTGGGCGGGACGACCGCCGCCCCGGCCCGCGCAGCCAGCCCCGGGACGCTGCGCCCGGAGCGTCGTCGCGCCAGGCCGACCATGTCCGGGTCCGACGCGTCGGCGCCGGCCACGTCCAGGTCGCCGTACGGCAGCACCAGAGTCTGGTCACCGGCCATCGCCTGTCGGGTGGCCTCGAGCCACCCGGCGCCGAGCGTGGCCGCCATCTGCTCCTCCGGCGTCGCCTCGTCCTCCCCGTCGCCGCTCGGCTCGGCGCTGGGCGAGGCGTCCTGCTCCGGGCCGGAACCGGCCGAGGCCGAGGGACTCCCGTCGCGGCCCGGCTCCACGGTCCTGCCCAGGAAGCGCGGCGGGTTCCCGGCAGCCAGCGAGGCGACGGCGTCGCTGACCGCGGGATCCACCAGCCAGGTGAGGCGGTCCTCGCCCGCGGCTGCGCCGAAGTCGGTGAGGTCGGCCAGCCGACCGTCGGGGCGCAGGTCGCTGATCCAGCCTGCGACGTCCTCGAGGCTGCCGTCCTGGGCATGCCGCACCTCGTGCCGGACGGGCAGCACCAGCGCGGTGTCGATGCGGCCGGTGTCGTCGCCGACCAGCGGCCAGAAGGTCCGGGCCTTGCCGTCGGCCAGGGTGTCCCTCCCCGCGTCGGTCTCGCCGAGGGCGTGCACCCCCAGCCAGTAGACCCCGGGTGTCGTTCCGATCGGCAGCTGGTCGCGACGCAGCCGGAGGGTGTACGCCGCGCTCTCCCCGGGTTCGAGGGCGTCGAGCACGTCGTACGTGCCGTCCTCGGTGATCCGCTCGCCGACCTGCACGTCCGGGTCGGTCCGGCTCGCCTCGGCCAGCTCGTCGGCCGTGGTGATCGGGTACGCCGAGGTCAGCGCGTACACCTTCACCACGCGCCACTCCTCCTCGCTGGTGTTCGTCACCGTCCCCGTGATCTCGACGGGGCCGCGAGCCGGCACCGCCGACGGGGTCAGCGTGTCGATGGTGACGTCGAGCGGGGAGGTCTCGGCCGCGGTGCGGGCCACCGCTCGCCCGGGGGGAGCGGGCAGGACGCCGGTGACCAGCAGTGTCGCCGCGGCGGCCAGGGCAGGCAGCAGCGACGCACGGGACAGCACGGTGCGACTCTATCCGCCGCGAGGCCGGGAACCCGGCGGGCCGCGGGTGGCCCGGAGGCGCGCCGCGACCAGCCACTAGAGTCTCCTTCCGTGTCCGACGGCCAGCCGACTCCCCTCAACATGGGCGAGGTGCAGCGCTCGGTGGCCGCCGAGCTGGACCGGATCGCTCCCGTGCTCGACGTGCTGGGGGAGCGGTTCGCGGCCGCGGGGGAGACGCTGGCCCTGGTCGGCGGCCCGGTCCGGGACGCGATGCTCGGCCGGCTCCAGAACGACCTCGACTTCACCACCTCGGCCCGTCCCGAGGTGACCGAGCGGCTGCTTCGGGGCTGGGCCGACGCGGTGTGGGACATGGGCCGTGCCTACGGCACGATCGGGTGCCGGACCGGGTCGTGGCAGGTGGAGATCACGACGTACCGCTCGGAGTCCTACGACCCCGCCTCCCGCAAGCCCGACGTCGACTTCGGGGACTCCCTGGAGGGCGATCTGGGTCGCCGCGACTTCACCGTGAACGCGATGGCGGTGACGGTGCCGGGACGGGTCTTCGAGGACCCCTACGGCGGGGTCGTGGACCTGGCCCACCGGGTGCTGCGGACCCCGGGTCGGCCCGAGGACTCCTTCTCCGACGACCCCCTGCGGATGATGCGGGCGGCGCGGTTCGCCGCCCAGCTGGGGTTCACGGTCGCACCCGAGGTCGTGTCCGCCATGACGGCCATGGCCGAGCGCATCGAGATCGTGTCGGCCGAGCGGGTCCGTGACGAGCTGGTCAAGCTCGTGTGCAGCCCCCACCCCCGGCGCGGGCTCTCTTTGATGGTCGAGACGGGGCTGGCGGCGCGGGTGCTGCCCGAGCTGCCGGCCCTCGCGCTGGAGCGCGATGAGCACCACCGGCACAAGGACGTCTACGAGCACACGCTGATGGTGCTGGAGCAGTCGATCGCGCTGGAGTCCCGGCTCCCCGGGGGTGGTCCTGACCTCGTCTCCCGGTTCGCGGCGCTGATGCACGACGTGGGCAAGCCGCGCACCCGGCGGTTCGTGGGCGACGGGCAGGTGACCTTCCACCACCACGACGTGGTCGGCGCCAAGCTCACCCGCCGGCGGATGCAGGCGCTGCGGTTCTCCAACGCCGAGATCGACGCCGTCGCGACGCTGGTGGAGCTGCACCTGCGCTTCCACGGCTACGGCTCGGGGGAGTGGACGGACTCGGCGGTACGCCGCTACGTGCGCGACGCGGGGGACCAGCTCGCGCGGCTGCACATCCTCACCCGGGCCGACTGCACCACCCGCAACGCCCGCAAGGCCGCGCGGCTGCGACGCACCTACGACCACCTGGAGGAGCGGATCGCGCGGCTCTCGGCCGAGGAGGAGCTGGCCTCGGTCCGGCCCGACCTGGACGGCCGGCAGATCATGGAGATCCTGGGCATCCCGCCGGGCCCGCGGGTGGGCGCGGCGTACCGCTTCCTGCTCGACCTGCGCCTGGACCGGGGCCCGATGTCAGCCGAGGAGGCCACTGAGGCCCTGGTCGCCTGGAACGCCTCCCACCCCGGTTGAGTCGCGCCTTCGGTGCGGTTGACTCGCGCCTTACGTCCGCTTCACTTGCGTGCCGCGACCGCTGACACGCCGGTCTGCGGGAGTCGAGCGTCCCGACCGCGCCGCGCACGTACGACGACGAGCAGTCGGCCATACCGACCCGGTGCGTCCGGGCTCCACGCACGGGGCGCGAGTCAACGGGGCGCGGGGCGCGAGTCAACGGGGCGCGGGGCGCGAG
>NZ_DAOMFK010000180.1:0-6547 GCF_035429765.1 Nocardioides sp. | reverse complement strand
GCCACGGTTCCGAACTCGGCTCGGGGCTTACCCTCTCCCCTTGCGGGAGAGGGGCGCGGCGAAGCACGCGGGGTGAGGGGTCGGCTGCCTGCCACAGACCGCAGCCTCCTCCGGCGTGGGGCCGGCCCCCCCCCCCCACACCCCCGCCCGACGGCTACTGGTGGGTACGACATGCCAGACGCGTCGTACGCACCAGTAGCCTCGCGACGCGGAGGTCGGGCGCACACCCGGGCGACCAGGATGAGGGGCGCAGAGGCCCGGACAGGGGCGACCCGCAGGCGTGGCCCTCGGTGGGGCCGCCTCCGGCGGACGTGGGATCCGGATCGCCTGCGGGTCGGGTGACTGCTTGGGATTCACCAGCGCGACGTCGACGCACTGGTCGCGGCCGCTGCTAGCGGGCAGCCACCTCACGCGTCCTTGAAGAAATCATCCGTCGGACCACCTCCTTTCCCGTGTCCGACCAACGGTAGGCGGCCGGGCGACCGCACTCAAGCCGATTTCACCCAGGATCCGCGGCCGGCGACGAGCGGACTCAGGCCACGGCCTCCGGGTCGGCGTGGGTGAACTGGGACAGGTAGAGCCGGGCGTAGGCACCGCCCCGGGCCAGGAGCTCCTCGTGGGTGCCCTGCTCGACGATCGCGCCGTCCTCCATCACCAAGATCAGGTCGGCGTCGCGGATCGTGGAGAGCCGGTGGGCGATGACGAACGAGGTCCGGTCGCTGCGCAGGGCGGCCATCGCGTGCTGGAGCAGCAGCTCGGTGCGCGTGTCCACCGACGACGTGGCCTCGTCCAGGATGAGCAGCGCCGGGTCGGACAGGAACGCACGGGCGATGGTCACCAGCTGCCGCTCCCCCGCGGAGAGGTTCGACCCCTCCTCGTCGATGTGGGTGTCGTAGCCCTCCGGAAGCGAGTGCACGAACCGGTCGACGAAGGTGGCCCGCGCGGCGGCGAGGATCTCCTCCTCGGTCGCACCGGGCCGGCCGTACGCGATGTTCTCCCGGATCGTGCCGGCGAACAGCCAGGTGTCCTGCAGCACCATCCCGATCTGGTCACGCAGCACGCTGCGCGGCATCGAGGAGATGTCCACGCCGTCGAGGGTGATCCGCCCGGCGTCGACCTCGTAGAACCGCATCACCAGGTTCACCAGGGTGGTCTTCCCCGCACCGGTCGGGCCGACGATCGCCACCGTGTGCCCGGGGTCGGCGACCAGCGACAGGTCGTGGATCAGCGGCCGCTCGGGGTCGTAGGAGAAGCTCACGTGCTCGAACCGGACCTCGCCGTGCCGCTGCCCCTCGGGTGCCGCGGCGCCGTCCCGGTCGGGCACCTGCTCCTCGGCGTCCAAGAGCTCGAAGACACGCTCGGCGGACGCGACGCCCGACTGCAGCAGGTTGGTCATCGAGGCCACCTGGGTCAGCGGCTGGGTGAACTGCCGGGAGTACTGGATGAACGCCTGGACGTCGCCCAGCGAGATCGCGCCGCTGGAGACCCGCAGGCCCCCGAGCACGGCGATCAGCACGTAGTTGAGGTTCCCGATGAACATCATGACGGGCATGATCAGACCGCTGACGAACTGCGCACCGAAGGACGCCTCGTAGAGCTTCTCGTTCTCCTCCGCGAAGGTGCGCTCCACCTCCTGCTGGCGGCCGAACACCCTGATCAGGGCGTGGCCGGAGAAGGTCTCCTCGATGTGGGCGTTGAGCCGGCCGGTACGCCGCCACTGGTCGACGAAGAGCCGCTGGGAGCGGCGCATGACGAGTCCGGCGACGACCATCGAGACGGGGACGGAGATCAGCGCCACCAGCGCCAGCAGCGGCGAGATCCAGAACATCATCCCGAGCACGGCCAGCACCGTCAGCAGTGCGGTGAGGAGCTGGCTCATGGTCTGCTGCAGGGTCTGGCTGACGTTGTCGATGTCGTTGGTGACGCGGCTGAGCAGCTCCCCGCGCGGCTGCCGGTCGAAGTAGCCCAGCGGCAGAGTGTTGACCTTGTCCTCCACGTCGGCGCGCATCCGGCGTACCGTCGCCTGCACGACGTCGTTGAGCAGGTAGCCCTGCAGCCAGGCCAGTACGGCGGCCGCGGCGTACACCGCCAGCACCAGCAGCAGGACCTGGCCGACCGCCTGGAAGTCGACGCCCTGGCCGGGGACCACGTCCATGGCCGAGACCATGTCGGCGAGCCGGTCCTCGCCCCTGGCCCGCATCGCCGCGACCACCTGCTCCTTCGACACACCGGCCGGCATCCGGGCGCCGACGACGCCGGCGAAGATCAGGTCGGTGGCGTGCCCGAGGATGCGCGGGCCGACCGACATCAGCGTCACGCTCACGACGGCCAGCAGCACCACGGCGATCGCCTTGGCGCGCTCCGGTCGCATCCGGGCCACCATCCGCCGTGCCGACGGACCGAAGCGGGTGGCCTTCTGACCGACCATGCCGCCGCCGAACGGCCCGCGCCCCATGCCGGGCCCGGCCTGGATGCGCTCGGTCTCGCGCAGCCGGCCCGAGGTCGCCTTCGGGGCTTCGCGGGTCGTCACGCGACCTCCTCCGCGCCGAGCTGGGAGGAGACGATCTCCTGGTACGTCGCGCACGTGGCGAGCAGCTGCTCGTGAGTGCCCCGGCCTACCACCGCCCCGTCGTCGAGGACGACGATGGTGTCGGCGTCGCGGATCGTCGAGACGCGCTGGGCCACGACCAGCACGGTCGCGTCCCGGGTCACCGGCCGGAGGGCCGCGCGCAGCCGGGCGTCGGTCGCCAGGTCGAGCGCCGAGAAGGCGTCGTCGAACAGGTAGATCTGCGGGCGACGGACCAGCGCACGGGCGATCGCCAGCCGCTGCCGCTGCCCGCCGCTGACGTTGGTGCCACCCTGGGCGACCGGCGCCTCGAGCTGCCCGGGGAGCTCCTGCACGAAGTCGGCGGCCTGGGCGATCTCCAGGGCCTCCCACAGGTCCTGGTCGGAGGCCTCGGGGTTGCCCAGGCGCAGGTTGCTGGCGACGGTCCCGGAGAAGAGGTAGGCCCGCTGCGGCACCAGGCCCAGCACCTGGGAGAGCCGCTCCGGAGCCACGGCCCGCACGTCGACGCCACCGACGAGCACACGGCCGGCGGTGGCGTCGAACAGCCGCGGCACGAGGTTGACCAGGGTGCTCTTGCCGGCGCCGGTCGATCCGATGACGGCGACGAGCTGCCCGGGCAGGGCCGAGAACGAGACCTCGCGGAGGACCGGGTGGTCGGCGCCGGGGTAGCTGAACCCGACCCGGTCGAAGACCAGCGTGCCGGGCTCGGGAAGGGTGGTGACCGGGTCGGCGGGCGGGACGACGGAGCTCTCGGTGTCGAGCACCTCCGCGATCCGGTCTGCGCAGACGCTGGACCTCGGGATCATCATCATCATGAAGGTCGCCATCATCACCGACATCAGGATCTGGACGAGGTAGGCCAGGAAGGCGGTGAGCTGGCCGACCTCCATCTGCCCGTTGTCCACCCGGTGGCCGCCGAACCACAGCACCCCCACCGAGGAGATGTTGAGGATCAGCATCACCGTGGGGAACATCAGCGAGAGCCAGCGTCCGGCCCGGATCGCCACCGTGGTGAGCTCGTCGTTGGCCACCGCGAACCGCTCGGTCTCGTGCTGCTCGCGGACGAACGCGCGCACCACCCGGACGCCGGTGATCTGCTCGCGGAGCAGCCGGTTCACCTCGTCGATGCGCTCCTGCATGACCCGGAAGCTGGGCACCATCCGGCTCACGATGAACGTCACCGAGAGCAGCAGGGCCGGGACGGTGACCAGGAGCAGCCAGGAGAGTCCGACGTCCTCGCGCAGCGCCATCACCACACCGCCGACCATCATGATCGGGGCGGCCACCATCATCGTGAGGGCCAGCAGCACCAGCATCTGCACCTGCTGCACGTCGTTGGTGTCGCGGGTGATCAGCGACGGGGCGCCGAAGTGCTGGACCTCGCGCTGGGAGTAGGAGCCCACGCGGTGGAACAGGGCGGCCCGCAGGTCGCGGCCGAAGCCCATCGCGGTGCGCGCGGAGAACCAGACGGCCACGATCGTGCAGGCGACCTGCAGCACCGCGACGGCGAGCATGATCCCGCCGGTGCGCAGGATGTAGCCGGTGTCGCCCTGGGTCACCCCCTTGTCGATGATGTCGGCGTTGAGGCTGGGCAGCGTCAGCGCCGCCACCGTGGCCACGAACTGGAGGCCCACGATGAGCGCCAGCCACGGGTGGTAGGGCCGCAGGAACTCCCGGACGACCCGGATCAGCATGGGTCCTCCGTCGGACGGTCGGGGTGCAGGAGTACGCCGTCCAGCACCACGCCGACGATCTCCTCGGGCGTGAGCAGCTGCTGGTCGGTGATGTGGGGGTGGCTGCCGGAGAACGTCAGCAGCCGGAGCACGCGAGCCACCTGGGCCGGCGGCACCCGCAGCGCCGCCGCGTCCGGCTCGATCAGCTCCACCATGAGGTCACCCGCCTGGCGCTTCCAGTCCTCGGGCTCGGTCCCCCGGTGCTTGGCGGCCGGGGGCGGGATGCCCAGGGCCGCCATCAGCCGGAACATCTGCAAGAAGCGCTTCTGGAAGATCGTGGTCAGCGCCACCAGCCGCTCACGGAGCGCAGCGTCGCGGTCGACGGCCGCCAGCGCCGCGAGGAAGTCGCTCGGGTCGAACGCCGCGTCGAGGGTGGCGTCGACCAGCTCCTCCTTGGTGGTGAACACCCGGAAGATGGTGCCCTCGGCGATGCCGGCGGCCTCGGCGATCTGCCTGGTGGTCGCGGCCCGGCCGTGCTCGATCAGCACGGGGAGCGCCGCGGCCACGATGGCCGCCCGGCGCTCCGCCGCCGACAGCCGGGGCGCGCGGGGAGTCACCCGCCCCACGGTAGTTGAGTGAGTGCTCACTCACAAGTGGTTTTCAGGGTGCGAGCCGTTGCACGTGCCAGCCGTCGTCGCGGCGCCGGTAGACCAGGCGGTCGTGCATCCGGCCGGGACGCCCCTGCCAGAACTCCACGGTCTCCGGCCGGACGGCGTACCCGCCCCACTCCGCGGGGGGCGGAACCTCGGGCTGGTCGGCGAACCGGGCCTGCGCCTGGGCGTACGCCTCATCGAGGGCGTCCCGGTCGGGGACCACCTGGGACTGGTGGGAGGCCCAGGTCCCCACCTGGGACGGGCGTGGGCGGGCGGCGAACTGGGCCACGACGTCCTCGCGGAGGAGCTGGGAGGCCACCCCCTCCACCCGCACCTGCCGCTCGAGGGGGTTCCACGGGAACAGCAGGGCGCACGAGGGGTTGGCGGCGAGCTCGGTGCCCTTGCGCGAGAGCAGGTTGGTGAAGAACACGAAGCCCCACTCGGTGACGCCCTTGAGCAGCACCATCCGGGAGGAGGGCCGCCCGTCCCGCGTGCTGGTGGCGAGCACGACGGCCTCGGGCTGGTGCAGGCCGGCGGCCACGGCCTCGGCGTACCAGCGCCCGAACATGGCCATCGGGTCGGCGGCGAGGTCCCTCTCGTGCAGGCCGTCGCCGGCGTAGGCCCTGCGCAGCGCCGCCCACGCGGGGGGCGGCCCGGCCCGGTCGGGTCCGCCGGGGGCGCTGCCGGGCTCCATGGGTGGGGGCGTAGCCCGCGGAGCGGCGCCGGTGCTGCGAGGCGAGGGGCGAGGTGGAGGATGACGCGGGTGGCCTGTTGCCCCGCGCTCCGCGCGATCCGCGGAGTCGCTGACGAAGGAGTCACACCGAGATGACTGAGGTTCACCACGGCCTGGAGGGCGTGATCGCCTTCCAGACCGAGATCGCCGAGCCCGACAAGGAGGGCTCGGCGCTGCGCTACCGGGGCGTGGACATCGAGGAGATCGTCGGCCGCGTGCCGTTCGAGAACGTCTGGGGCCTGCTGGTGGACGGCACCTACACCCCGGGGCTCCCGCCCGCCGAGCCGTACAACATCGCGATCCACACCGGCGACGTGCGCGCCGACGTGCAGGCGAGCGTGGCGATGCTCGCGCCGATGCTCGGCATGGGGCAGACCTACGACATCAGCGACGAGCAGGCGCGGCTGGACCTGTCCCGGGTGGCGGTCATGGTGCTCTCGTACGCCGCGCAGGCCGCCCGCGGGCTGGGGCGCCCGGTGGTCACCCAGCGCGAGGTGGACCGCGGCCGCAGCCTGGCCGAGAAGTTCCTGATCCGGTGGCGCGGCGAGGCGGACCCGCGCCACGTCCGGGCCATCGACGCCTACTGGAGCTCCGCGGCGGAGCACGGGATGAACGCCTCGACGTTCACGGCCCGGGTGATCACCTCCACCGGCGCCGACGTGGCGGCGGCCTTCTCGGGGGCCATCGGGGCGATGAGCGGGCCGCTGCACGGCGGCGCCCCCTCGCGCGTGCTCGGGATGATCGAGGAGGTCGAGCGGCGCGGCGACGCGGCGCCGTACGTCAAGGAGCTGCTGGACTCGGGTGAGCGGCTGATGGGCTTCGGGCACCGGGTCTACCGGGCCGAGGACCCCCGGGCCCGGGTGCTGCGGCGGACCGCCCGCGAGCTCGGGGCGCCCCGCTTCGAGGTCGCCGAGGCGCTGGA